>NZQO01000044.1 GCA_002693605.1 Flavobacteriaceae bacterium
CCAATAAACTGGGTCATGCTCTCTACCAATTCGCCTTTATAGGCAACGCGGCCAACGATGCCTTCCGGCACCAATTTCTTGATATCATCTTCGACATCCTGGAAATAGCGATCCTTAGACCCTTGCTTCATAGCCTCGACAGAGCCCATTCCGCGGTATGACTTAAATTTGCGTCCCTCATAAATAATGGTCTCACCTGGCGATTCCTTAGTCCCGGCCAACAGCGAACCCAACATAACGCTATCTGCCCCGGCTGCGATGGCCTTCGGAATGTCTCCCGTATAGCGAATGCCTCCGTCGGCTATAACCGGTACGCCGGAGCCCTTAATGGCCGCTGCCACTTCCAAAACGGCAGAAAATTGTGGAAAACCAACGCCGGCCACTACGCGCGTAGTGCAAATAGATCCCGGACCAATGCCTACCTTAACCGCATCGGCACCTGCCTCAACCAAATATTTGGCCGCTTCAGCCGTGGCTATGTTGCCAACGACGACATCCAGTTCGGGGAACTTCGACTTTACTTCCTTCAAAACACTCACTACGCCCTTGGTATGGCCGTGGGCGGTATCGATAATAACGGCATCTACCTGGGCCTGTACCAGTGCCTCGGCACGCTCAACGGCATCGGCCGTAACGCCTAGGGCTGCGGCAACCCGAAGTCGACCGTAACTATCTTTATTGGCAATGGGCTTCTTGGTCATTTTCGTTATATCCCGGAAGGTAATTAGGCCCAGTAACGTGCCATTGTCATCTACTACGGGTAATTTTTCGATTTTATTTTTCTGAAGAATAATCTCGGCATCCTTTAGAGAAGTGCCCTTTCCCACGGTCACCAGATTCTCGGAAGTCATTACCTCAGAAAGCGGTCGGCCATAGTTCTTCTCGAAACGCAAATCCCGGTTAGTAACGATACCGATGAGTTTCTTGGCATCGTCTATAATGGGAATACCGCCAATGCTATATTCCTTCATCGTGGCCTGTGCGTCGCCCACGGTAGCCGACTTGGGCAGGGTAACCGGATCTATGATCATGCCGCTTTCGGCACGTTTCACCTTTCGTACCTCGGCCGCCTGCTGCTCAATGGACATATTTTTATGAAGCACCCCAATGCCGCCTTCCCTAGCCATGGCAATGGCCATAGCGCTTTCGGTAACGGTATCCATCGCTGCGGAAACGATGGGCACGTTGAGCGTGATGTTGCGTGAAAATTTTGTTTCTATCGAAACTTCCCTTGGTAAAATTTCAGAATAGGCAGGCACCAAAAGAACATCGTCGTACGTAAGGCCTTCACCAAGAATTTTGTTGTCGTGTGCGGTCATTGCAATTAAAATTTTATTCCGAAGAAACCGGAAGGGGTTACTATTTAATTGCGTGCAAAAATACAATTAAATTGTGAGATATAATGGCACCGTATGGGGCAAAGCCCATGTTTTCGAATTTATACCCGATTATAAGCTTATTTGAAGGCCAGCGTAAAAGGTGCGCGGCTGACTGGGTATAATGCCAGGACCCGGATATCCAGTGGCCCGGCGCACGAAATAGCTATTGTCCAGCACATTATTGAGTCCGCCCTCTACCCGGAAGCGACCATAAGTATAGCTCAATGAAAGATCCAAAATATCATACGCGGGAATTTCACCCACAATACCACTTTGGCTCTCAAAATCGCGAAGGCTATTCGTGGCATCGGTAAATTGCCTGCCCAGATAGGTATACTGTAAGCTGCCCAAAAGATTTTTGTAGCCAAAATGCACCCCCGTTTTGAGGTTAACCGACGGAATGAACTCCACCTCGTTGCCGGCAACGTTATTCTGTCCTGAAGAAGTATATTCACTATCGGTCACCGCCAGATTCAAGAACGTGGAGAGTTTTACGCGATCGTCTTCAAAAAAAGTGGTCCAAATGTTCCAGTCCACAAAACCTTCGAAGCCGTATATGGAGGCATCGCCAATATTTCCGCGGAAACGTTCCTCTTGAATATCGCTCAGTTCACGAATTACAACTCCCAAACGGTCGCGGTAGCGCAGATAGAATGCCCCGATATCGTACGACACGTAATTTCTGAATCGACCCCGCACCCCAATATCGGCCGTGTAACCTTCTTCATCTGTAATTTCGGGGTCTATCGTAAGCGACGGGTTGGTTATTCGAATATCGTTGAAGGTGACCGACCGGTAGTTCTGGCTCACGTTCGCATAGAGTTCGGCCTTTGTACTGGGCTTATAGCTAAGGCCCAGCCCAAGTAAGATAAAGCTACGGTCGAACGTGCGATTATCAGGAATGGTCTCGTTCAAGATGGGATTTCCAGCCAAATCGAAACGGATATCCTTGTACGCTCCCTCACTTTCGGTTTTGATATATTCTACCCGAAACCCTGGCGTCACCGAAAACCTATCGGAAAGTTGAAAAATATGCTCACCGAAAAATGCCAGGTTCACATTAGGAAACTCAAAATCGCTTTGCCTTGGGTAATCGGGAAACGCATCGTTGGCAAACTGAAAATCGGCATCATTTCCCGTGCTACCAGGGCCTTGTCGTTCGGCATTGTTACTTTGGTAATACTTGGCACCCAAGAGCAGGACGTTCTCGTTTTCCAAAAAATCGTAGCGCGTTAACAACCTGGTCTCGGTACCCCAATTCCGAAATTTTCCGGAGATTAGTTCGCGGGGCGAAGTTAAATCGTCTTCCTGCGATACTCTGTTTTCCCTAAAGCCTACTGATTTTCGCGAAGCATCCAACGCAAAAAGATTGGCACTAAACTGGGTTTTTTCTGAAAATGAATGTTCCAGTAAAAGTGCATACAACTTCCAGTCAACTTCGAACCAGTTTCTACTCCGGTTGCTAAAGGTCGGATCCTCCTCAAACTGCCGGTCTGTCAACCCGCCAGGTTGTTGTGCCAAATAGTACAGGTAACTGAACTCGCCCGTTACCTTGGTTTTTTCGTCAAGCTCGTACGCCACATGAGCATAGGCATTATAGCTATTGAAGCCCGAGTTGGGCCTAAAATCTTCGCCCGTCTTATAGTTAAAATAGGAATAATAGCCAACCTTTCCCACCGTACCGGAGGCACTGTTAAAACTGTTGAAAAGATTGTAGCTTCCTACCGTTTGGCGCGATACCCACTCGAATTCCTTCTCAGCATTTGGTGCTTTCAGCTTGAAATTTACCAAGCCGCCAAATTGCGTTCCATACTGCAGTGATGCGGCCCCTCGCACCACCTCTATTTGCTGCAGCGCTTCGGCGGGCGGCGTGTAGTAGCTTTCTGGATATCCCAGAACATCGGCAGAGATATCATAGCCATTTTGGCGCACGTTGAAATTCGCCGATCGATTGGGGTTGAGGCCCCTACCTCCAATGTTTAGCTGAAGGCCCGCGTCGTTATTCTCGTAAATATTAAGACCAACCACCTGCGCGTATATCTGTCTCGCATTTCCCGTGGCGAGATTAGCGGTAAGATTGTCAAGCAATACAACTTCGCTCTTCTTACCCGCATAGATAGCGGTACCCTCTACTGGACGTAGTTGTTTTAAGGCAAATTGGCGCTCCTTACGCTTTGTAAGCACCACTTCGGTGAGGGTTTCACCCAAGGGCTGTAAGCTGAAATTCTGAACCGTATTCCCGTTAACCGTAACTTGGGTTTCGGCTATTTCAAATTCGAAGGTGAAGACCACAAGGTAATGATCGCCGTTGGATACCGATTCAAACGAAAAATTTCCAGAGCCATTTGTAACGGTACTTTTCCCCGTACTGGTGAGGTACACCTCGGCCCCGGCAATAGGCTCCCCGGCCAAGGTGGTGACCGTACCGCTGAGGCTGGATTGTGCCAACGTTTGACACGCAATTAGCAGTATAAGCGCAAAACTCAAATTCTTCAAAACACTACAATCCTTTAATTTCATCTTGAAAGGGTACTATCCAGGTTTTATGCGCGAACGATTCGCGCTGATTCAATAAATTGACTGTCGGGTATACAAAGGGTTGGCTCATTCGACCATTTAGGGCCACATAACTTTCTACATATATCTCGAGGGGGCCGTGTCCCTGAGCCTTAAACTGGTCGCCCAAGAAATGTGCATACTCAAGAATAAAATCCGGCTGGAAGCTCATTTGTTTTTCCTGAAAGGGCGTCAGGAAATCACTGTTATCAACGTAAAAATAATTTCCCGTGGCAGGGTTTACTACCTTAAACTGTGCGTAGCCAGCCTTTTCCATTAGCATGACGCGCCAAGAAAACCGAAATCCCTCCTCGGTCCAGAAAAGTTCACCCGGATACAAGACATAGCGCCAGGGCAATAAAAACTGGATTCCGATAAATAGGGCCACTACCCATTTTACCATCGATGTGGTTTTTTCTTTTTTCTTCGGAAGCAATACGGCATCCCATTTCTCCTTTCCAATTCGAAAAACGCCCGATAAAAAAAGCAAGATGCGATGATGGAATTTCGCATCGAAGAAGATCAAGGTGCTCACGATCATCACAAAGGGAAAAATACCGATGGGGAACAGCACGCGCGTAAGCACGTGGAAAATAACCACCATGGCGAAGGCGAACCAGCGGGTTTTTCGGTATAGCAGTAAAAAGGGAATACTCAAATCGTACAGTGCGCCACTCCAGCTAAAGGCAAAGTGCGCCCATTCCTCTTGTAGGATCGTTCCCAACAAAGGAAGGTCATAATTGGAGGGGAGCCATATTTTAAGGGGCATAGCGCGAAAAAGCCAGTCGCTATTCAATTTTGCCAATCCGGCATAGAAGTAGACTATTCCCAGAAGTACTTTAATGCTATCTATGGTCCAGGAGGGAATATAGTACGCGGCCAATTTCTTATTCCGCCAAGCATCTACCGAAAAGTAACGGTGGGCCGGCAAAAAAAGCATCAAAAAGCTTACGCAGCTTATAAAGTAATAATGGTTAAGGTAGGTGGTCTTATCCATCAATTCGATATAGGTAAAGCTCAGAAAAAAGGTGAGTATGGATAGGCGATACTTAAAGCCCAGGGCCACACCCAATGCACTGAGACCGCATACCAAGAAAATTACGTAGGTAAAAGCGCCCAGCGGCCTTACCCATTCGAAACCGTAATATGAAAAGTGAAAAGTGGGCTCAAGGTATAATTTTTCAATCCAGCCATTGGCCCAAAAACGGAGCAAGCTCCCTACCATCATAAGGCCAAAGAAAATACGAAAGACCGCCAACGGGGCGGCCTCTGTAGGCTTATCAAGGTATTTTGCGAGCGGGCTACCCATTAGTCTCCGTCGGCATCGATATAATCGACATTTACATCCAACGCTTGTAGCATATCTACCTTCAACAGGATAACGTTACGCTGCAGTTCGTCAAAGGCATTCAGCATTTTAGAATTATCTATTTCAATTTGCGCCACGAAGTTTTCATCCAACAGATTCAACGCCGCACGAGCATCCTCAAACTGGGCATTGATCAATAGGGCGAGATCCTCACCATTTTTTATGGTGTTCAGGTAATCAAGATAGCTTTTGAAACTTTTCCCGGTCTGGTTTCCTGCAAAATGTTTTCCGTTGAAAAAATCTTGCGCGGCCTGTAGCGACGTCAATGCTAATTGCCTTGAAAAGTCCTTCTTATAAAAAGCTTCTACATTTCCGGGCAAGGGCAAATTGGAAAACACGCCAGCGGGGATTCCTATCTTTCCGGCACGTAGCGCCTTTTCATAATAAAAAACATAGTCATTCGCCAGTTTATCAACCGAGGCGGAGGCCGAACCGCCAGAATTACTAACAAAGGTATCGCGATACCCAGTATTCCAATTGGCCACGACACTAGCTGTGAGCGAGTTGGCAATTTGCGCCAAGTTTACCAGGTAATTCGTATAGTTAGTGGCACTTGCGTTGGTGCTATAGAATGCCACGATTTCTGAATCGGTTTCCCCCAATCCGTAAAGCAAATAATCCATTGCCGGAAATCCTTGCGCATCCATCGTTGAAGGAAGCGAAAGATCATAGGTTCCGCTAGCGATAAAATCTTCTATCTCGGTTGTATTGGCAGGATAGGTGTTCAATCGATTCCGGAAAAAGACCGTTTCGGCGGGGCCGATATCGAACATAGAAACTTGCTGAAACGCGATATAGGCAGTTTGCCATGCCGAGCGCGCTTCCTGAAGGGTAGCCTCAGATGGGTTTTGAGTAAAACTTGCCACCGCAGATTCTAGAGCCTGGGTCGTCCCACCAAAATTTAAGTACGCCGGAATTATAATATTATCGGCCCAATTTACCAGCATGGCACTGCGATCGAACGAATCGCCCGAACTCGCGGGACCACCGCTATCGTCTTCCGAACACGCCCAAAGCGCCAAACATAAAATTCCAAAAAAGAATGATTTCTTTAACATATCGCAAAAATTTGTGCAAAAGTACTAAAAAGCAACTGGCCCACTTTCACGCAGGCCAGCCGCAACCTAATTCAAATATTTTAATTGGCGGCCATTTGAACGGTGAAGTCGAACTTCGCCGCAATGGCTTCGGAAATTCTATCTAACGTTTCGGGGGTTACATTCCAAAGTCCATTCGAACCATCCGAAAGCAGTTCGGAAAGGAAACTGTCTACCTCACCTTTACTGAAATAAGGCATATCATCTGCCGTGTTACGCGTAAAGCGAAGGCTATAGACAAACCCGTATCCTTCCGATAGGTCGTGGAATGCCGCACCAAAATCGCCGTCCTGGATTCCCACCTTACCGGCCTGCAAATAGTATACCGCACGAATGGCAATTACTTCGGAAACCAGTTGGCGAATCAAATCGGCCTGTTGGTCGCGCACCTCGTAATTCTTGGCTACGATGGCCGCCCTACCTAATTTAAAGGCATCGAATATCTCTTGCGCAATACCTTCAAAATCAAGATCGGAATTCACCTTTCCTACGTACTTGTTCAAAAAGCCGTCCGCCTCGCCAATGGCGGGAACCGGATTGGCCGTGTTTTGCGCGGCACCAAAAAGGTAGCCATATGCCTCGTCCCACTTATGTTCCATTGTGGTGTAGGGCTTATCGGCCACGGTGATTTCGTTATCGTTATCAGTCCGGTTATTTGCTTCATCCAAAACAGAGGTGCTCAAATAGTTGTTCAACATTTGGTCGGCCATTAGGGCCCCAATAAGCCCCTTGGCGAAAATTTGATTCATCTCCAACCCATTGGCAGCGACGTAACGCGGAGAGGAACCGTCGGCAATCTGGCCCGAAACCCCGGGGGCCGCGGCGACATTGCGATTGGGCACTACCTCGGCAAAATGGTTATCGATGTACCCGTCGAATGTGTTTTTTATAGTGGCCGCCTCGGTTGCGTTGCTTCCGAAGTAGTCTTTAGAGGCCGCAGTTTTACTGCGAACATTTTTTCCAGAAGCATTTAAACGCGAATCGCTAAAGTTATTCTCACCCTCTTGGTGGGCGAACATCGCCTTAACGGAAGCTTCGGTAGAAGCATCGAAATCATTGAACGCGCCGGCAATTTCACCCGCCATTAGTATGCGAGTGGTTTGGCCCTCGAACGATACGGTAGACTGCCCGTCACGTTCAAAAACGTAGGTTGCCGGTGCCTCGACAGAAGAGTTATCAATAGAGCTTCCCTCGTCATCGTTGGCACAAGAGAATAAGGCAAAACTTGCTAGGAGAGCGGTGAAAAGATAGTTTTTCATCATCATTTTATTTAGACTTAATATAAATAAGAGTTTATTTCAAGCGCAAAAATAATGAGACAAAATAAATCTACCAAGTTTATTTAGATTAAATTTAAATAATGTCGGGGTGAATGAGATATGGTTATTTCCGTGAAACCTGTAGCTGGTTCTTGTACTGCAATCTAGCCAGTCCGGCCCATTGCAACAACATACTTTTTTCTGGTTCCTCGAGTTTTCCGTGGATCCAAGTATACGACTCTAGGGGCATTTCCTCGGCCTCTACCATTTCAATGAGTTCTTCCAATTTATGGTCCTTTTTCTTTACTGAATAGGTTTTCCATTCGGAAACGTTGAAATGTTCCTTGCCGTGCTCTATGTGCTCCTCGAGCCAGAGCGACACCGGGGCGATTTCGGCATACCAAGGGTATTGCGTCTGATTGCTATGGCAATCATAACAGCTTTCCTTCAAAATGCTGGCCACTTGAACGGAAGGCTTTGTCTCGTTTTCAAAATACATTATCGACTCGTATCCGCCGTTGTTTTTCTGCGGACGAACGAACTGTATGCCGATTAGTACCACGAGTAAAATAACACCTACTATTTGAAAGAGTTTGATCACTGGGCCGTTGGTTGATTTTTCATAAATAGGATCACGGCCTTGCGAATATCGGTCGCAGGTTCGCTTATTTCAGGTTCATATACCTTGATAACTCCCGGATGGGAAGGGGTGAGAAATGGAATGTCGTATCCCTTCATCAGGAAATCGCTAAGGGCGATGGTATAAACGGTATTATCCTGAATGGATTTATCGCGTAGCAGCCAATCGCCCGTTGCCGATTCGGTTATATGATAGCGCTGCAAATATGCCCCGGTGCCGCGACTTGCCTTGCCATATTCCAAGACTGCGCGCAGTAAGCTTCCCTTCATATCGACCTTTAATACCGGGCCGCCAAAGGGAAGAATCCGGAATACATCCTGACTGGTAAGCGGCCCCTCCATAATATCATCAACCCTTATGGAGCCACCGTTAACGATAGCCGCATCGACATTGTGGTTAAAACTGAGCAGCATGGCGTTGGTAATCAATTCGCCAAGGTTGGTCTGTATGTTTCGGTTGGCACTGTCGGTACCATCTAAGGGTGTTTTGGGAACGTAAATTATTTCGTTGGGGTTTTTGGCAATCGTCTCCACCTTTTCCTCTAATACCTCGGTCCATTTCTTCACAATTCGGTCTATCGCCGGTTGGGAGGGGATCTTAGAATCGATAGGCACCAATTTCGAGTGCACATGCACGTAGTTGGTAATAAGGTCGTAGGTAATGGTATGGACATACACCGTCTTTGCATTGGCATCGGCTTTCGTAATTAATGACCTGCCCTCCCTAATTAGCATACTGGAATGTTCGTGCCCACCCATAATGAGGGGCACCAACGGCAGGCGCTTTGCCAATTTTCTATCTTGATCTATGGTAAGGTGCGTAAGGCCAAAAATAATATCGGCCTTGTCCTTAACGAGCCTATAGGCTTTATCTGCACTCTCGTACACATCGCCATAATAAACGAAATCCTGCGGATTAGAATCTAGGGTAACGCTAAAAAAGCCAATCTTAATTTCGTTACCCAAGGTATCTCTTACGGGAATAGTGAAATAATCGGGTACGGGTAGTGATCCAAATTCCAAGTCCTTTTTAAAGGGTTTAAGGCCTCCTTCGGTAGCGTGGCGCACATTCGACGATACCCATTGAAAGTTAGATTCGTTCAATCGCTTCTGAAGGTCCTCCTCGCCAATATCGAATTCGTGGTTTCCGAAGGTTACCAGATCGAAGTCCATGGCATTCATTACATCGATCATCTGTTTGCCATGAATAGTTTCGCCGTTGTGAGACAGGGTACCTAGCAAGGAAGGGTTGAGAAAATCGCCTGCCATGAAAAGATAAGTGTTTGGATTTTCACGTGCTATGGAGTCCCTAATGTGGGCCACACGGGCAAGACCGCCATACTGTCCGCCATTTAAGGGCGCAATTTCATATACATCATTCAGCTGAATGAACTTGAAGGTCATGGTACCATCGCCGTAGATGGTTTCGGGATTGACCGGCTGAATTATCTTGCAACTAACTAATAAGGCACTAACTATAATTGAAAACAACACCCCTTTTTTCATACTAATGATATTTGGTAAAAATCTTTGTAGCTTCATTGTGAGCACTTTCAAAAGACATTGTATTAATATTGCTAATTACCTTCTTGGCAGTAAAATAGCTAAGCATTTTTTCAGTAGGCATATTACCTGTTAGTTCGTCCTTGGCCATAGGGCAACCGCCAAACCCCTGTATGGCCCCATCAAATCTACGGCAGCCCGATTTGTAGGCGGCGTCGATTTTTTCGAACCAAGAGGTCGGGGTGGTATGCAAATGGGCCCCAAACTCGATATGGGGATAGGTGGGGATTAAATTAGAGTAAAGATAAGTAATAATTTCTGAAGTGGAAGTGCCCACGGTATCGCTGAGCGACAAGATAGTAACCCCCATACCAGCGAGTTTTTCGGTCCATTCACCCACGATGTCGACATTCCACGGATCGCCATAGGGGTTTCCGAAGCCCATAGACAGATAGGCAACTACCTCCTTGCCGTGGGTATCGGCCAAATTGAGTATGTCCTGTAGGATCACGATAGACTCGGCTATAGTTTTGTGGGTATTTCGCATCTGGAAATTCTCAGAAATGGAAAATGGATAGCCTAGATACTGGATCTCGGGGTGAATAACCGCCTCTTGTGCCCCCCTCACGTTCGCCACGATGGCCAGCAGTTTGCTCTTGGTACGCGACAGGTCGAGGGCAGCGAGTACCTCGGCGGTATCCTTCATTTGTGGAATGGCGCGCGGAGATACGAAACTGCCAAAGTCCAACGTATCGAAACCGCACCGAAGCAGTGCCTGAATGTACTGTACTTTCTGCTGCGTAGGAATCCAGTCCTTAATTCCCTGCATGGCGTCACGAGGGCATTCTATTAGCTTTACATTCTGCATTGGTTCAAAGATAATAGAATTGATAAACCCTTTGGCGAAATGTCAATATGAAATTTAATACCAACTACCGGTAAAGCCATTCCGAAGCTATCCAGCTCAGGGAATAAGTATATATATCGCAATGCCAATAAACACTACTACCTGAAGCCACTTTAAAACGACCCCGACTGAGGCGTGCTGTTTTATGTACTTGGCGATTCTTCCGGCCAATAAGGCAATACTCGAAAAGACAGAAAAAGAAACCGCCATAAAAACCAGACCCAACACATAAAACTGAAACACCGTATTTCCATTTTCGGCCCATAGAAATCCGGGGAAAAATGCCAAGAAAAAAATCATCACTTTGGGGTTCAACAAGTTCATGATTACCCCCTGAACAAATAACTGACC
>NZQO01000045.1 GCA_002693605.1 Flavobacteriaceae bacterium
ATTAACTGTTGCAGGTAGGTTAACACGCGCCCGCCAGTAACCATGCCGCTACCGGCTACCACAATCTTCGGACGCGGGTCATCAATAGCCGACCACGTATCTCTATAACTGGAGATGATATGCATTTGGCGCTCCATCGCATTCATTTCAGTAGGTTGCAATTTGTGCCAACCCGGGTAGCGCCGAAATACCTCAAATACCGAATTGCCCATCGGGCTATCAATATATACCGGAATTTTGGGAATCTTGTTCTTACGATATAACTGATGGAGTATTTGCATTAGCGTTTGCAAGCGTTCCACCGCAAAGGAAGGAATAATTAACGTGCCTCTATTTTCCACCGTATCCTGCACCAGATGTGCTATGCGGTTTTCTATATCGTCTGTGGGGTGCAACCGATTTCCGTAGGTACTTTCCAGAAAAAGGTAATCTGCCCACTCGGGCGACTCGGGCGGGAGGAGTAGCCTATCCTCGTGTCGGCCCACATCGCCAGAAAACACCAATCGCTTGCCCGCTATTTCCAGTTCAATAAACGTAGCGCCTATTATATGGCCCACGTGCCGGAACCTGCAGCGCACCCCCTCGGCCAGGGTGTGCCAAGTATCTTTATCTGCACTTCGGAAATAGGAAAGGGTGCGCGTTACATCGGTCTCGGTATAAAAGGGTAAGGGAGGATGGTGCCTACTGAAGCCTTCGGCATGGGCCTTTTTTGCTTCTTCCTCATGAATTTTTGCACTGTCCTTTAAGATGATTTCTGCAATGGAAAGGGTAGGCTCGGTCGCTAGGATAGTTCCAGTAAAACCTTCCTTGACCAAGCGCGGTAGATAGCCGGTATGGTCTAAGTGCCCGTGAGTAAGCAACACGGTATCAATTTCAGAAACGGCTACGGGCACGGGCTCCCAATTGGCCTCGCGTAGTTCCTTTACGCCCTGAAACATTCCGCAATCTACCAACAGCGTATGGGTGGGAGTCTCGATGTGGAATTTCGCGCCCGTTACGGTCCTCGCCGCACCTAAAAACGTGACCTTAACTGTTATCATCTTGGGGAGCTTTTGCTTGGCAAAGTTGGGAAATTTCAGCGAGTATCCGCTTGGTTCGCCCGGCTGAAACCCCCAAATGGTCTAGGTAAAACCGATCGCGAAGCAACTCCCTGCAAAGTACCACATCGCGACTTAACAAAAATTGCTTTTCCCGTTTGCTGAGCAGGGTTGACACCGTAATAGGATACAACCCCAGCAAATCAATTCGGTCTTTGAGGGAATCGCCCATTGGATAGTCCCAACTTAACATATGCAGCCCAACGCATTGCGCGTATTGTAGCGCATCTTTGCTAAAGCGCGTGTTGGTTATTACCCATCCATTGCCATTCCCGTGGGTGCCCATATGTTTTTGTACTGCGAAGACATCTTGGAACCGGGCGTGGATGTACAGGGGAATCTTTACATCGCAATTTCTACCTTCATCGGTATGGAACTTGCATTCGGCAAGAATGGTCTCGTTCTTTTTCTTCGCTATAACATCCACTTCGTGGGAGACGCAATTTCCTGCCAATATTTTGCCCACCGATACGTGGTAACCACTGTGTTGGTAGAGTGCGCCTATAAATTTTTCGAATGGAAAGCCCGTGGGCCCCAACTCATAAATTGCTTTTTTTAGTTTGTATTTAGAGGCCGAGTACGGTTGTTCTTTTTTTAGCAGGGCGAAGGCCCGATGGTATATTTCCTTAGTCGAAATTTCCGGATATAGTTCGTTTGCCACCTGCTGCGAAATGGACGTAACCATCTCGGGGCTCGCCCCACTTCGCTCTAGAGAATCACGCAACTTTTCCATAGAAAATGGCGCCCTATGGCCCGAGGCCTTTATTACTTGTACCTCGTTTGGTGTGTTAGAATCCATAAGCCTAGTTTCGAAGGTCGTGAAGTGCTAGTACCGGCACCCGGCTATGCACGCCCAGTTGCTTGACCATAGGATTGCTGAAGATACTTCCGAAGAACGTATGCTTTTTGTTGATAAAGGCAATCATCTCACTCTCCCGGCTCTGAACGAAGCATTGCAAGCCGGTTTGCACATCGATATTGTACAGGTAATGGTGGCTGAAGCTCACTGTTTCTATAATAGATTCCAGCAATTCCTTTTTCTCTAGTTGGTCCGCATCGAGCTCCTCCTCTTTCCCAATGTGCAAGATACGGAGGGGCGCATTGGTGGTACGCGCAATGTCAACGAGGTATTTCAATTCCCGTTTTTTGAAATGGGTCTTATAACTCGTGGGAAACACAATCTCGTTAGGGTCCTTGAAAAGCACATCGCCGGGCACGGCCAACACGGGGCAATTTCGTATCTTCTCCATCGCATCGATCGTATTGCTTCCAAACACCATGTTTTTATCGTCTGACTCGCCACGGGTTCCCATCACGATGAAATCGATGTCCTTCTTCTCAATCCAATCGGTCATTATGTTCAGCAGCGGTCCAAATTCATTGGAAAAATAAAACCGATGACCGGGTGAATCGTCGCGAAAGCTTAAATGTGTCTTCACCTTTTCCATATTCTTTTCGGCCGACTCGGTTAGTGCCAAGTAAGCCGCATCGCGTGGCTCTGGCACCAATAGGTTATCGGTAGAATATCCGCCCAGATAATAGGTATGTAGAATATGGAAATCGCAATCTTGGCGCTTAAATAGGTCAATTGCATAGCAAATGGCATTCCAGGCGTTCTTGGAAAAATCGGTCGGAATTAAGATGGTCTTTTTCATAATGCGTTCTGTTTTAATTATTTTTTTTACTGAATAGGAACTACCAAATAGGGTATGGAGGTGTGCTGTCCTACTCTTTTCACTACTGCCTCGCGGAACCACTGTTCTATAATATTTCTTTTGCGATACACCATGGTCAGCATGTCCATTCCCTCATCGATCATAAACGAATCGATCGTTCTGGCAATGCTCCCGTCGCGGCCTAGCCAGTGAAATTGAGATTGAACGTCTCGCAGTGTGGCTTCGATACGTTGCAAATGCTCCTGCTGCCTTGTGCCCAAGTCCGATTTAGCCCCCACATGCACGACGTGCAAGGTCGCTTGGTGCGCGCGTACCAAATCCAGTACCGGCGTCATTCCCGCTGTGGGAAAGACATCATTAAAATCGGTAGCGAAGGCTATCTCGGTAGGAACGAGAAAATTTAAGTCGGTCGGCACGATCAACAACGGCGCCTTTTCAATTTTCCGAACTACCGCTATGGTATTGCTTCCCAACAGCACGTCCTCGGCCGCGGTACGGCCCTTGGTCCCCATCACCACCAATTGTATGCCCCTATCACTGATGAGTTTATTGGCGGCCCGTACCAACGACATAGAGGTGGAAATTACCTCGAACGTATGTAAATCGTTCTGTACCTTCTCCCGTAGCTTCGCTATGAAGCGGGTACCTTCGGTATCGGCTTGGTCGTAGAGTTCGTCGAGGACTTTTTCCGATTTCCCGATATCAACCCGGCTCGTTAATGCAGAAACCTGATTGGCAAACGAATGCAGTAGGAAAAATTGAACCGGCTCGTCGCCATATAATTTGGTAACGTACAGCAGGGCGGTATATGCATTGGCCGAAAAATCGGTGGGCACAAGAATTTGTTTCATAATAGGTTATTTTTTACTGGGCCGGGAGCACCAAGAACGGAACTTGGGTATGATAGGCCACTTGGTTAATTACGGGTTTGAATAGTAGGTTTTCGAAAAAAGTGTGTTTGTTGTGAATCATTACCAACAGGTTGAACCTAGCTTTTTTCTCATATTCCGAAATGGCCCCCAGCACATCGGTATCTTCCTCAATATGGAATTCGTGCGGGGTGTTGTTGAAATAATCATTTAGGAATTGCTGGACTTCCTTCTTCTCGGGCGATAGCGGTTCGCCTGAATAGGCGTTCAGGATATGCAGTTCGGCATGGTGGGCACCGCACAGTTCTTTCAGCCACGGAAGGTACCGGTTGCTCTTATCGAAGGCATAGTCGGTAGGGAACAAGATATCGCGCGGGGGCTCGTACCCATACGATGATGGCACTGCCAATACGGGAATGTTGGCCTTTTTAAGTGTCTGGGTCGTGTTGGTGCCGATAAATACTTCCTTGGCGCCAGTAGCCCCCTGGGTTCCCATCACGATCAGCTCAATATTCTTGGTCTCGATCAAATCGAGTATTTCCATTACCAACAGATTAAAGGAAACTACCCGTTCGAAGAAATGCTTTGTGTTGCCAAATTCTTTCTCTACATCTGAAATGATGCGCTCCATTCCCTCTTCGGCATTTTTCCGGCTAATTTCCTGCATCTGCAGTGCCGAATAGCTATCTGCCAACGTGGCAACGTTATAGGCAGCGGGCGTAAAGGTGTGCAACAGGTAAAAGGTACATTCCATTTCCTCGAACAACCGCACGGCATAACGAATGGCGTTGCTGGCGTTCTCAGAGAAATCGGTAGGGATGATTATTTTCCTCATAGCTTTACAATTATACAGTTCAAATCTATATAAATATCGTACAAATTAGAATGACATTTATCAGCTAATCCACTGATTTTTAGCGAAGCTTTAAGAGAAAAACTGTACGTAAAAACATACCTTTAAAAGAAAAAGATGAAACTTTCGGCTATGACCCTCGTGGGCGTTTCTACCCTTTTACTCGTTACGGTGGTAGTGTTCGCCACTATGAACCTCGCCTTTAGTTGGGTATTTTACCTCACTGTAATTGGCCAGGCGATTTTTGGGTATACGGTATATAAGGTTCTAACAGACGAATACTCCACAGACAAAACCTTTGACGATTTTTATGAAGACCGGCCAATTTCAAGAGAGGAATAAGGCTTCGGAATTATTCGTGCAACACTAGGAACGGTACCTCGGTATGGTAGCTCATATTCCTTACCGTGGGCCGAAACAGGATTCGCTGGAAGAAATTGAGGTTCTTTGCGACCATAGCGATCATATTGATCTGGTTTTTCTCTACAAATCTTTGAATGGCCTCCTCAAGGTCCTGTGCCGTACAGTTGTAGAATGAATGCTGAATGCTGCTCAGGGAATCTACCAAAAATGCCTTGTTTCTGCGTTGGGCATCGGTCATCTGGGCCGGTGCGTTCGTGACGTGTACTACGTGCAACTGCGAATGGTGCAGTTTTGAAATTTTCCCAAGGGTTTTTAAAATCCGATTCTTGTAAAGCAAGTTAAAGTCGGTAGGAAAGGCAATGTGCCTGGGCGTCTCATACTTTGCCCGCTCTGGGATAACCAGTACGGGGCACTTCACCTTGGTGATAACATCGCCGGCATTGCTGCCCAGGGTATATTTCTTTATTCCCGAGGCGCCCTTGGTGCCCATTATAATCAAATCGATATCGAGCTGCGCAACTTGTTGTCTCATTTCCTTTATGAAAAATCCGTGCTCCACATGCGTTTCAAACCGATGCCGCTGATTCGGAAAATTGCGTTCCACGCGCGCTACTAATTGCTTCAGCTCTGAATTTGCATTTATCTTTCGCGCTGGGCTAAGCACCACGCCATTCCCTTGAATTTCGGGGCCAGATTCTATTGCTGGGGCCGTGCGCACGTGCAACAGGTGGAACGATACCGACACCTCTTCCAAGAGGGAAAGGGCATAGGCAACGGCATTCCAGGCATTGTCAGAAAAATCTGTAGGTATTAGCACGTTCATATTTCCGTCTCACTTTTGGGGCAAAAATAAAGGGAAGCCACATCTCAAAGAATGACAACGGTCAGTTTTGAACGGAAAAGCAAGTTGGAAATAGCGCTTTTTAAGTTGAAGTAATCGGTTATGCCTCCTTCCGAAAGCGTTATTCTACCTCGCGCAGGCCGTCCAGATCAACAATACGAATGTTTCGGCCTTCTATCTCGATTAATTTCTTCTTCTTGAAATCGGACAGGGTTCTGATAAGGCTCTCGGTAGCAATTCCGGCAACGCTTGCCAGGTCGTAGCGCGATATCTTGATGGCCTCATCGTGCTTTTTATTGAGTACCTCGGCAAATTGTATGATAGTCTGCGCGGTTTTTTTGCGAACCGAACTGTAGGCCATTTGCAGTAGCTGTTCCTTCACCACCGAAAGCGTATCGGTCAGGACGTTCATCAGCTCCAACGATACGTTCTGGTTTTTACCTAAGATTTCACGAACATCGGAAATGGCAACACCGGCCAGTTCGACATCTTCCACCGCAGTGGCCGACTCGTTATACGGCACGGTTTCCATAAGCGATGTAAAGCCAAGGAAATCGTCTGCCTTGTGCAGGGTCGTGATGAGCTCCTTACCGCTATCGTCCATTTTATGGGTTTTTACCACTCCCTTTAAAATGAGGTAGATCATGGTTGCGTACTGTCCCTTTCGGAAGATGGTCTCTCCTTTTTCAAAAGACAGTTCCCTGCCGTGGTCGTCGAAAAAATTTTTCAGCTCGTTCAGGTTTCGCACGCGATCCTCCTGTGTCGCGGGTGCATCGGCGGTTTGTAGCACCTTCGCCAAAAGGCTCGCCTTGGCCAGCCTACTTTCTACCGCGCTCAACAAGTCGTCCTCCTCAAAAGGCTTGGTAAGGTAATCATCTGCGCCAAGGTCCATTCCTTTCCTTATTTCCTTGTGTTCTGTTTTTGCCGATAGAAATATGAACGGGATGTGCTTGGTATCGGCGTGGGCCGCAAGGGCCTGGAGCACGCCGTAGCCGTCCACCTCGGGCATCATAATATCACAGATAACTAGATCGGGTTTTTCGGACTTTGCCTTTTCGATACCCAATTTCCCATTGGGCGCTGTGAGGACGGTATAATCGAAAAGTTCCAATAGTTCCTCGGTGTTTTCCCGCAGCGCGGCATCGTCTTCAATTAAAAGGATGGTATGCATTGAAATAAGTTGATTTTGTACCTAAAATTACAATTAAGTGGATAATATAAAAATCGTTACCTACGATTTAACATGTATTGGCAAGGTCACGGTAAATATACTCCCCACACCTTCCTTACTCGTAAAGTGGATATTACCGCCAAGGTTTTCGAGATGGCTCTTAACGATATTGAGACCAATGCCAGTGCCGGCATTCAGGAGGGCGTTTTCTGCCCTAAAATACCTGTTGAACACGTACTTCTGCTCTTCTTCCGGAATGCCCATCCCCTCGTCCACTACGGTAACCGAGAGCTCGTTTTCCCGCACCTGTACCTTCACCTCGATGGCGCTACCTTCCGAAGAATACTTTATGGCGTTGTTGATGAGGTTGGTCAATATCAGCTCGAGGATCTTCTCATCGAACTCCAGCATAATGTCGTCAATAAACTGCGGGTATTCTATGTGCTGCCCGTCCTTGAGCAACATATTGGCATCGTAAATTACCTCATTCACCACCTTGCTTAGAGGGAAGGTACTGAATTTGTACACGGTCTTTCCGGTCTCCAGACGTTCTATACTCAAAAAGTCGCTCAGGATATTGTCCAGGTACTTCACTTTCGCCTTGATCGTTTTCAAGTGCTTGTCGCGCTTTTCCTGTTGTTCTTCCTTGGTATATTTCCCGGCCAGTGTGGCCGAGGTAAGGATACCGCTAAGGGGTGTCTTGAACTCGTGCGAAACCATGGAGAGGAACTTCGTTTTCAGCTCGTTGAGCTCGCGCTCCTTTCGCAACGACTCCTTCATCTTGTTCTCGGCGGCGCGCCGTTTCTCTACCTCTTCCTTGAGTTGCGAAACGGTTTCTTCCAGCGCTCGGGTACGCTCGGCAATTTTCTGCTCCAGGTTGGCATTCAGCTCCCGAATGCGCTGTTCGTGCTGTTTCCGAACGGAAATATCACTTACCAGTGCCATGACGTACTGCCGATCTGAAATCTCGAATGGATTCAATCCTGCTTCCACCGGAAATTTCGTTCCATCCTTGCGCAGCCCGAACAAATCGCGACCGTGGCCCATTTGCCGGGTATCGCTGTGCTCAATAAAGTTGTTGAAGTGCGTGTGGTGGTTCTTGTGGTACTCCCGAGGTATCAGCACATTCAGGTGCTCGCCTATCAGTTCGTCCTCGTCATAGCCGAACATAGCATTGGCGGTTCCGTTACTGGCAACGACCTCCTGCTTTTCGTTTACGATGATGATCCCTTCCGAAATGGCCTCGGAAAGCAGCTTGAATATATTGCCCTTTTTTTCGTCAAAAACGTTCACCTGGCAAAAGTAGCAATTTTACCGCTCTTGGGGAAACTGATTAATATCATTTGTGCCCGCCCATACCCTACGTATTTTTACGCTATAATTTTGTATATTATGATGATGATGACCCACCAACCCGCCACCTTCGTTCTCTACCAGAAACTGGGAGAACTCTTCTACGCCATTGCGGCCGCCGATAATGTAATTCGCCCCGCCGAAGTGGAGGCCCTGCGCTCGCTCGTACAGACCCACTGGAAGGACATCGACTCCCTCGAGGATGAGTTCCACACCGATGCCTCCTACCAAATCGAAATTGTTTTCGACTGGCTAGACGACAAGCACCTGGATGCCGACGAATGCTTTGAAGATTTCAAGGAATTCAAGGAAGAGCACCCTAAACTCTTCAATAAGTCGCTTAACCAACTAATCTGGCAAACGGCCGATGCCATTGCGGGCTCCTTCGCCGGCAGGAACAAGGCAGAGCTCATCATGCTCACCAAACTAAAGGCGGTACTAAGCACCCCCTCCTAAACCCACTAAGCCCATGCGTTTCCTTTTTTTTCTGTTCGTACTAAGTATCACGGTGTCGTGCAAAAACGATACTAGAGAACCCGCGCCTCTATCTAATGAGCCCGTCCAAACCGAAGCCATGGAGATAGACCGCCCCGATCCAGATATCCAAAGAGAGCAATCCATTACGCTGAAACAGGAAGCACTGAAGTCACGCCCCGATGAAAAGGAGGCCCTGCAGCAGCTTATCATTAGCAAGAACTTCCAAAAGGAGGCCGACCTATATACCCTCGATTTCAACTACCCGCTCCTCAATACCAAGCGCAAGGCTAGCTATGCCAATTTCAACGAGCACATTGAGCAGTATTACGTCGATATATCGGGTACCGAGGCCGCCATCCTGGAAGCTTCCGAGCTTATCTGCGACACGGTGCGCACTGATCGCTTTAGGGAAAAGCGAACGATAGATTATAAGGTCCACACCATTAACGACGAATTGCTGAGCGTGCTTTTTTACAAGGAAAACTTCTACGCCGGCACCATTCACCCCACCTACAGCTTCGATAGTATGAACTACAACCTGGAGCAATCGGTATTTATGACGTACGAAGACTTTTTCACCCAGGGCAGTGAAGATACGATGCGGGGAATACTAAATGACCTATTGAACCAACAGATAGCCGCTGGCGAGATTTATTATGATTGTTGGGCCATAACAGCAGACGATTTCTTCACCTATAAGAACAATTTCGTGGTGAACGATACTTACGTGGAGTATTTCTTCGACGATTGCGTTATTTGCCCCTCCTATACCGGGACCTATTCCATACAAATCCCGTTGGAGCGCCTATTGCCCGTACTTCGGAAATACAAGAACAACCCCTTGTCGATATAAGCAGAATCATGTACCTTTTCATTAAAATTGATAGCGTATGAAAAGTTCCTTTAGCGATATAATACAGTCCGACACCCCCGTGCTGATCGATTTTTATGCCGATTGGTGCGGGCCGTGCAAAACGCTGGCCCCCATCCTGAAACAAGTAAAAGACGAATTGGGCGAGGCGGTCAAGATCGTCAAGATAGACGTAGACAAGAACCAACCACTAGCCACGCAGTACCAGGTTCGCGGGGTGCCCACCTTACTGTTGTTCAAAGACGGGAAGCAGCTTTGGCGACAGAGCGGCGTACTACAGAAAAACGACTTAATATCCATTATCCAGCAGCACAGCTAATGAAGCTGAACCACTACATTGACCACACCTTGCTCAAGGCCACGGCCACCGAGACCGACATACTAACGCTCTGCGACGAGGCTATCGCCCATTCCTTCAAGGCCGTTTGCGTAAACAGCTGTTACGTACCCTTGGCGGCACGTAAATTGGCGGGCACCAACATTGGGCTCGCCGCGGTAGTAGGCTTTCCGTTAGGGGCAACTTCCACGGAAACTAAGGTACACGAAGCAGATTGGTGTAGGGTGCAAGGTGCTACCGAGATTGATATGGTCCTCAATATCGGTATGCTGAAATCAGGAAAACATAGCGCCGTTCAATCGGAAATAACGAACGTGAAAGAAGCCATTGGCAGCACTATCTTGAAGGTGATCTTGGAAACCTGTTACCTTTCCGATGAAGAAATCGTAGCGGCCTGTACCCTTGCGGTAGCGGCAGGGGCCGATTTCGTGAAGACCTCCACTGGTTTTGGCAGCGGCAATGCCACCCCGCAGGCCGTACAACTTATGAAAAAGACGGTCGCTGATCGCGCTCAAATCAAAGCCTCTGGCGGTATCCGGACCTATGAAACAGCACTCGCCTATGTGCAAATGGGCGCAACGCGCATTGGTACCTCCTCTGGCGTTACCATCGTGACCCAAAAACCCTCCTCGCATGAGCCTTCATATTAATGCACAACCAGGTGCGGTAGCCGAAAACGTATTGCTTCCCGGAGATCCGCTGCGCGCCAAATGGATAGCGGAAACCTACTTGGAAGATCCTGTACGGTACAACAACGTTCGGGGTATGCTGGGTTATACCGGCACCTATCGGGGCCAACGGGTTTCGGTACAGGGCACGGGAATGGGCATTCCCTCCACCTTAATTTATTGCCACGAGCTCATTACCCAGTACGGTGCCAAGAAACTCATTCGGGTGGGCAGCGCGGGCGCGTACCAACCCCACTTGCAGTTGCGCGATATCGTCATTGCCATGGCCGCCTCGACCACCTCGGGAATCAATGCCGCGAGGTTTTCCAACGCCGATTATGCCCCCACGGCCGATTTCGACTTATTCCTTAAAGCCGCCAACTATGCGCAACGGCATCACATTCCCATTACCGCGGGGAATGTACTTTCGGCCGATTCATTTTATTCCGATTCGGAAATCGCGTACCAAAAATGGGCCGAATATGGGATCTTGTGTGTGGAGATGGAGGCCGCCGGACTGTATACCATCGCCGCGAAGCATAACGTACAGGCACTGGCGATATTGACCATTTCCGATTCCTTGGTTACGAGACAAGAGACCACTTCCGAAGAACGGGAGAACACCTTCGGCACGATGGTCGAAATCGCCCTGAACACCTTCCAATAAATTTGTTTTTCTTCTGAAGAAAGAATCGTAGCCACTACCGTTAGGCGCACTAGTTCCGTAGTACCGACAAAAAAAAGGGAGCGCCCCACTAATACGGACACTCCCTCTTCCACAAACTAAAAACGCACTTTTTAAATCTTGAAGGTTATTACCGGGATATCGCTATGGTTCACCACGTCTTCCCCAATACTTCCCGAAAAGAAATGGGCAAGGCCCTTACGGCCGTGGGTGGGAATGCCAATAACATCGGCGCCTACCTTGTTACTGTAGCTGAACAGGCCGTCCTCTACGGTATAATCACTGTAAAAGGCAATGCCGTCCATCAAGGAGGGCTCGTTCCAGCCTGCCTTGGCGAAGAACGTTTCTATGCGCTCCTGAACCTCGGCGGTACTCCTAAATTGTTCGGCAGGAAGATGGACGTACAGCAATTGCAGCTGTGCCCCCATCGTTTTACACAAGGCACGTGCCTTGGCAAGCGCGGGAATGCTCTCCGATCTAAAATCGCAGGCAAATACCACCTTGTCCATCGTGAAGTTAGCTTGGTCGTGCTTTACCACCAATACCGGAACCGAAGCGGTACGCACTACCTTTTCGGTATTGCTGCCCACGAATACCTCGTCCCAGCCACTACTGCCGTGCGATCCCATCACGATCAGGTCGGCATTGAACTCCTCGGCTACCCCGCCAAGTTCGCTAAACACCTTGTAATTTTGCACAGTGGTGTGGATGTTCAGGCCTTCCAGAAACGGCTTGTCCAGATACTCGTCGAACCGTTTCTCGGCCAATTTCATATAATAGAGGGCTTCCATGACCTCGCGTGATTCATCTTTGGAGATAACCGCCTCCGAGAGGCCCAACATGTGCACCACTACCAAATCGGCATCTTGTTGCCTTGCAATGGTAGCGGCTACCTTGAGGGCATATTCCGAATACTCGGAAAAATCGGTGGGAACTAATATTTTTTTCATCGTTATGTAGTTTGTGGTTTTGTTTCCGTAACTCGGTTTAATGCGCGGTAAGCTGCGCCTTGCGCTTTTTCAGCTGTCGCTCCAAATCGGCTACGGATTCCTTTACCGCAGCCTCGAAATGTGCCTCGGTACTGCTGGCAAACAACCGCGGGCCCGGAGCGCTCAACTCTATCTCGCAAATGCTATCGGTACCGCCCTTGTCCTGTCCTTTCTTAAACCAGACCTCGGCCCGGATTAGCCAATCGTACTTCTCTGCCAATTTGCGCAGTTTTTTGGTCGTGAACTGGTCTAGCGTTTCGCTGACATCTAGCTTTAGATATTGAATGTGAATTTGCATAGGAATCGATATTTTGGTTACCACATCAAAGGTACGGGGGCACTCGCCCATTTAAAATGATTTATATCATCTTGACCCAAACATCGGCTAGTTGCTTTTTGCCGATTTTCACCCTATTTTTACCCATATGAAAATAACCCTGCTCACCATTGGAAAGACCGACGACAAACAGTTGCAGAGCCTCATTGCCGAATATACCAAGCGACTGGGGCATTACGTTCCGTTTTCCCTGGAAGTGATACCCGATGGCAAGCATACCAAGAACCTCTCGGAAATGCTGCAAAAGCAAGCCGAGGGCGCCGAAATCCTGAAGCGGACCGCCACTTCGGATGTGCTTATTCTCCTCGATGAA
Organism: Flavobacteriaceae bacterium; assembly: GCA_002693605.1. Classification (GTDB taxonomy): domain Bacteria; phylum Bacteroidota; class Bacteroidia; order Flavobacteriales; family Flavobacteriaceae; genus NZQO01. Next base: position 12,901 of record NZQO01000045.1, read on the forward strand.
AACGGAAAGGCACACACCTCGGTCGGGTTCTCGAAGTTCCTCCAGAAAAAGATGAACAGTGGGCTTAAGCATTTGGTATTCGTAGTGGGCGGCCCCTACGGCTTTAGCGATGAAGTGTACCAGCGCGCCAACGGGAAGGTGTCGCTATCGTCCATGACCTTTTCGCACCAGATGGTTCGGTTGTTCTTCGTAGAGCAATTATACCGTGCATTTACCATTTTGCGGAACGAACCCTACCACCACCAATAACCTAGCGCATGGCCAGGCAGTCCAAGCCGTCGGTAAGCATATGGAACAAGAGTCCTACCGCAACGATGCGCGTGGGCCGGTAAAACAGCAGCAACACATAGGCGCCTATGGCCCAATAGCTGTGCAGGGGGTGAAACCCGATGCTGCACCGGTTTGGATCGAACAGCGGGGTGGCCAACAAATGGTCTGCGTCTACCAACATGGTAAGGAGCATGATTAGCCACGCTTTTTTCCAAATGGGCCGGAAGAAGAGCCACGCCAGGATACCGGGCGCGAGAAAGTGCAGGGAATAGTGTAGGATGGGATGCATGGGTCAGGTTTTTGAAAATCCCCAGTCGCTTACATCGAAGCCATATTCTTCCTGAAAGCGCAGCATATCGTCCCGCAGCTTGTCGTGCACGCGGCTACGCTGGGCATCGGTGAGCTGTACCTTGGCAATGGGCCTGCCCCTTTTCAGCAGTCGTTTTCCCAACTGCTTCACGCTTTCGGGGAGAAAGGGCAACACGCCGCCCACCTTACTGCGCAAGGACCGCTCTACCTGTGCATCGATCTCGGTCTTGTTATGGATGCCGAAGTTGGAAGGGATATGCGAATCGCCCATACCCAAAAAGGCATACACCTTCAGCAGAACGGCTTTCGGGTCGCGCTGCAGCTGCCCAAAGTCGAGAATCAGGAAGTCTTCCTTCGGAAAAAACGAACGGTACTGCTGCAGTTGAAAATGGTACTTACTGATGGCTACCAGCGCATCTGCCTCGATAGTCTCGTTCCAGTACTCGAAGCGCGAGATAAAGTTGTGGTGCGACTCGATACGGTCAAACGGATTGCGCACAAGGTAGATAAACTTGGGCTGCAGGCCATAGTCGTAAATACGCTTGGGCACACCCTCGCGCATAGGGTACTTGGTATAGCCCGTCGAGGCGTCTAGCGCATAGGTGTGCGATTTGGTGAAGGGCTCAAAGACTTCGGCGTAGGGGCCCAACTCCCAATGCTGCGAAAAATATTCGGGTTCCTTGACCTTCGGAAGCGCAAAGGCCGGGTGGTCCTTCAAATATTCGTATAAGGAGGTCGTGCCGCATTTCATGGCGCCAATGATCATGGCACTTTGCAAGGGAAAGGAATGTTCCATACTACGGCAAAGCTACGAAATTGAACCGGACCCCCGGCCCAGGTTCGTTAACTGAATCGCATAAGCCGCTTGATCCATTTCAGTTTCGATTTGGAGTACGGGGGATATTTCAGCGGTAGCTCGAACCAGGTAGGCTTTTCCAAAATACTCTTTTGGTGTGAAAAAGCGTTGAAGCCAGCCTCGCCATGGTAACTTCCCATCCCGCTATGGCCCACCCCGCCAAAGGGCAGGTCGAGGTTGCTGATGTGCATAACGGCCTCGTTCACGGCCCCACCCCCAAAGGAGAGCGTGCCCAACACGTGGTGCTTTTTCTTTCGGCTCTTGGTAAAAACATAGCAGGAGAGCGGTTTGGGCAAGCAGGCAATTTGCCGCAGGGCATCGTCCAGCTTGGTATAGGTAAGTACGGGCAGGATAGGCCCAAAAATCTCCTCCTGCATCACCGCATCATCAAAGGTTACGTGCTGCAACAAGGTAGGCTGTATATAGCGTTCTTCCCTATGGGTCCTGCCCCCGTAGTACACCTGTTCAGCATTGATGAGGCCTTTTAGCCGTTGGTAGTTGTCGTCATTGATGATTTGGACATAATTGTCGTGCTCGAAGGCGTATCTGGCATTTTCTATTTCTGTCTTGCAGGCCTCTAGGAAACGCATCGCTACCGATTCGTGCACCATGACATAATCGGGCGCTATGCAGGTCTGCCCGGCATTTAGGAACTTGGCCCACACGAGCCGCTTGGCGGTCATCTTGAGATCGCAATCTTCCATAACGATGGCCGGGCTCTTGCCCCCCAACTCGAGGGTCACGGGGGTAAGGGTCTTGGCGGCCGCCTTGTAGACGATCTGGCCCACCTTGGTACTTCCGGTGAAGAAAATCTTATCGAACTCCTGTTCCAGCAGCGCGGTAGTCTCAGGCACGCCCCCTTCTACGACCTTCAGGTAGGCGGGGTCAAAGGCATTGTTTAATAGCTTTGCCATAACCGAACTGGTATTGCCGGGCAGCTCGCTGGGTTTCAGAATAACCGTATTGCCCGCTGCCATAGCGGCAATTACGGGTGCCAGGGAGAGTTGGTAGGGGTAGTTCCAAGCGCCTATAACGAGGCAAACCCCCAAGGGTTCCTTGATGATATAGCTCTTTCCGGGGAGGTTCATGAGTCCGGTGGAGACCGACGTGCGAGCGGCCCATTGTGACAATTGCTTGCGGGCTACCCGTATTTCATGGTAAAGTAAGTTCAGCTCGGTAACGTAGGTCTCGAACTCCGATTTCTTGAAATCATCGTAAATGGCATCGTACAGCAGTTCCTCGTGCTGTTTCAGCACGTCACGTAACAACTTTAACTGTTTCTTTCGGAAGGAGATAGGCTTGGTAGCCTGGGTGTTGAAATAGGTACGTTGGGTTTCTACCAAGTGCTGCATAGTGGGGAACGCTTTCGGGTTTTCCTATAAAAATACCCCAAATACCCCCAACTTTCTGTTAATTAAAACAGAAAACTAGTTGTTCTTGCCGCGGTTAAGCACCTTGTACTCCTCGTAGCACTCGCTAATGGCATCGAGTATTTGCAGGTCGTTTGCCGTACGCACAAAGTCCTTCGAGTAGTTGCAATTGTTGAGGATCTCGTCGATATCCACCTTTTCCAGTTGCAGTACGGCCATGAGCGTCTCGCGGTCGTACTTGCTCTGCAGCAGGTTGCGTATCTCGTCGTCTTCCTTCATCTTCCGCAGCTTTCGCATTTGCTGTGGGCGCTTGCCAAAGACGTTGTAGAGGAAGTCGGCCGGATTGAATATCGCGCTCAGCACCTTGCTCACGGCGCCGGGCTGTTGGCTGCCGCCCTCGTAGCCCGAGGAGAGCCCAGATATGCGATAGCGATAGTTCTCGTACACGGGTATAATACGCGCATCTACCTCGATATAGCCGGTTAGCTCGACAGGGCGTACCACGACCTCTTCCAGGGCAATGCCCATTTCGGTCATCTTCACCTTGATCTCGCCAAACTTTAGCCAGTCGTTGGTAACGCGAACGCGTATGGACTTAAAGCCCAGGTAGCTAAAATACAGCGTATCGTTTACCGCCGCCCGAATTTCGAATTTACCCGATTCGGAAGAGGTGGTACCCACTACGCTGTTTAAGTTAACTATGTTTACGTTCTCCAGGGGCAAATCGGTAGCATCATTGAGCACCGTGCCCTCTATTTGGGTAGATTCCTGTGCCAGTAAGGGTACTGTGGCGCACAGGAACAGGAATACAAATGCAATTTTTCTCATAGCAATGGGTAGGTAAATGTACATAAATAGACGCAATTTTCCTTCCAATGTTTCAATTGCCAGCTAAAAATTACCCGTTTCTACGTCTGCGGCCACCGGTTCCCTTCTTGTCGGGACGGTCGGTCCTGCGACGGCTCTTGCCTTTGAAACTTGGCTTATCGCCTCCAAAATCGCGACTGCGCTTTTTGAAGCCGCCCTTGCCCTTACCACGTCCGCCAGACTTTCCGCCGCCCTTGGTGCGGCCCTCCTTGGAAATTTCCACGGAAATCTTACGGCCATCGAGGGTAAAATCGTCAAATACGCCTGTTACCAGATCGGAGTGCTTTGCATCGGTATTGAAGAAGGAGAAGCTGTCATGCACATCTACGTGGAAGACATCGTCCTGCCCCAACTGCAACAGGTCGCGAAGGAAATCCTTCAGGCTCTGCCAGTTGAAATCGTCGCGCGTACCAAGGTTGATGAAGTAGCGCAGGCTGTCGGCAGTCTTTGCCTCAGACATATCGCCGCCCGACACGTTCAGGTCCTTCGATTTCTTATAGTAATTATAGAAGCGGGTAAACTCTACCGAGAACACCTTCTTGATCAGCTCTTCCTTCGAGAATTCCTCCAGTACCTCGGTAATATTGGGCAGGTAGGGCCCTATCTCTGGATTGATCTTGGTCTCCTTGATGCTGTTGGCCAAGTGGAACAGCTGCACCTCGCAGATTTCCATTCCCGAGGGAATTTCCTTGCGCTCGAAGCTCTTCTGTATAATTTTCTCTATCTGCTTGATCTTGCGCGCCTCGCTCTTGGAAACGATGACCATAGACACGCCCGTTTTCCCCGCGCGACCGGTACGGCCACTACGGTGGGTATAAGTTTCGATCTCGTCGGGCAACTGGTAGTTGATAACGTGGGTAATGTCATCGACATCGATGCCCCGCGC
>NZQO01000046.1 GCA_002693605.1 Flavobacteriaceae bacterium
CGGGCGTAGGACTTCAAAAAAAGATTCGCGAAAAGGTTTCGGCCTTCAATGGCGATATTATCATTACCAATTTCGATACCAATTTCAGCAACGACTCCCAAATTCCCATTTCCATGAACCAGGAATTCTATCCCCAATTCAAGGGGGTGGAGGGCATCGAGCATATTCAGGTAACTGCGCTAAAGGGCGGGGTTATCCGTACCGAGACCGATTTTGAGGGCGTGGTGGTAAAGGGCGTGGGCGAGGACTACCGCTGGACCGCTTTTGAGGAGTACCTGCTGCGTGGCCGACTGCCAAATTACGCCGAGAATTTGAACGACGAAGTGCTTATTTCAGAATTTTTGGCCAACCGTCTGCAACTGGATGTGGGCGATAGGATGGTGACGTTCTTTCTGAAGGAGGCCGAGAACCTAGAGACACGCAATCTGGGCTTTACCATCGTGGGTATTTACAACAGCGGTTTCCAGCAGTTCGACGCGCAATACGTCCTGGCCGATATTCGCCATATTAGACGCTTGAACAACTGGGAGGACGACCAGGTTGGCGCTTTTGAGCTGTTCGTGGAAGATTTCGATGCGCTCCCATATACCGGCACGGCCGTGTACAACGCTACCGACAGTACCCTGGACACCCAGACCATACGGCAAAAATACGGTTCCATCTTTGAGTGGCTCGACCTGTTCGACTTCAACATAGCGCTCATTATAGGCATTATGGTTTTGGTGGCGGGCATCAATATGATTACGGCGCTATTGGTACTCATCTTGGAACGTACCCAAATGATAGGCATTTTAAAGGCTCTTGGCGGTAGCGATTGGAGCGTGCGCAAGGTATTTCTTTACAACGCTACCTACCTTATCATGGTGGGGCTGTTTTGGGGCAACCTAATTGGGCTGGGACTGCTGCTGGCACAAAAGTACTTTAAGCTGTTTCCGCTTAATCCCGATACGTACTACGTTAGTGAGGCTCCGGTATATCTGGACCTGGGCTATATTGCCCTGTTGAATGTGGGCACCTTCTTGCTCTGTTTATGTATGCTATTAATACCCTCGTATATCATCGCAAAAATCTCCCCGGTTAGGGCGATGCGGTTTGAATAGGATTTTGAACTAGACAGTAAACCCTAAAGTATTGGTTTTCGATACAGGAAAAACCCTGTCCCGTGTACAGGATTTTTCCTGTTTTTATAATCGGGTATTGGAATATTCGTTTTTTTTTTTGCTTTATATGGTATTTTAAAAACGTTGCGCAACTGGGTTTGAAGTACAAATGTTTTGTTCTAACCTAAAATTATTTGTATCATGAAAAACCGTATTCTGCTTTTTGCTGTACTCACTTTACTATTTATTGCTTGTACGAGCGACAATGACATTCCCCCACCACAGGAGGCTGATAGTAACCACGCCTATATTGTTACCAAAACTGTAAGCGGTAGTGATATCCCTGAAATTATTACCTTTATTGAAACCCAAACACAGGGAAGCTTTGCAGTGCGTTTAACCAACAGCAGTAACGGCGGCAGAAGTATGGATGATATTGTATTGGCTACCATCGAGACCGACGAGGATGAAGTTTCGAACTTTACCTTCACCGCCACCGCCGAGGAACCTGGGCCGGGGGTTTCGTTGATCAACTATATCGTTGCCGAAGATGGCAATGGCGGTTTGTACTCTTATATTATACAGTATGTGCCAGATGAAAATTGGTATTCAGAAAATTCTAGCGATTTTGATATGAGTTCGTATACTGGTAACATATTGGTATATACGGCAGAGGGTGAGCTGGTCAATCTTACCTATTTTGAGCAAGGTGTAGTAATTTCCAACACCCATCGAAATCCCTGTACTGGCACTACGACTGGCACTGGTACCAGTGGAGGCGGTGGCACTGGCACCGGTAACGGAACTGGTACCGGCAACAATCAGACTGGCGGTTCCTCAAACCCCGGAAACGGCAGTGGTACAACGGGGAATACAGGTGGGGGCACTGGTGGACCCACAATAATTATCGGTGGTTGCAACTGCGATCACGATTTAAATCCAGATTGTGTATGTGAACATACCAATCCTACAATCATTATTCAACTATTTACTGAGCCAATTAATGTTTTTCGGAATCCTTGCGGGCCTATGAACACAAATCCTTGCCAGCGCGCCGTAGGGGATAGCTGTGGTAACCCAACGATTGCCGTGAGTGTGGGTGAAGGAATTAATCCTATAAATTCAGCTATTGAGGATAATATAATTATTGATTCATTAGATCCCTGTTCGACATATGTAGTAAATTTGTTAAAAATACTTGACCAAAATGACATTTCAAGAATCCTTCAGCGTTTTGGGACGCCTTCCTCAATTTACGATTGGGAGATAAAGACTGCCGTTCCACCAATAAATCCTACTAACGCAGCGGAAACCGATTGGCGAAGGAATGTTGCTGGAAACCCTATAGATTTTGAATATATTACTTATCTTAAACCAACTTATAAAGATCAAGCTACAAAAATTGCAATAGCGAGAACATTGCTTCACGAAATGTTACACACCTATTTACTAAGTTTGATAGACGATTACACAATCAACAATAATACGGGAATAACCGATTTTCCAGTTTTATTCAATGCAATTGTTAATCATTCATACGGCAATAATCCTGAATTATGGCAGCACGAGGCAATTAGCAGAAAATTTATCCATCCTATACGAGATGCTCTAATGGAATGGGACGGTCAAGCTCATGACATTCAATACTATGAGGATCTTGCTTGGGGAGCATTGGTTGGCACAATTTCTTTTAATGCACTTTATCCTCCAGGGTCGGGTAATAGAGCACGAATTATTAATACCAATGCTGCTGAAGATACAAACTCAAACCAAGGTGGGATTGCACCCAAAGGAAATCCATGTTAGCGAATAATCCCCAAATAAAGTTATATCTACTGTTCTTGGTCCCTATGTTATATAGTTGTGTTAAAATGGGGGCTCACAAAGATGATACCTATGAAATTATCAATATTCATTTAAGAAGTGAAAACCAAGAGGTTTATGTTTTTAAAGAAATTGTGTGTTGTGGGTTTTTAAGCTCAGATTCAATAACAATTGGACCCTTACAAAAAATTGAGAATGTAAAATGCACTACGATTGAATTCAACCAATTGCTAGATGCTATTGGAGACGCAAATGATTCTAAAGTTTTAAGTAGAGTACCAACCAATTTTAATAAACTCGATAAAAGTTTAGCAAAACCACATTCCAACGCTTATTATATGTCCCTTAATAAAGTATTGAAAAATAGTAAGTTGCGAAGAGTTGCGCCTATCGATAAAATTTCCGAATATCCCAGTGTTCACCTTTTCATCTACTTTGATAATTCCTACACCTATTCCGTGCTATTTGCAACATACTATAAAGCCGATGGAACTTTTACAGAAAAGAGTATTATCTTTTCTAAGATAAAAGGGGACTGGGAGTTATTGGATACTTTTCTATATCCGTGAGTTTTAAACACTCGAAATACTGTTTTTAGAAATCTAAAAATTGGACTGTTTCCCAATTGTAAATTATCCTTGAAAATTGTAATTGCCAATATCATTGGACTTGGTATGTCACAATGCAACGGTTCGTGGCCAGGCGGCTCAGGTTCGAACCCAGGTTCACTAGTGCAAGAACTTAGGGCAATTGTTCCGAACGCGAATATTTCAGTTAATAGTTCGGGCGGCACTGCATTCTCAAGTAATAAAAACTGCTAGTTAATTATGAAATATTTATTTGTGTTGATTTTGTCAATTATTGGCAAGTGTTATGGCCAATTTACACCTACAATTATTACAGAATTCGTTGAAGAATTTATAATTGCCAAGAATAAACCAGATTATTCAAAATTAGAGCACTACTTGGTACTACGAGAAGACTTGCAGTCAGGAACTGTTGAGTTGGTAAAAACTTATATCGAAGATTTTAACAATGAACTTTCAGCGCTCAAAGATTATAGGATAGTGCCTAGGTTAGAGTTGCACAACGATTTACTTGAAAATAAAAAGATAATCTATAATGGTGAGGGAAGAGTGTTTTACTTAGTTTCCGGGAATGAAGTTAAGATGTTTTTTATCCTGGAAAACAACAAAATCATTTCTTTTTTCGGACATTTTCAGAAACGGGAAAATGAAATGGTCTATCCAGTTATGTTACCTAATTTATGATACATATCGAATAAATTAGAAGCTGAACATTAGAATGGAAAAATCCTGTCTCCCGTACAGGATTTTTCCTGTTTTTTATATTTAGCTAGAGCAAGACAATAATCTTTGTTATAGATTTATAACATGTTAACTGAAAAACGTATGAAACCGGATTTAAAAAAAAAGGTTGAGCCTTGGTATTTTTGGGATAACCATTTTGGCCTTTGTGATAAACCAGGGGAACCCTGCCCCTTGGCTACGATGGCTTAGCATTTTAATGGTAGCTGTAGCCGTCTTAGCCTATATTATATTCCTGTTTTTCGTAGGTGCGCCCCGTACAAAAGAGAGTTCGCGAAGGGAGCTTTGGTATATTTCTGCCATGATCGTAATAGCGATACTCTTTTATTTCTTGGGCATGAACCTTTCCCTGTAATCCTGCATTATATTAGTCTACGGGCTAACAGTGTCCTTAAAAAATATAGTCCCCATTCGGCTAGCGGTTCCTGTTCCATTTTGTACCTTTGCGCGGTCAATTTTCCGAAGAAAAACACCTCGGAATAGTACCGTTTAAAACTATGGAATACGCAAAGAATATTTTGGAAACCATCGGCAATACCCCCTTGGTAAAGATAAACAAATTGGCGGCAGAGATCCCCGGTCTGGTCTTGGCCAAGTACGAGACATTTAACCCCGGCAACTCGGTAAAGGACCGCATGGCGGTAAAAATGATCGAAGATGCCGAGGCAGACGGCCGCCTAAAGCCGGGCGGGACCATCATTGAGGGTACCAGCGGCAATACCGGTATGGGTCTGGCACTCGCGGCCATTGTAAAAGGCTATAAAATGGTGTGCGTTATTAGCGACAAGCAGAGCAAGGAAAAGATGGACATTCTTCGCGCCGTGGGCAGCGAAGTGGTAGTATGCCCTACCGATGTAGCTCCAGACGACCCCCGCTCGTACTATTCCACCTCCAAACGCTTGGCCGAGGAAACCCCCAACAGCTGGTACGTAAACCAATACGATAACCTGAGCAATGCCAAGGCCCATTACGAAAGCACGGGCCCCGAAATTTGGAAACAGACCAACGGCAAGGTGACCCATTTTGTGGTAGGCGTGGGCACCGGCGGAACCATAAGCGGGGTTGGCAAGTACCTGAAGGAACAAAATCCGAACGTTAAGATTTGGGGCATCGATACCTATGGAAGCGTTTTCAAGAAATACCACGAGACCGGTATTTTCGATGAGAATGAAATCTATCCTTATATTACCGAAGGTATTGGCGAGGACATCCTTCCCAAGAACGTAAATTTTGATATCATCGATGGTTTCACGAAAGTAACCGATAAGGATGCCGCTATATACACCCAAAAACTCGCCAAGGAAGAGGGAATGTTCTTGGGCAACTCGGCCGGGGCCGCTATGAAAGGTTTGCTGCAACTAAAGGAACATTTTAAAGAGAACGATGTAATTGTGGTGCTATTTCACGATCACGGAAGCCGTTATGTAGGTAAGATGTACAATGACGAATGGATGCGCGCCCAGGGCTTTATTGAATAAGGAACTGTTTTAAAATGTATTTACAACCCGTTCCGTTGCAAATGGAACGGGTTTTTTCTATTTTAGGGGAACCAATGAGACGTCCCGCCCAGAAATTGTTCAAGTACCTTCGCACCAAACCGCTACCGGCGAATGCGCGGGAAATATTGGCATTAGAGCGTACTAAGTTGGCAAACGAACGTACCTTGATGGCGTACATTAAGGCGTCGCTGTACCTTTTATTGGGCGGATTGGCATTGCTAGGCTTGGAAGATTTCGAGAATCTCAGGTGGTTAGGGTACGTGGCGTTGATAGTTTGCGTCGTGTTTCTGGCGGTGGGCATTTTTAGATACTTGCAATTATCGCGACGTCTCTACAAATGGAATCGAATTTTATTTACAGATATCCATCCCGAAGATCCCACGGTTAAAAAGCGGAAAGAAGCTTCGGAATAGTCTATGGTTAATTACACTCCCCCTAACAAGCATTCAAATGAAAGAGGATTTTCTGCATTACCTGTGGAAATTTCAGAAATTCAACACGGGGAATTTAACGACAACGAATGCCCAGCGATTAACGGTCCTTGCGCCTGGCCAGCATAACCACAACGCGGGTCCAGACTTTTTCAACGCCCAATTGCTTATCGATGGGCAGCGTTGGGCCGGCAATGTAGAGATTCACATCAAGGCATCGCACTGGTTCGCCCACGCGCATCAAGAAGACGAAACTTACCAATCGGTTATCCTACATGTGGTTTGGGAACACGACACAGATATTTCCAGAAATGACGGTACGCCCATTCCCACACTTGCCCTGCAACCTCTTGTGCCGAATGCTATTCTAAGCACCTATCGCAAATTGTTTTCCCAATCGAAATGTTGGATACCCTGCGAAGAGCAGCTGCCACGCATAGATGACTTTGTACGAGACCACTGGTTGGAGCGCTTGTATGTTGAACGATTAGAGCGGAAATCGCAAGCATTGGCCCAGCAGCTGGAAGGGCTTGGTAACAATTGGGAAGCGCTACTCTTTCAATTGCTTTGCAAGAACTTCGGACTCAAGGTAAATGGGGAGGCTTTTTTGAGCATCGCCCAATCGCTTCCCTTTTCCGTAGTAAAAAAATGCGCCCAGCACCCGCAACAGTTGGAAGCTCTACTTATGGGGCAAGCACAGTTGCTGGATACCTCGCAAGGAGATGAGTATTACCTGTTGTTGCGGAAAGAATACCAATACCTGAAGCACAAATTTTCAATTGACAGCCCGGCTACGATTCCGCTCAAGTTCTTTCGGCTGCGGCCTTCCAGTTTTCCGACCATTCGACTCTCGCAGCTGGCGCAGTTATACGCTTCGAGGCACTCTTTGTTTTCCGAAGTAATGAGCGCAAATCATTTGCACAAATATTACGAGTTATTCTCTGTAGAGGCCAGTGCGTATTGGACACGTCATTATACTTTTGGAGTACCGTCTTCAATTCGGAAAAAACAACTTACAAAGGCTTTTGTCGATTTGCTCATTTTGAATACGCTCATCCCGCTTCGATTTAGCTTTGCGGCGTATCAAGGCAGGGATGAAACGAATACGCTGTTGGAGCTGGTACAGAAATTGCCGGCAGAAGATAACCGGGTAATTCGCAACTTCGCGACTTTGAACGTGCCGGTGAAAAATGCCCAGCAATCGCAAGCCCTGCTGCAGTTAAAAAATGACTATTGCGATAAGGTACAATGCTTGCAGTGTGCCATTGGCAATTCCATTTTGGCGCAAGGCCCAAAATAGAACAAAAAATAGTAATTTGCGTATATGTTACAATCGGTTTACAAAATACGCCATTACTTTGAGCGCCACGGATTTTACGTAAGTTCGCGTCTGGCTGATAGGCTGGGGATGCGGGCAAAGAGCGTACGGCTATTCTTCATTTACGTATCTTTTGCTACCTTGGGTGTCGGCTTTGCCATTTACCTAACCTTGGCATTCTGGTTGAAGCTCAAGGATTTGGTCTACACAAAACGAACCTCCGTTTTCGATCTATGAACCGGTTGCTGCAATCAAAAATCACGGGCGCTCTGGTATTGCTCTTTGCCGTATTTATGGCGGGGGTGCTTGGGTATCGGTTTTATTCAGAATACAGCTGGGTAGATAGCGTCTATATGACGGTGATAACCATAACCACGGTGGGCTATGGCGCGGTAAAGCCCATGAGCCCCAATGAGAAGATTTTTACCTCCATATTAATTGTTTCCAGTATTTTTATCGTGGGATATGCCATCTCGGTCATCACCGAATACTTGCTGAGCAAGAGCAATATTGGAAATTTAAAACAGCGAAAAGTGCAAAAAATCATCGACTCCCTGGAAAACCATGTTATTGTATGCGGGTATGGCCGTAATGGCAAGCAGGCCGCGCAAAAACTTCGAGATTATAAAAAAGACTTTGTGATCGTGGAAAAGGACGAGGAAGTCATGGAGCGGTTTTCTGAAGAAGAACTGTTGTTTGTACACGGTAATGCCAATGAAGATGAGGTGCTAGTTCGTGCCGGCATGGAACGCGCCTCGACCCTCATCTGTGCCCTGCCCAGCGATGCAGATAACCTCTTTGTAGTGCTCTCTGCAAGGCAAATAAATCCAAACTTGAAAATCATAAGCCGTGCCACCGAAGAGACCAGTTACCAGAAATTGAAATTGGCTGGGGCCGATAATGTGATTATGCCCGACAAGATTGGCGGGGACCACATGGCCAATTTGGTCGTTACCCCAGATCTGGTCGAATTTTTGGATAACCTGAGCGTGTCTGGAGAGATCGATAGTATCAACGTAGAGCAGGTGCCGTTTGAGAAAATCTGCCCAGATGGCGTAGAACGTGCCATCTTAGATTTGGACATCAGAAAAAAAACGGGTTGCTCCGTGATTGGCTATCGAACTCCCGAAGGGAATTATATCGTTAATCCAGAGCCGTCTATGAAACTTCAGAAAAACTCAAAGCTTATTTTGATAGGCCGTCCCAACCAAATAGAGCACCTAAAGCAGGTGTATGGAGTTTAAGGAATCGTTAACAATTATACCCCCAAAAATTTGAATTCGCTATTTTTTTTTAGCATCTTGCTGCTTTGAAAATTTGAGACCTGTACTAATTAATGAAAACGCTACAATGAAGAAACTTCTTCTCACTTTATCCTCTTTTCTAATTTCTATTATTGTTACCGCACAAGAAACGCAAGCGCCTGAAGCTGTGGGTTTAGATCAAAAAATTGATCAAATTTTTGGTGATGCTACAGGTTGGTTTGTAAATTTTATTTTCTATCAAATACCATTTACAGATAATATTCAAATTTATTGGGTTTTGTTCCCATTGATTCTGGGAGCCGGATTTTTTACAATTTATTTTAAGTTCATCAATTTTACGGGTATTTGGACTGCAATCAAAGTCGTACGCGGCAAATATGAAGATATCGAAAAATATGGCGCCAAGAATCTTTATGGAGAAGAAGGTATTGCAGCAGGTATTGATATGAACAAAGTAGATGATTTAGATAAGCATCTTACAGATAATAAGGATGAAATTGTAATAGATGGAGATATTGCAGATACCATTCGAGATGAAAGTTCTGATGGAGAGGTTTCCCACTTTCAGGCACTTACCGCCGCTCTTTCTGCAACGGTGGGATTGGGAAATATTGCAGGGGTGGCAATTGCGGTATCTATAGGAGGTGCTGGTGCGACATTTTGGATGATTGTTGCAGGACTCTTGGGTATGGCCTCTAAATTTGTAGAATGTACGCTAGGTGTTAAATATCGAGACGTAGGACCAGATGGGACTATTTTTGGTGGCCCCATGTATTATTTAAACAAAGGTCTTAAAAACAAACCCTTAGGAAAAATACTTGCTGGCGCGTTCGCAGTTATGTGCATAGGAGGTTCCTTTGGAGGTGGGAATATGTTTCAGGTCAATCAGGCCGTTCAATTATTTGAGAATATGACGGGCGGAACAGAATCATTCTTATATGGTTATAGATGGGTATTCGGCGTTATAATGTCCATTTTGGTTGGTATTGTAATAATTGGTGGTATAAAAAGTATTGCAAAAGTTACAGATAAAATTGTGCCTTTTATGGTAGTAATTTATGTAGGCGCTTCATTATTTGTTTTGATAGCAAGGTATGATATGATTGGCGCTGCTTTCTCCGAAATTATTGAGGGTGCGTTTGCTCCAGTGGGTATAGTTGGAGGTGCAGTTGGCGTTTTAATCCAAGGATTCAGACGAGCTGCCTTTTCAAATGAAGCAGGCGTAGGGTCGGCATCTATAGCTCATTCAGCGGTACGTACTAAATATCCAGCTTCGGAAGGTCTTGTGGCTTTGCTGGAGCCTTTTATTGATACTGTTCTTGTCTGTACTATGACCGCGTTGGTTTTGATTATAACTGGTAACGTTGACCCAAGTAATGCGAGTTTAAACGATGCAGAGGCTATTCTTCTGACATCCAGTGCGTTTGAATCGGTTATAAGTTGGTTTCCTTACGTGCTAACCGTTGCAGTAGTATTATTCGCTTTTAGCACACAAATTTCTTGGTCATATTATGGTTATCAATCCTGGGCTTATTTATTCGGAAGAAATAAAAGAACAGAGTATACATATAAAATAATTTTCTGTCTATTTGTAGTGGTTGGAGCTTCAGCGAGTCTTAGTTCTGTAATAGGTTTTTCTGACGCAATGATTTTCGGAATGATGGTGCCTAATATGATAGGTATAGTATTACTCGCCCCAAAAGTTAAAGGCGAATTAAAGAAATATATGGATGCCATAAAATTAAAACGCGACGCACTACAGGATTAATAATTATGCAAAAGCTAAAATCCCATTTCGAGGTCGTTTCGAGCCAACGAGGTGGGATTTTGTTTTTACTTTTAGTGTGCACCGGGTTGCTCATTACTTACTTATTCGTCGATTTCAACAGGGAACCGGCACTTGATATTTCATCGGAAGAGATTTTGGCACTGCAAGCCGAAATCGATTCAATTAGGCGTTTGCGTGAAGAAGAAAACAAACCGAAAATTTATCCCTTCAACCCCAATTTTATATCCGACTACAAGGCATACACCTTGGGACTAACTACCGAAGAATTTGATAGGCTAAAGTCCTATCGTCAAGAAGGAAAATGGATCAATTCGGTTTCCGATTTCAAGCGCATTACCGGGGTGCACGATACGGTACTGGATCGTATAAGTCCCTACTTCAAGTTTCCAGATTGGGTAACCCGTACAAGGCGAGGCAACGGTTTTGCAAACCGCACTTCTAGCCAGGCTTCTTCAGAAATCATAGACCTAAATGCAGCCACCTTAGAGCAACTACAGGAAATCAACGGAATTGGCCCTGCCCTGAGCCAGCGGATTATCGCATACCGTGATAAGCTGGGCGGCTTCTCGCACGAATTGCAACTCTACAATGTATATGGGCTAAGCGACGAGGTGATTACGCGGGCTTTGTTGCGGTTTAAGGTGCACACGCCCGCACCGATACAGCAGCTCAATATCAATACCGCCTCGGCTAGCGACCTGGCCACCATTCCGGGGGTATCGTTCGACCTGGCAAAGGAAATCTGGGAGTTCCGTCGGCTGCGCGAACGCATTGACAGTTTAGATGAATTGACCAAAATACAAGGTATTACACCCCGAAAATTAAAGCTAATTCAGTTATATTTGTCGGTCGAGTAATATGCTTATACATAGCTCGAAGCTGCTCCAGGCGGCATTGAAACGCACAACCTAGACATTCACTTTTCAACATATAAACACACAAAACGCAATTTATGGGCAGTATGTATTTCACGGAAGAACATGATTTTTTCAGGAAAAGTTTTCAGGATTTTTTACAGAAGGAAGTCGTCCCTCACATTGAAAAGTGGGAACAGACCGGGCACATCGAGCGGTTTATCTGGACCAAGTTTGGCGAGATGGGGTACTTTGGGCTAAACTATCCGGAGGCCTACGGGGGGATGGACCTCGATTTGTTTTACACGGTAATTTTTCTGGAAGAGCTCCAAAAAGTGAATTCAGGGGGCTTCGCCGCAGCCATGTGGGCGCACGCCTACCTTGCAATGACCCATCTAAACAAGGAGGGTAACCATGAGCAAAAGGAGAGGTTCCTTACGCCGAGCATCACTGGCGAGAAGATAGGCTGCCTGTGTATTACCGAACCTTTTGGGGGCAGCGATGTTTCTGGCATGCGCAGCACCGCCGTTAAAAAGGGAGATACCTATATCCTTAACGGCTCAAAAACATTTATCACCAATGGCGTCTATAGCGATTATCTCGTGGTAGCCGCAAAGACCAGCCCCGAGTTGGGCAATAAGGGAATAAGTATGTTCGTGGTCGATAGGGATACGAAGGGTATTTCGGCCACAAAGCTCGATAAATTGGGATGGCGGGCCAGTGACACGGGAGAAATAGCCTTCGACAATGTGGAGATACCCGCCGAAAATTTACTGGGCGAGGAAAATATGGGATTTCCGTACATTATGCAGCATTTTGCTCTAGAGCGATTAATTATGGGTATCAATGCGCACGCGCGAAGTGAGTTTGCACTGGAATATACCATACAATATATGAAGGACCGAATTGCCTTCGGAAAGCCCATTTCCAAATTCCAGGCGCTTCGCCACAAGGTGGCCCAGCTAAGCAGTGAGGTAGAGGTGTGCAAGACGTTCAACTACCAAACAGCCAAGCGCTTGAACGACGGCGAATACGTGGTGAAGGAGGCAACGATGTCAAAGCTAATTTCCACGAG
>NZQO01000047.1 GCA_002693605.1 Flavobacteriaceae bacterium
CATATTCGGTCTGCTTTTCCAGCGGGACGTCGCGCATCGATTTTTGGTTCTTTCCCTTCTTGCCTATCAGCTGCTCAATGGAAACGGGCGTGTAATTGAGGTAGGTTTCGGCAAGCACGTCCATATTGTGTCGCATATCTGGGTTAATGAGGTAGTGCGCCAGCATGGTATCGAACAGTTTTCCCTTTACCGCCACGCCGTATTTCGCCAATACCTTGATATCGTATTTCAGGTTTTGGCCTATCTTTTCAATTTTATCATTGGAGAAAAAAGGCTGAAGCTTTGCAATGAGCGAAGCTACCTCTTCCTTATTCTCGGGAAAGGGAAGGTAAAAACCCTTTCCGGTTTCCCAGGAAAATGCGATGCCAACGAGCTCGGCGACAAGCGGATCCAGGCTCGTAGTTTCGGTATCAAAGCATACCGAAGCTTGCTTTAATAAATTGTCCAGAAATAATTTGGTGCCCATACCGGGTTGTACGGTCTGGTAGAAATGTTCTGTGTCGCCAATGGTCCTGCGCGAGCTATATGCCTCGGCCCGCTCGTTCTGGCCTCCGTCGTCGCTAAATAGCGAGAACTGACCCGAGCCTGCCGTGCTAGCAACTTGCTTTGCCGAGGCCGTACTCGTAACCTGGGTCACTTCGGAAGCGCCTTCTGGAGAGAAAAGTTTCAGAAATTGGTCCTTCAACCTTCTAAACTCAAGTTCCTCGAATATTTGCTGGACTTTTTGCGCATCGGGCTGCGACAGCTGAAAATCTTTCTCGTCGAAAGTCACGTCGCAATTGGTAAATATCGTGGCGAGCTTTTTGGAAAGGATACCAAGTTCGGCGTGCTCCCTCACCTTTTCCTTCATCTTGCCCTTCAGCTTATCGGTATTCGCCAAGAGACCTTCCATAGAGCCAAACTCGGCAATAAACTTTTTGGCAGTTTTGTCGCCCACCCCCGGCAACCCGGGAATGTTGTCGCTGGCATCGCCCATCATGCCCAGGTAGTCGATTACCTGTTCGGGTTTTTCTACCCCAAATCGCTTCTTGACCTCGGGTATTCCCCAAATTTCGATGGCATTGCCCATTCGGGCGGGTCGGTACATGAAGATGTTTTCTGAAACGAGCTGGCCGAAATCCTTGTCGGGAGTGACCATGAAAACCTGAAAATTTTCCTTTTCGGCCTGTTTCGCGAGGGTGCCTATGATATCGTCGGCCTCCATCCCCGAAATCTCGATACACGGAATGTGCATGGCCTTAAGCAGGTCCTGAATGATGGGAATGGACTGCCGTATTGCATCGGGTGTCTCGTCGCGGTTGGCCTTATAATCCTCAAACATCTCGACGCGCTCGGCGCTGCCGTCCTTGTCGAAGCATACGGCCAGGTGGTCTGGCTTTTCGCGTCGAATCACATCGAACAGCGAATTCATAAAACCCATAACCGCACTTGTGTCCTGGCCCTTGCTGTTAATGCGCGGATTTTTGATTAGGGCATAGTAGCCGCGAAATATGAGCGCATACGCGTCTAGGAGAAAGAGTCTATTTTGCTTGGCCATAATAGTGTTTTAATCGGTTTGCCGAAGGGCGCAAAGTTGCGGTGAATTTGCTGCACCGCCTGCGCGAGGTGCCGGTTCGGCCTCGGTTATCTTGATTTCCCCAAAAGTAAAAAGAAGGTTTTAGAAATTGACCATTTCCGAAGAAAATAAGGGGAACGCAAATATCCCAAAATAAAGAAAAGCCATCACGAGAGTGATGACTTTTCGCCCCAAATTTGATCGGTCAGCCATTGGCTGAACAACCTACTTATGTACGGCTAAATTACTAAAAATTTGTGTATCGTGCCCAACTATCTGCAAATTCATGGAAAAATACGTAATTATACGTAGGTGTAATAGACTGTTTTACTGATTGTTGAACTATAAATTAGCCGCTTTCATTTCAGGAAACTAGGTGAAGTAATAGTTTCATTCTTGCCATCTTGGTATTTCATCATAGCGAACCCGGAGTGTATACAGTACGAGCCTATTTCACCAGCCTTATTCATGGCGATGTATGCCACTTGAAAATTCGTGTGGTCTGGGTTCTTGGTTACCACACGGTGCACGGCTTCCTCGCATGCTTTTTGCGGTGAGTATCCTTGCCGCATCAGTTCCACAATTAGGAAACTGCCTACCGTTTTCAGTATTTCCTCGCCCATACCGGTGCCCACAGCCCCGCCTACGTCATTGTCGAGGAAGAGTCCACTACCTATAATGGGTGAATCGCCCACGCGCCCTTTCATTTTATAGGAAAGTCCGGAGGTGCTACAAGCACCGGCAATATCGCCCTGGGCGTCTATGGCGAGCATACCTATGGTATCGTGGTTTTCGATATTGATAATAGGTTTGTACTCACTGGTTTTTAGCCATTCCTTCCACTGCTGCGTGGCAGTTTCGGTAAGGAGGTTTTCTTTTTTAAATCCGTTGGCATAGGCAAATTCCTCGGCACCCTTGCCCGCCAGCATAAAGTGGGGCGTATTTTCCATTACCTTTCGGGCCAAGGCGGCCACGTGGGTGATGTTCTCAACGCAGGCCACTGCCCCGCAATCGCCGTTAGGCGCCATAACACAGGCGTCGAGTGTAACGTTTCCTTCGCGATCGGGCGTGCCGCCCTTTCCCACTGTGGTATTTTTTAGGTTGGCTTCTTCCACCGCTACTCCTATAATTACGGCATCTAGCGCCGCGGCATTGCGCTCAAGGGCTTCACCGGCTTGTTTTGAGGCATTGCTGAACGCCCAGGTGCAAATGGCAATGGGCGTCACGTTATTGGATTTTCTTTCCATTGAATTTTTCTTTTTCTGAATATGTAAGCCGAATGGGGCCGCTCCCACAAGCGTGCTGCTGGTGATGCTCGATAGGAATGCAATCGACAGAAATTGGCGGCGGTCCATTATTGGGCAGTTCAATCTTGAGTTTTGAAAGGTAGCGAAAACAGTTAAATAAAAGTAAATCAGCCAAGCGCCATTTCCAAAAGGCCTTATCTTTAACCCCGTCTCAAACACTACACATACATGCGCTGGCTCCTTTTCATTGCTTTTTATATTTTGGTAGATATCTATGCTTTCCAAGCGTTGCGTACGGTAACCCGGAGTTGGTGGGCATACGGGCTTTACGTGCTGTTTTCGGTGCTGGTGCTGTTTGCCCTAATATATCAGCTTAATTTTGCTGAACCAAGAAGGGTAATGGCTCCCGGTAGTATGTACATCTTTGGGTTTTTTCTGGCGTTGTTGGTACCCAAATTGGTAATGATCATTTTCATGTTCGGTGAGGATGTTATTCGACTGTTCGTAGGGCTCTTTTCGAAAATTGGTGGAAACAGTGACGGTTTCTACATTCCGTCGCGCAGAAAATTCATCAGCACGGTCGCACTGGGTCTGGCAGCAATACCCTTTGCCTCGTTGCTCTACGGCATGTACCAAGGAAAATATAATTACAAGGTCCTGAAGTACGCCTTGGAATTTGACGATCTGCCCGAAGCATTTGACGGGTACACGCTCACGCAAATAAGCGATATCCACAGCGGCAGTTTCGACAACGCCCACAAAATTGAGTACGCCATAAACCTGATAAACGAGCAGCAGAGCGACATCATCGTCTTTACGGGCGATTTGGTAAACAACGTAGCTTCTGAAATGGAATCCTGGAAATCGCTCTTCAAGAATCTTACGGCGAAAGATGGGGTTTTTTCCGTTTTGGGAAACCACGATTATGGCGATTACGTGTCTTGGGAGACCGAGGCCGCGAAAAAGGAGAATTTGGATACGCTGAAGAAGATACAGCAAGAAATGGGCTGGAAGCTGTTACTGAATGAGCACGTTACCCTTCAGCGTAATTCAGATGCGATACGTTTGGTGGGCGTAGAAAATTGGGGCGAGGGCGGCTTCAAAAAAGTGGGCGACCTCGACCTTGCCAGTGAGGGTCTTTCCGAAAACGATTTCAAGATCCTGCTTAGCCACGACCCATCGCATTGGCAATCGAAGGTAAAGGAACACCCCAAGAATTTTCAGTTAACCCTTAGCGGACATACGCATGGTATGCAGTTTGGTATTGAAATACCGGGTTGGTTTAAGTGGAGCCCGGTAAAGTATAGATACGAAAACTGGGCCGGTATCTACGAAGAGATGGGCCGATTCATTAACGTTAACAGAGGCTTCGGCTATCTGGGCTATCCAGGCCGGGTGGGCATATGGCCAGAAATTACCGTAATTAAGCTGAAAAAGCGACGGCAGAGCGCATAATTGGTGGGAAATGCTATATTTGTAGTACAATTGTTCAAGAAACACTTTAAGTAGATGTCTAAATTTGGAGAATTAATTGAAACTAGAGTGCCCGTGCTGTTAGACTTCTACGCAGAATGGGACGACGCCAGCACCACGATGCATCCCGTTTTGCGCGACGTTGCTGCGGCCTTGGGCGATAAGGCCCGCGTTATCAAAATTGACGTTGACAAGAACCAAGAGCTTTCCGAAGCACTTCGGGTAAAGGGACTTCCCACCTTAATGATCTACAAGAACGGCGAGATGAAGTGGCGCCAGAGTGGCGAACAAGATGCCAATACCATCATCGGGTTGCTGAAAGAATACGTGTAAACAGACCGCTTCCTTTTTTATTTTACCATAAAAATTGTATCTTATTACGGATCAATAATTTGGGCTGTTTTTCATTGTGCCAAAAATTAAATGTTAAACCTTGAAAATTTAACATTTATACGTGTGTATTATTCCCTTTCGTAGTTATATTCGCCCCCGTTTTTATATTGTAAAATCCCACATAAGTTCTTGATTTATTTATTTTTAACCTCACAACTCCCCAAGTTATGAAACCTACTTACCTACTAACGGCGTTTGCCGTGTGTGCTATTGTCACTTTTTCTTCGGCTCAAGTGGGCATTGGCACAGTAAATCCAAATGCATCTTCCGTACTCGACATTCAATCTACCACCAAAGGGCTCTTGGCACCGCGAATGACCACTGCGCAGCGCAACGCAATTGCAAGCCCGGCAGAATCGCTGTTGGTTTTCGACACCGAATTGGACGCTTTTTATTTCTACAATACCACAACCAGTAGTTGGACGAAACTGAACAATGCTGCTGGCGATAAGCGGAACAACTATAAGTTGGTTAAATCTGCTGCCGACTTAGCCCCAGAGCTTGCGGCGGGAGGCGGGAGCAAGTACATGCTCACCTCGAATACGCTTTACGAGATTAACGGCCTAATCGCGTTAACCGCTCCCATCGATTTAAACGATGCATATGTTTCGGGCCTAGATGCAAATGAAGATATATTGAGCTTTGCCGGCGGTACAGTTTTTAGTGGAAATACAGGAGGGAGTATCCGAAATGTAACATTGAAAGGTGCTAGGGCATTTAATTTCACAGGGCCTGGCATTACATCGCCCTCTTCACTTTTAATTCAAAATACCATCGTTGACGGAATGACAACTAATGTGGGCACTGTGAATGGATTCGGCTTATACTTTGGTAATATCGTTCAGTTCATAAATAACGCTAGCGGAATTACCTACAGTAATATTGGTAATTTACTATTGAATAATCAAGCTTGGTTGGCAAGCAATAACGGAACTTTTGAAACTTTCACGGGTACTTTTGGTCTCATTGAGAAAGTGAGCGGGTTTAGCTCGGTGGATGCATCGGATATTGCAATCGATGTAAGTTCAAACCCAATAGTTGCAAACGGCGTGATATTGGGAACGGTGTTCTCTGGGACCACTTCTGCCCCTTCGGGATATATAAAGCGATATACTACTGGATCGTTTACAGGTTATAACTTTACCAACAACTGGACCGTAAACTGTCCTGGTTTACCGAGGGAGAGTGATGATGTCGCGACAGGAACCATATTTATTCAGAGAAATTCTACGTCATCTAACCCCTCTTTTAATATTTCCGGTTCGGCCTCTGTCGAGGGAATAACAGATGCTAGTAACTTATTTCGTATGTCCCGGACGGTAGGTGCTTTAACTAATAATATTTTGCAATATAGTGGTAAAAAAACGAGAACGTTTAGCGTGAGTGGTACGTTGTCATATCAGCCTACGCAAAATACTGGAGGGCTTACCTCCTCTATTCACGCATTTTATTTAAGAAGATATGATGAGAATGGGTTAACGGTTGCCATTCCATTGGGTACAGAGGTTTATGAGGAGGCTAACGATAATGATGTAAGGGCAATACCACTATCGGGTACCATCGTATTAAATCCCGGCGATTATGTTCGGGTGTTCGGTCAATTGATTTCGGGGAATAGGAATATGATTAGAGCATATTCTTTGAGTTTAACCTTGGAATAGTTTTCTTGGTTATAATTCGTAGAGGTTAGCTAGTAATACAACACCTATTTATTGTTAGTTAAGCTCTTTACAATCTTCGGCAAAACATGCCGAAGGTTTTTTTCTGCCTTTAGACTGTCGTGAAAAACGACAATTTTACCCGGGGCGAGGTGTTTTACAATGTTGTTATAGCAACCCTCGGGAGTTTCCGAAGTGTCAAAATCATAGCTCAAAATACTCCACATCACAATTTCATAGCCTTCTTCCCGAAGCATTGTAGCCTGGCGGGAAGTTAGCCTCCCGTAAGGTGGCCGGAACAGTTTTTGGCCGTTCCCCTGCCAGTCTGCCGCGGTGCGGTCCATCTGGCGCGCTGCCTTTAGCGCGTTATTCAGGTAGGTTTCGGTATCTGTTTTCCAACCGTTCAGGTGGTTGTGGGTATGGTTGCCTACGCGGTGGCCCTCGCCAACAATTCGCTTAAAAATAGCAGGGTGCCTGCGCACGTTATCGCCAATGCAAAAGAAAGAGGCCTTGACGTTATGCGCCTTTAAGAGGTCGAGCACCCAGGGCGTAACCTCCGGAATGGGGCCATCGTCGAACGTGAGCTGCATCGAGGTACCTTGCGGCACCTCCCAGACCCTGTTGGGATAGAGCCAACGAACGAATTTGGGCGGTGTTACCAGTTTCATGGTGGCCTATTTGTCCAGTATGGCGTCCATAACCTCCTCGGAAAGTGTGTCAGACAATATTTCGGCCGTATCTTCCCGTTGCAGTTTCTGTTCTACATCTACCCCTTCGTTGGCATTGTAGAAATGCCTGAACATGCGTATGTACTCGTTGAACTTTTGCGCCTCGGCCCTGGCGAGTTCTTCCTCATCCATTACAATAAGGATATCTACCAAGCTCCGGTAACGTTCCATGGTGCTGATTATCTCATCGGCGAGGGGGTACTGGCGGTTCACCTTAATGCCACTGAAATAGCGCAATTTTTCCTGGTATATTTTCGCAACCGATTGGTATACGGCCCGGGCCTTTTGCGGGGCGCCCACTTCGTAATACCCCAGGACATAAGGCTCTAGCAGGGAGTAATATTCAAAATATTCAACAGGCATTTTTTCCATAGCGAGGTCTAGTACGTTTTCGGCTTTTTCCTTTTTGCCCTCGTTTAGCAGTGCCTCGGCCAATCGTGCTAGGTTGCTTCGGTAGGTAATCCCGTTCCTGCGGGTTTCGGTATCGTGGTAAATGTCTGGACTGCCGCTGTTGCCCCAGTCCCATTCCATCACGATATCGTACATCTTGTCGGCGTCGATGCGGCCCATATCGAACGGGTTCCGCTTATCCAGCGGCGTTTTAATGGGCACCAATTTATATACTAGGCCATCTAGCTGAAGGTAGTCCTTCATGTATAGGTAGTCCTCGTCGCCGAAACTCCCGCCGCTAAAATAAATGGGACGTTCCCAATTGTTGTTCGCAATAATGTCGAGCATGAGAAGCCGGTTCTTATAAAGGACGTCGCTTTTCAGGGTAAGGTAGATTTCATCTACAATTTTATCGGCATCTTTTTCTGCTACAATTCCATTGCGGAGCACGGCTTCCTTATCTACCGGAATTCGAATAACCTTCGAGGGGAAGGTGTTTATTTGCTGCCCGCTCTGCATTTCTACCTTCGTAACTGGGCTATCGTCTGCCACAAAATTCATCCACTGGCCAATGTCCACCGTGTCCTTGGTTGTTTGTTGAAAAAGGATATAATCGCGGGTGCCGTAAGAATATTTGTCGTGCGTTAACTGTGACGGAATGGGGTCGCTCGTATAGGCTTTCTTCTTCATGTCGTCTATGTACCAATCGGTAGCGAATAGCGACGTGTTTACGATGCGCACGTCCTGGCGGTGGCCTTCTATACCCTGTGCATACCAAAGCGCGAAGGTATCGTTGTCTCCAATGGTGAAAAGAATGGCATTTTCATCGACCGAGTCGAGATACATCTTCGCCATGGACTGTGCGGTGTACCTGTCTGACCGATCGTGGTCGTCCCAGTTTTGGGTCGCCAACAGTACGGGTGCCGCCAGGGTCGTGGCCGCAAGGACCACGGGCAATGCTATTTTGGGTGAAATATATTCCCGGGCCATATCGTACAGGGCGTACACGCCAAAACCTATCCACATGGCGAAGACATAGAACGAACCTACCAGGGCGTAATCTCGCTCCCGCGGTTCGAAGGGCCGTTCGTTGAGGTAGACCTTTAGGGCCAAGCCAGTAAAGAGGAAGAACACCAATAACACCCAAAAGTTTTTCCAATCTTTCTTGGCGTGGAAAACGATACCGAATATTCCCAACAACAAGGGGAGGAAGTAATAAGTGTTACGGGCCTTATTGCCGGCCACGTCGCTAGGGAGATTTTCCTGTGAGCCTAAGCGCATTTCATCTATGAAGTTAATGCCGCTAAGCCAATTGCCGTGCAAATCGTCGCCCTGACCCTGTACATCGTCCTGCCTGCCGGTAAAATTCCACATAAAGTAGCGCCAGTACATATAACCAAACTGGTGCTGGAACATAAACCGGATATTGTCCACGAAGGAGGGTGGCTCGATGTCGAGAAACGGACCGAAATCCTTGAGGAAGGCATGGTAATCTTCCGCCTCAACGACGCCTTGGTTGTAGGCCTCGCGAAATCGCGCTACTTCCTCCACCAGGCGTCCCTCGCCCGAGTATTCCGGTTTTATCGAAAAATCGAGTCCGTTGGTGTAGCTCAAATAATTGGCATTATGGTCTAAGCTCCACATACGCGGAAGAAATACCTTGTGGTCGTCGTCAAAATTTTGCGAGGCATTCTCGTAGTCGTTAACGATTACGTACGTGCCGGTTTCCTCGTCCTGCTCGTATTTCGGCTTATCGTCCTTGTACGGATTTTCCTCATCGATACCGGCATAGGCTTCGGTAAATTGGGGGCCGTAGAACAAGTGCGTCTCGGGGTATTGCTCGCGGTTGTAATAGGCGAGCAGCTCCCTGGCGTTGTTCGGATTGTTTTCGTTAATTACCGTTCCCGCGTTGGCACGCACCGGCAGCATAAGCCAACTGGAAAAACCGATGAAAATGAACAATACGCACAACAGTAGCGTATTGAGCTGGCCAAAGCCTCTTTGGCGCGTGTAGCGCAATCCGAAATAGAAAAGGGCTATAAATAGGATTCCGGCAATAACGGTGCCCGAGTTGAACGGGAGACCCACCGTATTGACAAAGAAAATTTCCGAAGCGCTAAAGAACTTCATCGTCATGGGCAGCAATAGCTTGAAGATGAACAGCAAAACCGCTATGGTAACCGCAAGGGCAATGATGAAATTCTTTGCCGTGACATTTTTATAATTTTTGAAAAAATACAGAAACCCAATGGCCGGAATGGTGAGCAGGGCCATAAAGTGAACCCCGAAGGATAGGCCAATTATAAACGAAATCAAGATAACCCAACGGTCGCCCCGCGGGGTGTTCATTTCCCGCTCCCAGCGCAGGGCGGCGTAGAACAAAATGGCCAAGAGGAAATTGGCCATGGCATATACCTCGGCTTCAACGGCATTAAACCAAAAGCTATCGGTAAAGGCGAAGGCAAGCGAGCCTACTGCCGCGCTTCCCAAGATGGCGTAGTTTGTATTCTTGCCTATTTCGCTATGGGCCAAAACTACCTTTTGCAATAATATGGTAAGCGACCAATACATGAACAATATGGTGAAGGCGCTGGCAAATACCGACATTAAATTGATGGTAAGGGCGATGTTGGTTGCTTCCATCGCAAAAATGGAAAAGAACGCACCCAAAAGTTGGTAGAGCGGTGCCCCGGGTGGGTGGCCTACCTCCAGGTTACTGGATGTGGTAATGTACTCTCCGGCATCCCAAAAACTAGCCGTAGGCTCTACCGTAAGCCAATATGTAATAAGGGCAATGGCAAAAACGGTCCAGCCCAATATGTTATTCCATGTCTTGAAGTTGAAAGAACCCATAAATACTTGCAAAATTTAGATGAGGCGAATTTACTAATAAATATCTAGCTTCGAGTAATAAATACTCCTAACGGAATATGACACGAGATATTTCAAAATCGTCGTTGCAACTATTTTTTGTAAAAATTGTTTGCCCAACACAAACTTTGTATTAAATTTGCCGCTCATTATGGTATTGGCCCATGGTGTAACTGGCAACACGTCTGGTTTTGGTCCAGAAGAGTCTAGGTTCGAGCCCTAGTGGGCCAACAACAAAACCCTTTATTAGCCTTTATTTAAGGCTTTTGAAGGGTTTTTTATTTATGATGTACGAACATTTGGGCGTACATTTTTTAGTGTTTATTAAACGAATAGATTTTTTACTCGAAGATTGAGCAAAAATAGGACGCCACGTGATTAATAAATGATATGAAGGATTCTTCTATAGTTCCTCTCAAACTGTACGGCTAAAATGTCCTATATAATACTTTATACTCTAGTTCTATTTCCTTAAAAGTTCTATCTTCTTAAATAGCTTTTCTTTGAATTAGATTCTGTTTTTTATCGTAATTCGATAATTCTCATAAATATTGAAAAAAATTATAGATTTGAAGTCTATAATTTAATTATCAAAATGGGTAAAATAGCTACAAACACTAATGTTCAAATAGAAATATTACAGAGACGAAATATGAATTTGGACATTGACCTTGCCAAGGTAAAAGAGCAATTACTAGATATTGGATATTATAGACTCGGTTTTTATTGGCATCACTTTGAAATAGACGATAATCATAATTTTGAAGAAGACACTCGATTCTCTGATGTTATAGCGCTATATTATCTTGATGTTGATTTGAGAAGAATCCTTTTAAAATATATAAATAGAATTGAAAGTAGTTTTAGAACAAAAGTGGTTTATTATGTTTCGAATAAATTCAAAAATTATCCGGCTTGGTTTGCAGATGATAATATAGTTAATGACAAATTCATTAATAGCACTCCTTTCAAGACTAGTATGTTGTTTAGAGTTTACAATAAAGAATTTATTAAAAACAATAAAGCACTATCTAAACATCATCAAAATAATCCTGATCATACTTACGCTCCAGCCTGGAAGACGTTGGAGTTTTTTACGTTTGGTGTCTTATTAAACCTCTTTAAAAATATTAAAGATGATCAAATCAAAAAAAAGGTATCCGAATCATTAGGTGTTCTCAATTATAATAAATTTGAAAACCTTATGAGTACAGTTGTATTAATAAGAAATATTTGTTCACATGGCGATGTTTTATATGATTTTAAGACTCCAAGAGGATTGTCAGTAGTACCTGGTATTAATTTTGTTGGTAGTGATAGAAATTCCCTAAATGCCTGTATTAAAGTTATAGCGTATATACTTGGAAACATTTCTGAAAATAGAAAAAAAGATTTTTTAAATGACATTCGGATATTGTTCGACTTAAATTCAGACAATAAAGTAATTAAAAGAATAATTACAGAAAAGATTAAATATTCATAATTATTTATATCTTTGCACTAGTGCACTGCTATTCGTATTACGCTTTAGTTTCTGCACTTAAAAAGAATAAATATAAAACCCAGACTCGCTCTGGGTTTTTTTGTTCCAAAATTTTAAACTCTAAATCCTTTTTATCTTTTTTGAAAGAAAGATATGAACTCTTCTGAATTTGAGTTTGGGGTTTTATCTAATATCTTCCAAGCTCATAAGCCAGCACCAACCCAAACTCATCAATCAACCTTTGAAGTTGAGGGTTAATTCCTAATAAGAGATTTAGTTTCCTTTCTTCTGGGTAGACTAATTTAGAAACTACATATAATTCATTTGCAACAAACGAAGTTGCAACCCTATCAGTTGCGCCCTTGTTGTCCTTTAGTTGCGCAATCATATAGTCCGAGATATCAAAACCAGCTTTCTTTTGTTCTTCGGTCGCCTTTCTTTCTAGTAAATTTGATATTGTAATCTCGAAACCCAACTGAGTTAGTTGTTCGGCTTTCTGCTGCCACATCTTATAACAACTAATACCTTTTCTGTTGGGGATGCTAGCATCCGGATAGAATATTATTTCCCGGTCGTATAAGGGCTGGAAAAGCCTTTCATTGATATTGTGCAATGATCCCGTGGCTAGCCAAATCGCCTCTGGAATTAAGACACTCATAATGCAAGCGGTTTTTTCGCTTTCAACTATGGCAATTGGCTTAGTACAATTATCATTCACTAGATGTAAGCCAAATAAGCATTGTCCAAGTTGGAAATTTTCAATTTTCGTACTCTTATGGTACCAGGTGATATGAGGATAGGGGGTCTTCACGCGCTTGCCGGAATAAGTATCGAAAAGCAAAATTTTACCGCTTCTTACTCGCGTTCTGTTATCAATTTGCCAAAAGATTGTTGAGCCTGGCCAATGGTTAGACGTGCCCAAAAAATAGTTGAGAATTATTTCTTTTACATTATTGGCGGGAAGGATCAACTTTAAGAATTGAACGAACTTGTTTTCTCTAAAACTACGTGCATACTTGCTTATAACGTTCACATCTATATAAGATATTGGCTCTAATTTCGGGGAATGTTTTGATATGGTAAAAAGGGGCTTTTCTTTATTATAATATTCTTTCAACCCTAAATAATATCCACATTTCATTTCCCTATCACATCTTCCATACAGCTGCGGTAAATATTCATTTAAGCTATAATTGTAGAACCTCACAAATCTTCTCTTACCACAACCTGGGCAATTGAATTTCTTAGATGTTTTGTCTAAACCTATTTCGTGTCGCATTGGAGGAGGTTTTACGGAAACTGAACTTAAAGTATTGATAGACAGTATATAATTAGATTTTAAATCCGTAATCAAACAATCTGGTAATTATGGAAATGTCATTATTATAGTTTAGTTATCTTTATTCCAATACGGTTTATTTACGGTTAATTCCGTCTTGGAACCCTTTTGTTTGCTAGCTTTTCAAATAAATACCGTAATACCTTATTCAGTTTTTCTTTTTGTATTGGCCGTGACGGATTTTTTCAAAAAGAGTATAATCTGCGAGATGTTTTTCAACTGTGCTAGTTGATATTTTCAACCTTGTTCCTATCTCGATTGCATCCTGGGTTTTAAAAGTTTGGGGTAGTTTTTTGTGCCATTTCCGAACTTTACTAGAAGAATTTACTAGTGGATCTTTCATCTCCTTTCTAATTTCAATGGCACTTTCCATAAAAAATGAAACAATTTTAATTGCTGAACTTACAATTTCGGTATCAACTTCAATTTTTGTAAAATCTTTTGTGGCGTTTTCTTTTATTTCGAATAGGGCAGTATCTAAGACTGTCATTATTAGGCAAAATCGATACATATACTCAGATAGTTTTATCGATGTTCCCCTTAAGTATTCTTCCTCATAATGGTACTTTAATTTAAAATCATTTTTCCAGTCTAAAGCTAATTTCCGGGCTTTATAGCTCATCGAAATAACCGTTTCATCTAATTCATTTCGGTATTTTAAAATATGATCTATAACAAGCTTGTAATTTTGAATATGTTGCGAGTTT
This sequence comes from Flavobacteriaceae bacterium, assembly GCA_002693605.1. Classification (GTDB taxonomy): domain Bacteria; phylum Bacteroidota; class Bacteroidia; order Flavobacteriales; family Flavobacteriaceae; genus NZQO01. The sequence goes on from NZQO01000047.1 coordinate 13,845, forward strand.
GGTTCTTGGTCGTCTTCTGGTTGGAAAAGATCGCTCACGGGGGGAGTCCAAAGTATACGGTGTACAAACCCATTGCTATCTAATGACGAATTGATTATTTCCTTCAACTTTGCCGGTTGGATCCCGCCAATAATACTTAGAAAGGAACTTTCAACGAAAATGCTCTTGCCTACTCTATCAATACCAACAGAATCTCCATTCCATAGGCTTAAGTACAACTCTTTGTCTGAACCGTTATTATATCGCGACATGTTGTTAAACCATCCTAATAGTTCGTCTGCAAAGATGCCAATGCCCATTGGATTATAGCTATGAATTTGTAATAGTGCTTCCACAGTAAAATCATTTAGCAATAGCTGTTTATTTACAGGCTTTGGCCTAGATTCTGTAGCCGACTCCCAGCTTGCCAACTCTTTTCTATATATTTCGTAATTTTCTTTTTGTCGAATACGAATTGGTTCAAATGCCTGTTTCATTACCGGTGTTTTCCCTTGTCCAGTACGGCCAACTATGGCTAAATATAGATTTGCCTTAACAAAATGCGTTGGTTTTACCTGAAGCTTGAAACTGTTGCCAATAGCTAAACTTATTGCTGCTAATATAGAAGAGGAGAAAAAATTTACATCGGAATTAAACGCATTCTCCATATCTATAATAAAACTACTAATCTCCTGGGGGAACACTTCTATTGGGAATAATCGCTTTTCGTGTCGAGAGTTTTCTTTTAAATCAATCTTAATATCATTAAGCGTTATATTGTTATGGACTTGTTGTGAATTTACATTATCTTCGTACATGGTTTAAGACTTGTCGGGTTTTAGATTCTTAGCTCCTGCTCCAACAGGGGCTTTTTCTTTTGGAAAAGCTTTTGCCTTTCGAATAGTCCTCAAATATTGAGGGGCCTTTAATATTGGTATCGAAATGATCCAGCCATTAATTTGAATTTTCATAGCGGCTGCTATTAAGTACTTCCTCTATTTCGTTCAGCTTAAAACGTACCCGGTTGCCTATTCTGTAGGCCTTGAGAATATCCTTTTTTGTCCAATCTGAAATGGTAACAAGAGATACCCCCAGCATCTTAGAAGCTTGCTTTCTGGTAATCCAATCAGACTTTGGAGGGGGCAATCTTTGTTCCAGGGCATCGATCCTTTCGGAAATTTCCTGGACTATTTGATTTTTAAAACTTACCGGGTCGGTGTTGTGAAGTTGAATAAGTTTTTCTGACATAATATTGAGTTTTGGTTTTTCAATATTATGTTAGTTTTGTCGGTTTTGAGGGCTGGGGTACACCCCAAATATTACCCCAAATTTGTAAAGCTTGTTATTATATCATCTACTTCTTTACGAGCCCTCTGCTCTGATTTCCCAATTTTGTCAAAATCTTTGAATATGGATCTAATATCTTTACGAGTGTTATCATAATTTCTATTAATCACCATACTTGTGATTTTTGCGATACGTACTTCTGAAAGTTTTGCATCACGCATCTTTTTATACAAACCCATTCTCGATAAAAAATACGCCTGTTGATAGGCAGTAAGTTTTCCAGGATTACTCTCCATATATGCAATTTCTTCCCTTTCCTCCTTAGTAGAATTTTGGAGATCTTTAATTTCGTTATAACACTCCTTAGCAAGTAAATACTTGTGATAACCATCAATGAAAGATTGAATTTTGTTATATTTTGAAATATAGATGTACGAACTCGTAAGCCAATCATATATAATATCTTCATTATTATTAATTAACTCAACCGGTTGTTCTACAGACAAATCAAGTTCGTTTTTTTCCCAGTCAAACCAAATATCAATATCTTTTAATTTAAACAAATCTAGACCTTGCAAGGTTTGGTTTAGAAAATTCAACTTTTCCCTTACCGTTGTATATGTTTCGAGATTAAATTTTAAGTCGGAAATAATTTTAAAAAATGAAAGTGAGGTTTCGCTTTGACGACAAACTTCTAAAAAGATTTCTTCTATTAAATCATAATTTATGAATGCTATAAAGTTCTCTGACTTATAACATTCTAAAAACCGAAACTTTTCGTCATTATAAGCAGATAAATCAATCACATGATGATTTAATAATACCGTTTTCTTAGTGAATGGATCAACATTACTAATGATAAAGATCTTCTTATCAACACATAATTTTATCTTTTGCGAAGTGGACAATTCATCAAACTCTTTTGGATCTAGAATATTGTTAAAGGAGGGTTGCATCTGATTTTGAAGTTAGTGTTGATTGGTCTTAATAACTATACAGTATGTTTTTCGATTAACTCAATTTCTTCTTCGGTCAAATCGTAAAACTGATAGACTAATTGATCGATCTCATTTTCGATTTCAGAAGATTCTAATTCGCATTTTTTCATTTCGATTATTTGGTCTGCGAGTTTTACAATTTCAATCTCTTGGAGTTTGGAAATTTTAGGAATTGGTAATTCCTTTACTGACCTTGCTTGAATTTCAGAAAACACTGTTTTTGTTGATTTGAACTTATTAGAATATAGGTAATTCATTAATTTAGAGTTCATTAAACCAAGTATAAACTTCAAATTCGGGCCATTGTTTAAATCCTTTTTGTTTACTATGACTAATGTGTTGAGTGCATAGAATTGCTCGTTATCATAAGTAAATATGAGTGAAGATGATACTCGTCTGAACATTAGCTTCTCAGCACTTTCGAAAATATCCTTACGCTTACAACTGTGGATTCTGTTTAGATCATAATCGAGCCAAACACCATCCCATTTCAAGGAATACTTATTGATATTTCGACCATCAAGTAATTTATAAGATTCTTCATTCTCTTTGCTTTCCCTTAATGACTTAGATTTGTCGCCCTTTAATGCAATTCCTTGATTTATGTTACAGATTGATCCGAAAGTAGAGTGTTCTTTTTCATAAGCTTTTTCGATTATTGGATCTAATTGATAAACAAAGGAAAATTTTGAGTCTCGATTAACGGTTTCTCTTTTTAAATAAGAAATCGACTTAATTGTTTCTTTTGAAAGTTCTTTAATCTCAACCCTATCTACTAAATCTGGTTTGTTAGCATAAAGAATCAATACAGTTTCTACAACGGCATCATCAAATGGTAGGATAGGGAAGTTTACGATTTCAGTTAGTGAAACTTTATTAACTAAAAAGTCTCTCGTGAAAGCATAGTATTCTTGTGACAAAATAGTGTTGGGGATAATAAAGTTTAAGAATCCGTTTGGATGTAATATTTTATTTGATAGGTGGATAAAAAATATGAATGTATTTAACCTTCCGCCTGAAGTTTCATAAGTTTCGAGAAGGTAATTTTTGTATTCCTTTGTGATGTCTTTAGTCTTGGAAAGTTGTAAGTACGGCGGGTTGCCAATAACTAAATCAAAACCAACGTAATCTCCGTCTTTATTCAATACCTCTGGAAATTCAAAACGCCATTCAAAAGCATTTTCAAAAATTTTGTTGGCTTTTATTTCGTCAATCTCAGTCTCTAGCTTTTTAGTTTGCTCAGTAAGTTTTTTTACTTTCTTGTTCCACGCTGCTTTTTCACGTTTGCTCATTTCAAAAAGTTGATCCTGCTGGGTCATTAAGAAGAGCTCACTTGATAATTTTTGTAGCCTTTTAACCTTAGGGTCGTTCACAGAAATTTCACTGCGGAAATCAGATTTAATATCCTCAATTAAACGCTCCATTTCTCTTTTTTGATCCTTATTTTCTGCGTTTCTATAAGTTTGAACGGCAATGCGATAGCTATCTATAGTCCATTTACTTTTTTTAAGGGCTTTTTTCAAATCAGTATCGAGATCGAAACGGCTTACCAACGAGTTTCCACATTTTATATTGATGTCAATATTCGGAAGGGTTTCTAGCTCATTTTCATTTTTGTAATAGGCATTCTTTAAAAGTTCAATCCATAAACGCAAACGGCATATTTTTACTGAATTTGGGTTGATATCAACTCCGAAAAGGCAGTTTTCGATTAGAGTTTGCTTTTCGTGAAATAAAGCTTCTTGTACCCGTTGACTTTCCTTACTTTTTCTGTTGTATTCGAAAAGTTCACCATCTTCATCGGTAACTATGAGCTCATCATTCACTACTTCAAGATGGTATTCCTTTAGCCTTTTTCCACTTCTATCTTGTAATATCCTTAAATCGTTTTTTACTGCCAGTATTTCATTTAGGGCTGAAACTAAAAAATGTCCAGAACCTACAGCTGGATCGCAAATTTTAAGACTATTAATGATGTAGTTGGCTTCGTGCGTGTCTTCAATCTTATCATATAATTTGTCTATAGAGCTGCAATCCCACCCCTTGATCTCATTAAATTTTTGCAGCACGGCCTTTCGTATAGTTTCCCGGCACATGTACATGGTAATAAATCCAGGGGTAAAGAAAGAGCCATCTTTGTAACCATTAATTTTTTCGAAGATTAAACCGAGAACCGAAGCGTTGATAAGGGTTTTGTTTTCTTCCTGTATTTGCTCCGATCCTTCACTGCTAAAATCATAGGCATCTAAAAACCGAAAAAGATATTCTAGGGCATTTAATCTTCCGGTCAGCTTTTTACCTTTATCATCTTTTAATATGGTGCCAGAATAGAGGGGCAAAGTTTTGTTATCCCGGAGATTGCTAATCAATAAAGTAGAGTGCTCAATATCTGTTGGTTCGAAAAGAGAACTGTTGAGATATGGCACTTTTGAGAAAAGCTGCTTCACATCTTCATTTCTCTCATTTTGCTTTTTTGCAAGAACTTGAAAGAAGAGACCGTTTAAATCGTCATAGTTCCTAATTTTCTTAATGCCTAAAAACTCATAGGCCTTTTCGCCCTTATGGTAATTTGTAAGCTGCGCTTCTAGGAGCTTAAGAAATAGTATGCGGTTTATCCAAGTGATAGATAATTCCAATCCTACGTTAAAAAGTCGTTCCTCGTTCGTGGATCCGAACTGGCTAGGAGTGTCCAGCCTATTTATTTTGTCTAAGCTGTCTAATTGTATAATTGCATTTTCTAAGAGAGATCCCGTATCTCTTTCCTCCTTAGTTTTTCGTTCAATTAATTTTTTGCTTCCCTTTTTAGTTTCAGAAAGGCCAATAATATGTAACAGTTCGCTATAAAAACGTTTGTCTAGACTATTGCTGTCATTTGCGAATGGCAGCTTTAACAAGTGCTGCGGAGAAAGGAGCTTGAACAACGTAATAAGTTTGGTGTCGTCCTTAGGATTATTGTTGCGCAAGGCCTTTTCATAATTACGAATATCGAAATAAGCCCACTCAATTTCATCCATACATTTTTCAATAGCAGGGTTAGCAATTTCTTTGTAGAAAAAATCGGTAGTCTTACCGGCTAACCGGCCTTGTTCGAAATCTATAAAGCTTGCAACTAATTTTTTATTGTTCGCAAAATGTTTTTCAAATTCATTCGCATCGAAAATGTGCCATTCATAAATATTTGTGGCTATTAGGTATTTTACGTTAAGGTTTTTTAATGTAATGCGCTCTCTCAGGTAATAGAGAACAAGTTCTTGAAGTGCTTTGCAGTTTAACCTCTCTTTAGAGATCATTTCGCTAGCATTAGTAGGTTTTTTAGTTTCTAAAATAACCCCAACATTGCTTTTGGCTTTTTTTCCATTATGAATGACAAGGTCATTTCTGCCCTTGGTATTGATAAAGTGATTGGGGTCGTAGTAGGTTTTTTTTAAAAAGTCAGAGACTAGATTTTTATGGTACTCTTCGCTTTCAACATCATTAGAACGATCTAAAAGTTGAACCAAGTTGGCCTTAAATAATTCTATTTCCGTGCGGTTGGGTTTAACCTTAAGAAAGGCCTTATTCAATGCCTTTCTTGGCTTCAAAACATTCTTACTCATTCACAAAATTTAAATATGGTTAAAAATACCTTTTTCCGAGTAAATTTGATAAGGTAAGATAAAATTGATAGTATTTTTAATTGAAAAATGGATGTGAAGCAATTCTTTTTGCACGTTCTAGGCTAGATGCTTTTATGTATTCGTAAAAGACTTTTTCTGTTTGATGGCCCGAGATAGCCATGATGTCAATCGCCGGCATTCCTGCTTTATATGCGTTGGTGCAAAATGAACGTCTGGCGGTATGGGTTGATAAAAGTTCATACTTTTTAAAAGTCTCAGATTGTTTTTTGCCTCCCTTTGTTTTAGTGATAATAACATCATCATCAAACCCAGCCTTTTTACCTATGATTTTAAGATCACGGTTAATATGTTGATCGTGTTTTTTTGGGGGCGGGGAGTCGTTGTATTTTTTTATTATTTTTTCAATCATTGGATGACAAGGAATCATTAATAGTTTTGATGTTTTTTTTGACTCAATTTTGAAATAGTAACGTTCATCGATAAACTCTAAATTTTCCTTAGACAATCTATTGAAATCGGACACCCTTAACCCGGTATGTGCTCCAATTAAAAATAAATCTCGTGATACTGCTTGACCTTTTGGTAATTGCAACTTCTCTAGTTGTTGCAGTTCGTCCACATTCAAGTATATAGCATCAACACTTTCTTTAGGTTTTGCAAATTCCCTTCGTTTATGAACTGTATTATTGTGATACCCTCTAGAAAATGAATAGTTTAAAATTGTTTTTAAATTTTTGATGTGATTTCCGATATAGTTATTACTAAAATCTTTGCCTCTCAAATACTTAATGAAGTCTTCATAAAATTGCATTGAAATATCCTCATAATTTACTTCCCCGTTTTTCTTAATATAATCCTTAAAAATGTTGAGGCTCGTTTTAAATGATTTCAATGTGCCGTATGACAATGGCTTTTTAGTGACAGGATTAGGGTTTGTAGTGAAATACTCAATATACCAATCATAACATTCAAGTAGGGATGGGGTGTTATTAGAATTAATGGTTTTTTTGCCAGAAATCGTGTCAAATAATATTTTCACCTCCTTTCTCGTATAGTTGGGATTTTTAAAGTGGAGTTCTTCTAAGCCCTTCGATAACTTAACGACGAGGTCATTAAGAAATGCATTTATTTTATGAGCATTGGGCTGGGCGAGAATGTTCTTAACTCGCTGCTTCTCATTATTCCAGTATGTGGGAGATTCAAGGGAATGCCCCGTAGAATATCGCACTTCATTTCCTCTACCAAAGCTGTGAATGATTTGTATACTAGCTTTGCCGCTCGATAATTTTCGAATTGAGAAATTTAATGTTCCTTTCATATACGTACATAGATTGTGTCCGTACTAATGTACTAACATTTGCTTAATTGTACTTAATTTAGCTTTATAAATTTTAATTTCTCAAAACTAGAAATAAGTGTGTAAAGCCTTATTTCATAAGGACTTTCCGGTATTAAGTAGTTAAATACGGATAGGAATGATTAAGTAAAAAGTTATTCTAGTGGGCCAACATATAAATCCCAAGCTTTCAAGAGCTTGGGATTTTTTTTTGGAAAAATATACGTTCAGCCTATTCATTCTCCTTCGGAATACTTTCCGTGAGCAACCGCCACGTATAGCCCTTTGTAGATGAGGCGTCCAAATCGAATACCGAGTAATAGCGAATTATTTCGGTAGGGTTTTCGGGGTTTACGCGAATCACTTCGGAAATCGTGTCGGGCATATTGCTTTTGTGTATCGCGAACCCGTTTGATAAAGGTTTCCATTGGCCATTTCGCATGACATAAGGAAAGTACTTGTGGAAGTTGGGGTCCTTCAACTTTGCCTTAAACAGTAACATGTCTTGCCCTTGTCCTGGAAGTTGCAGCAACTTCAACTGTCCACCATAAGTTTTGGGCACTGTTATGCTCTCGTATTTGTCCTGCTGAAACTGTATAGTGGTTACGGCATTTTCATGGTCAACCGCGCCCACATAGGCGTAAAAGGCCGCTGCAGTAGGGTCGAAGTTTCCCGTTACCGCTGTTTCCGGAATGGTGGTCACAGGGGTACGGACACTCTCAGGGGGCGCGGTAGGCGGGCCAATGACCGTTTTTTCGCGATTGCCGTTGGGACTACCGCAGGCAATTAAGGTAAGGGCTACTAATATTGCCGCTAAGTGCATTATATTTTAAACGTAATTATGGGCATTTTGGCGTGGTTCACTAAATCTTCGCTTATACTTCCGTTGAAAAAGTGCGATAGCCCCTTTCTTCCGTGGGTACTCATTCCTATCATATCGGCGTGCTGTTCCCGCGCGAAGGAAAGGATCCCTTTTTCCACCGACCCGTCATTGTACACGTGAAGGGCGACATTTGTAAGGTCGAGCCCGTCTATGAACTTTTCCATCATTTTGTAGGCTTGGGTACTTGTCTTAAATCCAGCCGGCGTATTGATATAGAGCAAATGCGTCTTTGCGCCCAGGCTATTGGCGAAGGCATATGCTTTTTGGAAGGGTGCCTTACACTCATCGGAACAGTCTGAGGCGAACACAAAATCCTTGACCTGGAAATCGGGATGCTCATTTTTAATGACCAGCACGGGGATATCGGAGGTGCGAACCACCTTTTCGGCATTGCTTCCCACGAACATTTCCTTGAAACCACTTGCGCCGTGCGATCCCATCACGATGAGGTCGATGTCGTTGGCGGTAACGGCTTTCTTGATGTCTTCATAGATCTCGTCGTTGCCTATGGCCTCGTGAATTTCAAGATCCTGTAGGTATGGTTTTTCCAGCAACTCAGAGAAATGCTGTTCGGCCAATTTTATGAAGTAGATGGACTGCGGAAGGCTGCCGGCATTTGCCGAAGTGGCCAGGTGCAGGGGCATCTCTACCGAGTGCAACAGGTAAATGGCGCTAGCGTGCCGTGCTGCCAGTTGCGCGGCAACCTTCAGGGCGTTCTCTGCTTGTACGGAAAAATCGGTAGGAACTAAGATTCGTTTCATGAAGCGGTCGTATTAAGGAAGTTATTTAGTACCATTAAGATACAAAAATAAAACACGTAGCTCCGGTTTTTTTAATACTAAAAAATGTAGTATATTTGCACCAAATTACTCAAGCAACTAGCCGAGGGGACGAAAAGTCCCCTCTTTTTATAGAAAAATTTTTTATGCGCGAGAAAGTAGAACAGCTACTGCAACAAGCTTTGGATAACAATCCGTCACTTTTCCTTCTTGACCTTAACATTTCCGAGGCCAACCACATACAGGTGGTCATCGATGGCGACGAGGGCGTTACCGTAGAGGACTGCATGAGCGTGAGCCGCGAGATAGAGCACAACCTAGACCGCGAAGAGCTGGACTTTTCATTAGAGGTAATGAGTGCCGGCGTTTCAGAACCGTTGGTAAGTCCGCGGCAATACAAGAAAAACGTGGGGCGCAAGCTGAAGGTACGCACCAACGATGGCAAGACGGTTGAAGGAGACATAGCCAACGCTACCGAAGAGGCGGTAACCCTGCATTGGAAGGTACGCGAGCCCAAGCCGGTGGGCAAGGGAAGGCACACGGTGGAAAAGGAAGCGGTGCTTTCTTACGGCGATATTGCCGAAGCAAAAGTGATGATAACATTTTAATTAATTGATGATATGGAAAACTTAGCGTTAATTGATTCTTTTTCAGAATTTAAGGATGATAAGCTCATTGACAGAGTAACGCTGATGGCGATACTGGAAGACGTTTTCAGAAATGCCCTGAAGAAAAAATACGGAAGTGACGATAATTTCGATATAATCATCAACCCCGACAAGGGCGATTTGGAGATTTGGAGAAACCGTGTGGTCGTGGCCGATGGCGAGGTAGAGGACGAGAACGAGGAAATTTCACTTACCGAGGCCCGCAAGATCGAGCCCGACTTTGAGATTGGGGAAGATGTTTCCGAAGAGGTAAAGCTAATACACCTTGGTCGCCGTTCCATCCTGGCACTGCGCCAAAACTTGATCTCTAAGATACACGAGCACGATAACACCAATATTTACAAGCAGTTCAAGGAGCTTGAGGGCGATATTTACACCGCTGAGGTGCACCACATTCGCCACCGTGCGGTTATCTTGCTTGACGATGAGGGCAATGAGATAATCCTTCCGAAGGACAAGCAGATTCCGTCCGATTTCTTCCGCAAGGGAGATAATGTGCGCGGCATCATTGAAAGCGTTGAGCTTAAGGGCAACAAGCCCGCGATTATCATGTCTCGAGCTTCGCCCTTGTTCCTAGAAAAACTCTTCGAGCAAGAAATCCCGGAAGTCTTCGACGGCCTCATTACCGTTAAGAAAGTAGTGCGCATTCCCGGTGAAAAGGCGAAGGTAGCGGTAGATTCGTACGATGATCGTATCGATCCCGTTGGTGCCTGTGTGGGTATGAAGGGAAGCCGTATACACGGAATTGTACGCGAGCTTGGCAACGAGAATATTGATGTGATAAACTACACCAACAACCTGCAGTTGTTCATAACGCGCGCCCTTAGCCCGGCTAAGGTAACCTCTATCAAGATCGATGAGGAAAGAAAACGCGCCGAGGTGCTCTTGCGCCCCGAGGAAGTATCGAAGGCAATTGGCCGCGGCGGGCACAACATTCGCCTTGCTGGACAGTTAACTGGTTACGAGATCGATGTGCTGCGCGAAGGAGCTGAAGAAGATGTAGAATTAAAGGAATTCTCAGATGAAATCGATGAGTGGGTAATCTCCGAATTCCAGAAAATTGGCCTCGACACCGCCAAAAGTGTGCTCGAATACGATATTGCCGATTTGGTACAACGTACCGACCTAGAGGAGGAAACCATCCGCGAGGTAATCAGTATATTGAAAGAAGAATTTGAAGAGTAGTAAAAAGTTTACCTATTTTTACGCATAATTTAAAAGAATCACAGGATAGCATTTATATGGCTGAAGTAAAAACAATGAGGCTCAACAAAGTACTGCGCGAATTCAACATTTCGCTGGACCGTGCCGTGGAATTCCTTAGTTCCAAGGGGTACGAGGTGGACGCACGTCCTACCACCAAAATCTCGGGAGAAGAATACCAAGTGCTTTTTGACGAATTTCAAACCGATAAGAGCAAAAAAATCGAGTCCAAGGAAGTGGGCGAGGAAAAGCGCAAGGAAAAGGAAGAGCTGCGCTTGGCCCGCGAGCGCGAGCAGGAGGAGAAAGAGCGTAGGGAAGCCTCAACTGTTATAAAGGCCGAAGCCAAACTAAGTGGACCTAAGCAGGTTGGGAAAATAGACCTAGATGCTGCCGGCAAGAAGAAGGAAGAAAAACCTGCTGAAGTCACGGCCGAAGAAAAACCCGAGCCCGCACAAGAGGAAAAACCCATAGCGGAAGCTCCAAAGGAGGCCGCGAAACCTGAGCCCGCGGCTAAGGAAGAGGAAAAGCCAGCTGCAAAGGCCGAGGCACCGACACCTAAAACAGAGGCCAAGACAGAGGCCAAGTTAGAAGCTAAGGAAGAGAAAAAAGCAGACGCCCCAAAAGCAGAACAGCCGAAGGAAGCGACCCCAGAAAAATCTGATACCGTAACTACACAGTACAAGAAATTGGATGGTCCCAACTTCACGGGCGAGAAGATCGATCTTTCAAAGTTCAAGAAACCCGAAAAGAAAAAGGACAAGAAGGACGACGACAAGAACAAGCGAGGCAGAAGGCGCCGCATCACTAAGGACACTGCCAAAGGCGGAGGCAATTTCAAAAATAATAAGGGCCGCAAGGGCCGCACGCAAGCTCCCAAAGAAGAGCCTAGCGAAGAAGAAGTACAAAAGCAGGTACGCGAGACCCTCGAAAAACTTCAGGGGAAATCCTCTAAGGGGAAAGGCGCCAAGTACCGTCGCGAAAAGCGTGATAGCCACCGTCAGAAAACTGAGGACGAACTGGCACAACAAGAACAGGCAAGTAGCCTATTGAAGGTAACCGAATTTGTTACCGTAAGCGAGATTGCCACGATGATGAACGTGCCGGTAACCAAGGTTATTTCTGCGTGTATGTCGTTGGGTATGATGGTGACGATGAACCAGCGTCTCGATGCTGAAACGCTTTCTATCGTAGCCGATGAGTTTGGATTTGAAGTGGAATTCGTAACGGCCGATATTGAAGAATCGAAACCGAGACAGCAAGATGCTCCCGAAGATTTAGAGCCACGGGCACCAATCGTTACCGTTATGGGCCACGTAGACCACGGTAAAACTTCGTTACTGGATTATGTGCGCGAAGAGAATGTTATAGCGGGCGAATCTGGTGGCATTACACAACATATTGGAGCCTACGGGGTCGAATTGGAAAACGGGCAGAAAATAGCCTTCCTCGATACTCCGGGTCACGAAGCCTTTACCGCGATGCGGGCAAGGGGTGCCCAGGTAACAGATTTGGCTATTATCGTAATCGCTGCCGATGACGATATCATGCCTCAAACGAAAGAGGCCATCAGTCACGCACAGGCAGCCGGGGTGCCTATCGTATTTGCCATTAACAAGGTAGATAAGCCAACCGCCAATCCTGAAAAAATCAAGGAAGGGCTTGCAAGTATGAACTTACTGGTTGAAGATTGGGGCGGTAAGATCCAATCGCACGATATTTCCGCTAAGACTGGACAAGGCGTAAAGGAACTTCTTGAAAAAGTACTCCTCGAGGCCGAATTGCTAGAATTAAAAGCCAACCCAAATCGCTTCGCGAATGGTACCGTGGTAGAGGCTTACCTCGACAAAGGTCGTGGATACGTTTCAACCGTGCTGGTACAGGGCGGAACGCTCAAGATTGGCGACTACGTGCTTGCAGGACAGCATCACGGTAAAGTGAAGGCTATGCAAGACGAACGGGGTAATAATATTACCGTGGCGGGTCCATCAACGCCGGTTTCCATACTGGGTCTGGATGGTGCACCGCAGGCGGGTGATAAATTTAACGTTTACGAAGACGAGC
>NZQO01000048.1 GCA_002693605.1 Flavobacteriaceae bacterium
CTGTTGCGCAAGGTCACCGGTAGGGTGGCCCGTTCTGTTTAGCCCGTCCGAACCCTCCTGAAACCGCCGCAGGCCTGCTCATAGGCCAAGCCCGCGTCGAACACCCGTTGCTCTTGCAGCGCTTTGCCGACGATCTGAATGCCTGTTGGCACGTTGCTGCGGCTGCGCCCGGAGGGCACCGCGAGCACTGGGCAGGCGCTCAGGATATTGAAGGCCGGGGTCATCACCCAGCCGAGAAACGGGTCCACCTGCGTGCCATTTATTGTGAGCTGATCTGTCGAATGATCAAAGATGGCGGGAACAGAGGGCAAGGCGGTGGTCGGGCAGATCAAGAGATCGAAACTCTCCATCAGAGCCCCGAATTCCGCGCCGCTCCGGGCCTCAACCTCGAGGCCCCGCAGATGGTCCCGCGCGGAGGTGCCGCGCGAGCCTTCGGCAAAAGCGCGGGCATAGCCTGTCATCATATCCTCGCGCCCCTCCATGTCGGCCGCAATGGAGGCCCCGAATATATGGGTGAGATGGGTGAGAGCGGCCTGTTCCAAGGCGGTCGTCCAAGGCAGGTTCACCTCTTCGACCTGACATCCCAAATCCCGAAAGAGATCGAGCGCCTGGGCCATGTTCGCGCGCACATCGGGATCCACCTCGTAGAAGCCGAGGTCGAATGAGGCCGCGATGCGGAAGCCCTTAAGCCCGCGCCCTACTTCGGAAATCGGTGTCGCGGCACTGAGGCTCGTGCAATCCGCGGGATGAGGGCCGGCCATGACATTTTGCAGCATGATCGTGTCCGCAACACTGCGGGCCATTGGTCCGGCGTGGCAGTAGCGATCAAGATTGAACGGCGCATCCATCGGGATGCGGCCATGGGGCGGCTTGTACCCGACCACTCCGCAACAGGATGCAGGTATGCGGATGGATCCCGCGATGTCCGAGCCGGTGGCCAGGATTGCGCTGCCCGCGGCCAGACAGGCACCGCTGCCACCAGATGACCCTCCGGGAGAGTATTCGGTGTTGTGCGGGTTACGGGTGACGCCCCAAAGGCGTGAATGGCAGGTCACGGCGCAGGAAAATTCCGGCGTGGCGGTTCTGGCATGAACGATTGCACCGGCCTCCACGACACGCGCATTGGCCAGGGACGTGCGTTTGGCGATGTGATCCTTGTAGGCCAGCGAACCCATGGAATTGGGCATGGCTGCGATCTCGCCGGAATCCTTGACCGCCACAGGCAGGCCGGACAAGGTACCAAGGCCACGCGCCTCGCCCCGCATGAAGCGGGTTTCGGCCTCGCGCGCCGCCTCTAGCGCCGCGTCGAAATGGGTGTAGGTAAAGGCCGATATTGCGGGCTCTGTTGCTTCCGCGCGCCGTATCACGGCCGTCATCAACTCGACGGGCGAAAGCGTCCGTTTGCGAAACAGCTCTGATGCCTCGCTGGCCGTCAGATCACATAAGGTATCGTCGCTCATGGCTGCGCCGCTTCTTTTTCGGGCTGCTTTGTTTGACCACGATAGGTGGCCTCGACCGCCTCGGCGAGCGTGGTGGCTATCTGGTCCAGTTCGGCGCCTGAGATCGTGTAGGCCGGGCTGATGGCGATGACATTGCCGATAGACCGGAAAAAGACACCGCGGGCGGCGGCCTCTTCGGTGACCCGTGTGCCAAGCCCGTCTTCTGTGCCTTTGGGGCCGAGCTCGACGGCGGCGAGGAGCCCTTTCACCCGGATCTCGGCCACCAGCGGATGGGTGCGAAGCCCCGAGAGCCTCTCCGCCAACATGTCCGACAGTCGGCCGACATGCTGCTCAAGATCCATCTCTTCATAGATCGCGAGCGTTTCCAAAGCGACCGCGGCCCCAACAGGATGCCCGCCATAGGTGAACCCATGTCCGAAGAGACCAAGATCATGTGCCTGACGCGCGATTGTATCATGGACCTTTTGCGACATGGCAACGGCCGAGATCGGAAAGAAAGAGGCCGACAGCTGCTTGGCCATGGTCATCATATCGGGTTCGATGCCAAAACTCTGACAGCCGAACCAGCGCCCGGTGCGGCCAAATCCCGTTATGATTTCATCCGCAATGAGCAAGATGTCATGCCGGGCGAGAACGTTCTGGATCTCGGCCCAATAGCCCTCGGGCGGCAGGAGTACACCTCCCGCGCCCATGGCAGGCTCGCCAATAAAGGCGCCAATTGTGCCCGCATCTTCGCGTTCGATGAGCGCGTTGAGCTCTCGGGCCCGCCGTTTCGCGAAGGCAATTTCTGTTTCGCCTGGCTCGGCATCCCGGAGGTAATGCGGCCGGCCGGTGCGCAGCACCTGTGACGCCGGGGTGTCAAAGCCATCGTGACAGTAGGACATCGCTGTTAGCGCCGCGCTGACATTGCCTGAACCATGATAGGCCCCTTCGCGGGCGATGATGCGTTTCTTGTCACTTAAGCCGCGCGCGTTTTGGTAATAGCGCACCAGCTTTGCGGCGGTCTCAACAGCGTCTGATCCGGAGCAGCCATAGAGAACATGTGTCAGCGGATCTGGCAGAAGGGCTGCAAGCTTCTCCGACAGGCGGTTGGCGATGGCGGGCGTGCGTCCCATGAAACTATGGTAGTAACCGAGCGTCTCGAATTGCTGCTGAGCCGCCGCCGTGAGCCGCGCGTTGGTAAACCCGAGCGACGCGCACCAAAGACCCGCGACAGCGTCGAGGTAGGTCTGTCCTTGCGCATCGATCACGGTGCATCCATCGCCGCGGACGATCTCGAGCGGAG
The DNA here is from genome assembly GCA_002693605.1 of Flavobacteriaceae bacterium. Lineage (GTDB taxonomy): Bacteria > Bacteroidota > Bacteroidia > Flavobacteriales > Flavobacteriaceae > NZQO01. The sequence goes on from NZQO01000048.1 coordinate 2,746, forward strand.
ACTTCTCCTGGGCGGCGAGCGGATCGGTAAAGGGAAAGAGCTGAGCCATTTGGGACCTCCTTCTTTCCAGTTGGCATATGAGAAAAAATCTTGCAAATTCAAAAAACTCATCGAGTGCAGGAGGTTTAGGAATGATGCGACGGAAGATGCCGAATTTGAACGCACTGCGCGTGTTCGAGGTCGCCGCGCGGCATGAGAATTTTACCCGCGCTGGCGAAGAGCTGGGCATTTCCCAGTCGGCGGTCAGCAAACATATTGCGCACCTGGAAGACTCACTGGGCCAGCCTCTCTTTATCCGCCAGCACAAGAATATCGCTCTGTCGCCATTCGGTCGCGAGGTCGCTCTTGCCGCAAGCGGCGCTTTTACCCAGCTCATGCAGCGTCTGACCAGCATCAACACCGGCAAGCCACAGCAGATCACCTTTGTCGCCGATGCGGATTTTATCCAGCTTTGGCTGTTGCAGCGGCTCTTTGCCTTTGAGCTTGAGAATGCCGGGGTGCGCATATCGCTCACGGGGGAGGTGGCAGTGTCCGATCCGCCCGAGACCGATTATCAATGCGCCGTGGTCTGGGGCAGCGGCGGATGGCAGGGATGCAAATTCGAACTGTTGTTTACCAACCGCCTCTTCCCGGTCGCGGCGCCTGAATTCTTCGAGCACCTCGGACGACCGCCCCGTATGTCGGATCTGAACAAGGACATGTTGATCCATGACCGGACGACATCGCTGTGGTCATCATTTCTCGCCGCAGAGGGGCTCACCGATTTCGACCCCTCGGCGGGGCGGGTGTATAATCAAACCTCTTTCTGTCTCGAAGCCGCCGCCCAGGGCATGGGCGTCACCATCGGCGATGAGGTCTCTACGCGGCCCTATCTGGAAACAGGTCGGTTGATCTGTCCCTTTGCGACGCGGCTGGCCTCGCCGCATGCCTATTACCTTGTCTTCCCGGCCAACCTTTCGGTGGACGGCACGCTGGCCATATTCGCTGATTGGCTCAAGGCAGAGGCGCGGGCGCATCGCGAGTGGTATACAGACTTCTGGACGCGCCACGAAAGCCAGAGGCAGAAATGAGCCAGCTAATGATCCGCCACCAGAAGCACGGCGGCAGATCAATGTTGGGCGTTGATGTTACGCGAACCACCATCGCTCGGCGGACCGCGCTCCGTCGAGCTGCCAATTGCCCGAAATCTGTTCGGGATGCTGCACATGCTTGCCGCGCGTCGACACGCGATTGGTAAAGAAGGGCACGATGGTGCCGCCATCGTCGCGACACAGTCCCATCATCTCTGCATAGAGCGCGCCGCGCTTTTGATCGTCCAGTTCGGATTTGGCCTGACCGAGCAGGGTGTTAAATGTGGGATTGTCCCATTTGCTTTCGTTCCATTCGGACCCGCCTTTGTACCCCAGTGAGAACATGACATGGGGCGTCGGGCGTGCCCCCCAGGAGGCCACGCAAAAGGGCTCTTTCAGCCATACCTCGGACCAGTATCCATCGGCCGGCTTTCGCGCGAGCGTGATGTCGATGCCCGCGGCTTTGGCCGAGGCTTGGAACAGGGTGGCCATGTCGAGCGCGCCGGGAAAGGCTGCGTCACTCGCTGCCAATGTGATCGAGAGATCCTGCCGTCCAGCTTTCTTCAGGTGAAAGCGGGCTTTGTCCGGGTCATAGCTGCGCTGTTCGATGTCGGTGTAATAGGGCATTGAGGGCCCGATCGGATGGTCATTGCCCAGGGCCGCCGCACCGCCCATCACCTTGTCGACGATATCCTGTCGGTCGATGGCATATTTGAGCGCAAGCCGGACATCGGGGTCGTCAAACGGGGCTTGGGTCACATGCATGGGGATCGTGCAATGCGCACCGCTCGGGACATTGTCCACGACGACGCGCTTGTCCCGCTGGAGAAATCCGAGCGTTTTCGCATCGACCTGGCTATCGACGTCAATTTCCCCGGTGAGAAGAGCGCTGGTCCGGGCGTTGCTGTCATTGAGCACGAGAAACGTGACCGCGTCGAAATGGGCCCGGTCTGATTTGAAATAGTTGGGATTGCGCTCCATCTCCATGCTCTGGCCCGGCTTGAAAGACTTGAGCACATAGGGGCCGGTGCCGACCCCGGACGTGTCCAAGCCTCCGCCACCATCCGAGGGCAGGATCACGAAATGATAGTCCGTCAGGATATAGGGCAGATCGGCATTGCCTTCGGAAAGTACGATCCGCACGCGGTTCTCACCATCCTCGGCGATCGACACCACCCCGTCGAGAAGCGGTTTGCCAGGCGATTGAGAACCTTCCTGGAGGTGGTATTTCAACGAATCCACGACGTCCCGGGCGGTCAGCGTTTTGCCGTTGTGAAACTCTACGGCGCGCCGAATATTGAACACCCAGGTGGTGGCATCATCGGAGACATCCCAGCTTTCTGCCAGTTCGGGAACTACCGTATTGTCGGCGGCAATCTCGGTCAGATAATTGCGGATCGTATGGTTGAGCTGGATCATGCAGACACCGTTGGTCAGGCGCGGATCGAGGGAGTCGGAGCTGTTTCCCTCATGAATGCCGACCCGATAATGCCCGCCGCGTTTCGGCGTCGCGGCATGGGCCTGTGCCGCTCCCCAAAGCCCGACGCCCCCGGCCACGAGCCCGGCACCGGCCGCCCCAGACAGAACGAACCGGCGGGTCGGCAAGGCGAGCGGTTGCGATGAATGATGAGGACCGAAGTGAGAGGCCGTAGGTTTCATTTTCATTCCTCCATATGGGCAGGCCGGTCGGCGAGAGGCGATGGGCCACCGGACGTGTCAGCATTAACGAGGAGCTAAGCCAGAGGAGAACTTTTTGTCACCTATTTTGTTAAATAAAACAACATTGATAATATTTTGGAATTATATGAGGCGCACTTGGCTGAGGAAAGGTGTTGAACGACGCTGCACTGACGCGTCTGTCGGGGATGGCCGCTCAGAGCTGCGAGAAGAGAAGCAGTGATTCGGCGGGTTTCAATCCGGTGATACCCTTGCGGAACCGCTACGTGGCGGTTGCCTTGGCGCGTCAGATGCGAGGGCCCGAATAGCGCCGTGCTATCTGAAATCCAGCGAGGAGGCGATTTCGATGAAGGCTTTTACCAGCCGCAGGCGCGCCCGGTCTTTGGGGGCGATGACGGCGGTTTCATGGCTGGCCGACAGCTCGGCCACCGGCACTTCGACCAACCCGCGCGAGATCAGGCCACTGTTGGCGAGGAAAAGCGCGATCCCCGCGCCCTGAAACACCGCCTCGCACATCAGCGGAAAGGTCGTCATGGTGATCGTCCGGGGAAAGCGGATTCCATGTTTGACCTGCGCCTCGCGCACCACCCGTTCGGTCAGCGAGCCGGTTTCCGGCAGGATGATCGTCTCGTCGATCAGATCGCGGAAATGCAGCAGGTCGCGGCGTGCCAGGGGGGACGAGGGCAAGAGATAGGCGACGTAGCGCGCCTTGAGGATCGAGACCCGTTCCCAGTCTTCCGAGCGGGGCGGATCGGTGATGAGCCCGACATCCGCCCGCCGTTCGCGCAAGAGCCGCGTGGCGGTGCTCCAGGCATAGAGGGCGAAATCGATTTCCACATCCGGATAGGCCTGACGGAACTGGCTAATCGCGCGGAGCGCAGGCAGCGGCGCGTTGGCGATGATCTTGATATGGCCGCGCTCCATCGCCTCAAACCCTTCGAGCCGCTCGGTGATTGCCGTGTCGAGCGTCACCAGCCGGTCGGCGAGATCATAGAATTCCTCGCCCGTCCGGGTCAGCGACACGCCCTCGCGGTTCCGAAAGAGCAAGGGCGAGCCGACTTGCTTTTCAAGCTTGGCCACATGTTGCGTGACCGCCGATTGCGTCACCCCGAGCCGGGTGGCGGCGGCCGAGAAACTGCCCTCGCGCACCACATAGGCGAAGGCGACGAATTGATGATGATTGGCGCGCATCGCGGCTCCTCCAGTTTGGAGGCCAGCCTTAGCGACGATTAGTTTCACTAATATGACGTCACAAAAGTGAAAGGTCGATTGCCTACACCGCCCGGAGCAGATGGAGGAATCAGATGGCCGGGCTGAGTATCGAGAACGTGACCAAACGCTTTGGCGAGACCGAGGTGCTCAAGGGGGTGTCGCTCGACATTGCCGATGGCGAATTCGTGTCGCTTGTCGGCCCGTCGGGCTGTGGCAAATCCACCTTGCTGCGCATCATCGCCGGTCTCGAGGACCAGAGCAGCGGCGACATCTGCATCGGTGGCCAGTCGGTCGCGGGCCAGCGCGCCGCCGACCGCAACCTGTCGATGGTGTTCCAATCCTATGCGCTCTACCCGCATCTCAGTGTCGGCGAGAATATAGCGGTTCCGCTCAGGATGCGGCGGTTGAACAGCCTGCAGCGCCTGCCGCTTGTCGGGCGCCTGCTGCCCGGCGCTCGCGCCCAAAGCCGCGACATCGGACAGCAGGTGGCGCAGGCCGCCGAGATGCTCGAAATCGCGCATCTTCTCGACCGCAAGCCTGGGCAGCTCTCGGGGGGGCAGCGCCAGCGCGTGGCACTGGGCCGTGCGCTTGTCCGCGAGCCGGCGGCGTTTCTTCTGGACGAGCCGCTGTCCAATCTCGATGCCAAGCTGCGGGTGCAGACACGGGCCGAGATTGCCGAGCTGCACCGCCGGCTTGCCGCGACCTTTGTCTATGTCACCCATGATCAGGTCGAGGCGATGACCATGTCCGATCGGATCGCGGTGATGATGGGCGGGCGCATCCTGCAATGCGCGCCGCCCGATGTGGTCTATGACGATCCCGACCGGATCGAGGTGGCCGAATTCATCGGCTCGCCCAAGATCAACATCCTGCCGGTCGAGATTGCCGAGGACGGGCGGCTGATCCTGATGGATCGTCCGCTCGACCTGATGCTGCACCGAGGCGGCAAGGGCATCGCTTCGCTCGGGTTGCGCCCCGAGGCGCTGCGGCTGGCCGGGCCGGAGGCGCCGATCCATGGCCATGTGATGCATCGCGAGAACCTCGGCTCTGAGCTTTTCGTGCAGATCGCCCTCACCGGGCTCGATCAGCGTCTCACCTTGCGGGTGGGCCCCGAACAGCGCGGTGCGCTGGCGCTCGGCAGCGCCGTGTCGCTCGATTTCGACCGTGACAAGGCGCTTCTCTTTGACAGCGCGGGCGCCCGGTTGCGCCAGGTCGTGCAGACGGCCAGTGCCCCGTCCGAGGTGGCCTGAGATGGCGGCCATTGATCCCACCACCACCGCCAAGACCGCCGCCAAGACCACGGCCAAACCCGCACGCGCGCCGCGCCGGGCCATCCGGCAAAGCCGCGCCGCCTGGGTTCTGACCGGGCCCGCGCTTGGGCTGATGGTGCTGTTGCTGCTCGCGCCCGTGAGCATCGCCGCCTTCCTGTCCTTTACCAATTATTCCTTGGGCAACAGCGGTTTCGACTGGGTCGGCTTCGACAATTATGAGAAGCTTTTCACCCGCTCGACCTATGAAAAGATGTTCCTCGCCACGCTGACCTATGTGGTGACGGTGGTGCCGATCTCTGTTGGTCTCGGGCTTGGGGCGGCCCTGCTCATCAATTCGCTGGGCCGGTTTCGCGAGCTCTATAAGACGATCTATTTCCTGCCGGTGATGGCGACGCTTCTCGCCATGGCCATCGCCTGGGAATTCATGCTGCACCCGTCGATCGGGATGATCAACCGCACGCTGGAGATGGGTTGCGGCACGTTTCTCGAACGGATCTGGCCCTTCATGGCCCATGGCTGTGCCGAGCGGTTTCCCGTTTGGCTCGGGGATCAGCGCTATGCGATCTGGGTGATCTGCTTCATCGGCATCTGGCAGGGGTTTGGGTTCAACATGGTGCTCTATCTCGCCGGGCTGACCAGCGTGCATCGCGAGCTCTACCATGCGGCCGAGATGGACGGGGCGCGGTCCGGCTGGGCGCGGTTCTGGCTGGTGACATGGCCGGCGCTCGGGCCGACGACGGTCTTTGTCGTCACCATCACCTGCATCCGGGCGTTTCAGGTGTTCGACACGATCGAGGCCTTCTGGCCGCAGGGCGGCGGCCCCAACAAGTCAACCTATGTGATGATGTTCGCCATTTTCGAGAAAGGCGTGCAGCAGAATCTGATCGGCATCGGCTCGGCCATCACCATGCTGTTTCTGCTCTTCGTCATGGTCCTGACCCTGATCCAGCGCTGGCTGGTGGAACGAAAGGTGCATTACTGATGACCCGCGACTGGTGGAAACATCTGATCCTGATCCTTGGAGTGATCATCGTCATCGCGCCCTTCTACATGATGGTCAGCTATTCCTTCAAATCCCCCGGCGAGATTGACCGCGGCGAAGGCGGGTTCTTTGGCCGACAGGAACTCATGGTCGATGAGCATTGCGTCAAGCTGCGCGATCCGAGCCGTGACGAGATTGCTGCCGCCGCCCCCCGGTTTCCCGGGCAGAGCGACCGTGACATCCGCGACCAGATCATGGCCGAGGCAGAGGCAGATTGCGCCATGCGGCCGGTGGTTTTCAACTACACCAAGGCCTTCACCGAAGCGCCGCTGCTGCGCTATCTGCTCAACGGGGTGCTCGTCACCGCCTCGATTTTTCTGTTGCAGGTGGTGGTGGCGCTGCCCGCCGCCTATGCGCTGGCCAAGCTGCGGTTCTGGGGGCGCGAGGCGGTGTTTGGGCTGGTGCTCTTTTGCCTGCTGATCCCGGTCCATGCCATTGCGCTGCCGCTCTATATCCTGCTCGCCAAGATCGGGCTGACCAACACCTATGCGGCGCTGGTGGTGCCGTGGTCGATTTCGGTCTTTGGCATCTTTCTCATGCGGCAGTTCTTTATGACCGTGCCCGATGATCTCATCGATGCGGCGCGGATGGACGGGATGGGCGAGTTTGCCATCGTCTGGCGCGTCATGCTGCCGACCGCGATTCCGGCGCTTCTGGCCTTCGCCATCTTTTCGGTCGTGGCCCATTGGAACGATTATTTCTGGCCGCGCATCGTGGTCACCGGCAATCGCGACCTGTTCACCCCACCGCTCGGGCTGCGTGAGTTCAAGGGCGGCGGCGACGGGTCCGATTTCGGGCCGATGATGGCCACCGCCACGGTGATCGTCACGCCGCTGATCGTTGCCTTCCTTCTGGCGCAGAAGCGTTTCATCGAAGGGATCACGCTGAACGGCATGAAATGAGTTTTGGGTGCGGGTTGCCCCGCACCCGCCCACCATCCCGCGAGGGATCTCCCCGGAGCGTGCATCGCCAAACGCAAACGCTCCAAGTCAGGACTGAGAGGACATCAATCATGAAACCCACTATCTCCGCAATGGCGTTGGCCCTGAGTGCCAGCACCGCGATGGCCCAGGACAATGTGACCATCGAATTCGCCTATTCTTACAGCCACCTGTTCGACGTCACCTATGAGGCGATGATGCCGGCCTTCAAAGAGAAGCATCCGAACATCGACGTGAAATTCCGCGCCACCTACGAATCCTACGAAGACGGCACCAACACGATCCTGCGCGAAGCGGTTTCGGGCACCTTGCCTGACGTGACCATGCAGGGCCTCAACCGCCAGCAGATCCTTGTCGAGAAGGGCATCGCCAAATCCCTCGAGCCGTTCATCGCCAAGGAGGCGGATTTCGCCAAGGACGGCTATCACGACGCGATGCTGTCGCTGTCGACCTTTGATGACGCGGTCTATGGGCTGCCCTTTTCGGTCTCGCTGCCGGTCGGGTATTACAACATGGACATGATGAAATCCGCCGGGGTCGAAAGCCTGCCCGCCACCTGGGACGAGGTGATCACCGTCTGTGAAAAGATGAAGGCCAATGGCGTGGACAACCCGATCTTCTGGGGCTGGAGCGTCACTGGCAACTGGTTCCTGCAGGCGCTGATGTGGAGCCAGGACAAGCCCATCGTCGACAATGGCCGCATGGCGCTCGACAGTCCCGAGGCGCTGGCCGCGCTCGAGCAGATGCAAGAGATCTTTACCAAATGCGACATGCAGAACATCGAATGGAAAGCGGCGCTGTCGTCCTTTGCCGCCGGTGAGATCGGCATGATGTTCTGGTCGACCTCGGCGCTTGGCGCGGTCGAACGCAGCCAGAGCGATTTCGAGCTGGTCACCGGGGCCTTTCCGGGCATGGGCGAGACCCCCAGGGGCCTGCCTGCCGGGGGCAATGCCGCGGTGCTGACCTCGACCTCGGACGATCCCAAGGTGCAAGAGGCCGCCTGGGCCTGGATCAAGTTCATCACCTCGGGCGAAGGCGCCGCCGAAGTGGCCAAGACCACCGGCTACATGCCGCCCAACAAGGCCGCCAACGAAGTGATCCTCGCTGATTTCTACGAGGCCAATCCGAACAAGAAAACCGCTGTGGATCAGCTTCCGCTGCTGCGCGACTGGCTGGCCTATCCCGGCGACAACGGTCTCGCCATCACGCAGGTGATCTATGACGGGATCGAACGTATCGTCACTGGCGATGCCACCGATATGAAAGAGCTGCAGCAAGAGCTGGTTGAAGAAGTTTCCGACCTTCTGCCGAACGGCTGAGCCATCCCCTGACCCGGCCGCGCGCAGCCCCGTGCGCGGCCGTTTTCCACACAGGCACTCTTATGAAAATCATCCATATTTCCGACATCCATCTCACCGTTCCGGGCGAAGAGATGGGCGGCCACGACCCCCATGCGCGCTTTGACCGGGCGCTGCGCCATATCCTTGCCGATCACGCCGATGCGGCGCGGATCGTGATCACCGGCGATCTCGCCCATTGGGGCGAACCGGCGGCCTATGCGGCACTGCGCGACGCGCTGCAGGGCTTGCCCATTCCGGTGCGGCTGATGATCGGCAACCACGACAACCGCGCCAATTTCCGCGCGGTCTTTGCCGACCATCCCACCGATGAGAACGGCTTTGTGAACCATGCCGAAACGATCGACGGCACGC
>NZQO01000049.1 GCA_002693605.1 Flavobacteriaceae bacterium
ACCTGATATTAGGTGAAGGAGGGTTGATTTACCCGAGCCACTGGGCCCTTGTATTACCACCCGAGACGTTTGGTCTAGCCGGAGATTGATATTATATAGAAGTTGCCTTTTCGATTTGGAAACCCGGTACCCAACCTGATCCAGCTCCACTTGAAAGCTAGTTACCTCGTCGAACGGATTGCTACCCTCTTGCGACTCCAATTCCTTGTCTACCACCTGTCCCATCTTTTCGAGCGAGGTAAGTACGTCGTAAAAGGACTCTAAGCGAAGGATTAATTTTTCAACCGCGTTTATAATTAAAAGAATGATGATTTCCGCGGCAACGAACTGCCCGATGTTCATTTCTTGGTTAAGTACCAAAATTCCCCCAATTAATAAAAGCCCGGCGGTAACCAACGTTTTGAAGGTGATCATTTGTATAAACTGGAGCACCAATACCTTAAAGTGACTTTCGCGAGCATCTAGGTACTGCGTTACCAATGCGTCGCTCTTGTTCATGGCCAGCTGCGTCTTGCCAGATAATTTGAAGCTAATGACCGATCGTGCAATTTCCTGGATCCAATGCGCGATGCGGTATTTGTGTTTCGATTCCTCCAAGCTTGTTTCCATCCCTCGGCGGGCGGTATACTTAAATATGATATAGATAAGCACCAAAAGGAGGATGCCGTATATAATGAAAAAAGGATGGTAAAAAGAAAGTAGGATAAGGCCAAACAAAATTTGGAGCAGGGCCGCCGGAAAGTCAAGCAGGATCTTGGTAATTCCTTTCTGGACCGTCAAGGTGTCGAAAAAGCGATTGGCCAGTTCTGGGGGATAGAAATTTCGGAGCTCGCTCATCTTGATCTTCGGAAACCGGTAGGCAAACTCGAATGAGGACCGTGTAAATATTTTTTGTTGAATGTTCTCGGTAATTCGGAACTGCATCAACTGTAAAATTCCCACGAAAGCCACACCTGCAGTAACGAGGATAACCAGAATTATCCAGGAGGTGCTAATCTGGGCACCCTGTATGAGGTTAATGATTGCCTGTATTCCCAATGGGAGCGACAGATTCACGAGCCCGGCAAATATGGCGTAATAAAAAATCTGCTTCACGTCCCTGCGGTCCAATTTCAGCAGGTTTATCAGGCGTCTCCAAGGAGTCATTGGGTTAGGCTTCATTTGTTGATAGATTTAAGGTGGTGGAGGCTAGGTGGCAAAAAAATTCAGCTGGGGTAATCTCATCGTTGCAATCGGTAATCAGGACAAAATGTTCCTTTAGGAAATGCTGGTGCATGACCCCCTCTACAATGGTGCTCGCCAAGCTCGCGGGATAACGATAATTTGGGCGCACTTCGGAAATTAAGTTTCGCAACCGGGTAATAAGTCGTTTGTAAATGGAAAAATAGCCATCCTTGTTCTCCTTGTCAACTTCTTTGGTAAGATACGATTTTGAAAATTCGTTGATAACGATTTTGTTCAATAATGCTTCGTTGATATGCGAATAGGCCGAATCTTGCACCACGGGTGCGGCTACGATCTCAATGGCCGTGAGCAGTTTTCTTTCAGGTTGGTCAAGGCTGTTAGTGGCAAGTACTACCTTGTACTCAATCCAGCCCCAATACCAGGAGGTAAGGTAGAGCAGGAGTTTGTGCTTGTTTTCGAAATATCGGTAGATTGAACTTTCGTTAGAGCCGATACGCTGGCCCAATTTCTTGAAGGTGAAATTATCGAACCCCAACTCGTCGATAAGTAATATACTGTTCTGTACTATCTTTTTACCCAATTGAGAGGTCTCGGGGTCTTTGAGAAATATCTTCTCGTTTACGTTGACCCTTAAATTTTTCAATAGTTCGTTCATATATTTATGAATTAACAACACGCAAATATAATAGTATTACTATTGACATTGCAAGTATTAACTATTTTTTAATATTCGGGATGCGGTTTGCCAATTAGCCGTACTTTTGGAGAAACTTGACAACTATGGTACTATCCCTTATAAAATCGCGCCGCACGCTTTACCCGCAGCAATTCAACGAGGAGCCAATCTCGGAATCCGAGCTGCACGTCCTATTGGAGGCCACCAACTGGGCGCCCACGCACAAAAAGACTGAGCCCTGGCGCTTTAAGGTTTTTACCGGTGACGCTAAGGATGCCCTCGGGGCGTTCCTCACCCAGACATATAAGGATATTACCGAAAACGCTTCCGAATTTAAGTGCCAACGGGTACTCGAAAAGTCGCTCCGTTCACAGTGCGTCCTTGCGGTTTGTATGGTACGCGACCCGAAGGGTGCCATCCCTGAATGGGAAGAAATAGCGGCTACAGCCATGGCCGTACAGAACCTTTGGCTCACCGCACACGATATGAAGATTGGCGGTTACTGGAGCTCCCCCTCGGTTAAGGATTATTTGCACGAGCACATTCAACTGGGCGAGGGAGAGCGCTGTCTCGGTTTTTTCTATTTGGGGAAATACGACGGGGACCTCCCCAAGGGCAATCGAAATTCAAATTATAAAGATAAAATTTCCTTCTACTAAAATATCAGGTCGCGGTAGTCATAGAGCTTGTAGAGAAAGAGCCCAAGGTAAACCACCGTTGCCAGAAACTTGATGAAGGTGCTGGCCAAAAACCCGATAAACGAGCCAAGTGCTGCCTTGAACGCAAGCTTTCGCTCTGTTTTGTTGACGACCATTTCGCCGATAAGCGCCCCTAGAAAGGGACCGATCAATATACCGAAGGGGATTGGCACCAAGATACCCACCACGAGGCCAATAGTAGTGCCCCAGGCACCGGCCTTGCTCCCCCCAAAACGCTTTGTCCCCATCGCGGGAATCACATAGTCCAGAACATAGAGACCTATGGCAACCACACCCGTAACGATGATAAAGGTCCAGTTAAAGGGGATACTCGGCGCCAAGTAAAAGCACAGCAGGCCTAGCCAACTTACGGGAACTCCAGGTAGAACGGGCAACACGCTCCCGGCAATCCCCACGAACATGAGCAATAGGCCCAAAACAATTAGAAATATATCCATACAATCTATTTTTCTACTAAATTACATTTCTTTCCCTAATTAGTAACTAAATAATTAGTTTGAACTAATTATTTAGTTTATATTTGGAATATCGAAAGGAACTTAAAATGAAACAACTCACCAAGGCCGAAGAGGATATTATGCAGATTTTATGGAAGTTAGGCGAGGCGAATGTCGCCGCCATAATCGATGAATTGCCCGAGCCGAAGCCCGCGTACAACACGGTTTCAACCATCGTTCGTATTCTTGAAGCCAAGGAATTTGTGGACTATCGCAAAGAAGGTCGCGGCCATGTATATTTTCCCCTTGTCCACAAGCAGGAATACACCCACCAATCGGTAACGAAATTGGTAGAGGGCTATTTTCAGGGCTCTTTCAAGAGTATGGTTTCATTTTTCATGAAGAAGAACGATATCAGCATAAAGGAATTGGAGTCCATCCTTCACGAAATCGATAAAGAGCAATCGAAATGATACATTACCTAGCGCAAATAGTGGTATTTCAGGCGCTCTTCCTGATCGCTTACGACCTCATTCTGAAAAGGGAGACGTTTTTCCAGTACAATCGTATCTATCTCTTGGCTACACCGCTGTTAAGCCTGCTTTTTCCCTTTGTCGAAATTCCCGTGCTAACCGAGCAACTTCCCCCTGCGTTCAGTATACAGTTGCCGCCCGTATTGGTTGGTAGCGCTACCGATACCGCAGTGCAATCGTTGCCCACCATCGAAATCGCACCGACCGGCTTTTTTTCACAGTGGAATTTGCCCGACGTGATGGCCTATATATGGATCGCGGGCAGTAGCGTCGCGCTGCTTGCATTGGTCTATAAGCTCAGTCGCTTATGGATTTTAAGCCAAACCGGCACACGCCATCGCGAGGGCAATTTCACGCTAATCGTGGTTCCCAATTCAGATTGTGCCTTTTCCTTTTTCGAGATAATTTTTTTGGGCGCTAAGCTTTCCCCAACCCAACGCGACACAATTATCCAGCACGAAAAGGTACACGTAAGGCAGTGGCACAGTGCCGATTTGCTCTACCTTGAGTTGCTCTGCCTCGTGTTTTGGTTCAATCCGCTCTTCTATCTGTACAAGAACCGTTTGGTGGCACAGCACGAATTTATAGCCGACGCCCACGTGGCCGGATTGCACAAGCGCGCGTATTACGAAAGCTTACTCGCACAGGTTTTTAGGGTAAGGCATATCTCATTGACAAATTCATTCTTCAATCATTCATTAATCAAAAAACGAATCATTATGTTACAAAAATCGAAATCCAGAAAAATCGTCCAGTTACGCTATTTAATCATGCTTCCGCTTATATGCGCCATGGTTACCTACACTTCCTGTTCACAAGAAAGAGATCTTTCTAGCGAGATGAGCCTTTCGGAAAAGATAGCCGATTTGGAACGCGCCATTGAGAGTGCCGATTCCATTTCGGAGGAAGATGCGACCAGCCTTATGCGCCTGGGCAATAAAATTGGCATAACTAGCCAGGTTGAAAGGGAAGTGGCCGGGGTGCCCTTTGCCGCTATGGATAAGATCCCTACCTATCCCGGATGCGAGGATCTTTCCGGCAATGATGCCAAGCAGTGCTTTACTCAGAAGATCGCAACTTTCATAATTGAAAATTTCGACAACGAAGTTATAAAGGCTTCCGGCTTAGAAGGGAAGCAGCGCATTGCCGTTCAATTCGTAATTACCGATAACGGTCTTGTTACCGACGTGAAGGCAAAGGCCGCCACTCCCGAACTGGGGGTAGAGGCAGAGCGTGTTGTAGGCGATCTGCCCCAGATGTTGCCTGGCGAGAAAGACGGGAAGACCGTTAAGGTGCTCTACTCGCTACCACTAATTATCGCGATGGGCGAATAGCCCTATTTTCGGCTAACCTAAGTGCGCATTAGCATTCCAGCCCGCCTATAGAATAGTAGAAAAACATATTCTTCAACTTACAGGCGGGTTCGCGATCGCAGGGAAGATCTTCTCGCTGCCGGGAACAAAATCGCCATAAAATTTGTATTTTTCCGGCAAACTGAGGGTTGATATGAAATTAGGTTGGATGTTTCCTTGCGTATGGCTGCTCTGCACCTCCTGCCAATTTTTTGAGACTGAAAAGATCTCTTCCGAAACGTTCTACGAAGAAGAGGTCAAGACCATTACCTGGCACGATGTGGACCAATATCCTACCTTCCGGGTTTGCGAGCGCATTGTGGAGAAGGAGGGTCAACAACAGTGCTTTATTGCTACTCTTTCCGCCCATCTCCAAAACACGATTCAGGCACGAAATATCGTGAGCATGAACGTGCTGAACGATACCGTTTCCATAGCATTGTCAATTGAAAAAAACGGTACGCTGCTCGTGCGCCATATTGAATTGGACAGCTTGGTACGGGCCGAATTCCCGCTTTTGGAATCGTGGTTGCGCAAGAGTATCGACTCCCTGCAGCCCACGGCGCCGGCCTACAAGCGGGGCATACCGGTTAAAACGGAATTTACCCTACCCATAGTGCTTACCACTCCCGATTTATAGATTGAATTTATAACCGAGGCTGAGGTCAACGGGGAATTCGCCGTTATCATCTACCCCAAGGGCCACGATATCGTTATAGGTGAGGAACAGGAATCCGTTGCCTAGTTTTATATCAGCGCCGATTCCGAAGCTTGCGGGCGAGGTGAAATCACCGCCCGAAGTAGAAGTTTCGGTAACGATTAACGTATCGGGATCTACGCGTTCCACACCATCTCGGCTCGCATAGGTATATGCTACGAATTTAGCGTTAGCGTAGATGTCCAGCCAAGGTGTTTTCACGAACTTAAAACGGTAATTCAAGGAAAACTGTGAGGAGGAATACTGGAATGCATCGTTTTGGAAAGTTTGCGCGAACCGCAATACCATCGCGTGACGTCGCAACTTTACCTCATCCAGCAGCTCTAGTTCAATACCGGCAACGGGCAACAGCTCGTTGGTTAGATTCTCCGTATAGATACTGTTAGAAATACCTGCGAAGCCACCGAGTCTAAGGGTTAGCGCCACCGATTCACGTTGTATTTTATACGAAGGATCCACACGCGTATTGTACTTTTCAAAGAAATTCCCCAACGACCCGAGGGTTAGGTTTACGCCCGATACGTCCATGGTCTGATCGCTCGTTAAATCGGAAAGCGCTTGCCTGTAATCGTGTTGAAATTTTCCTTGTTGGCGGGTATTGACCAACTCGATAAAATTTCCGTCTTTTTCGGCAAAATAGCGGTATTGGCCGTCAAAGGTGTTCCAGTGTAAGCTGATTGGGCCGACCACTTCGGTTTTCAGGGAATACGTTGTTCCGTTAATCGTAAAATCGTTCTGCGAAAGTAGCGATAGCGGAACGAAAAATAGGACTGCGAGCGAAAGTAGGAGTTTCATATGGGCTTGAATTTGTGGAGTTAAAGGTAAAGAATTAATTTATTTCAAGTGATTTTCTGATACGCTCTTCCCTTCCAACGATATTTGCCCCGTATACTGCCTAGCACAACCACGGTTAGAATACTTGGGTATAACAAACCACAACCTAGAAAGGCGAAAATGGAGATTCGCTTGCCAAAAAAACCACTTACCGAAATCACCGCCACACTATCTGCAATTAGTTTGAAGCACAGCAGGGGAGCCCACCAAAAAAGAGCGCTAGGAAAGGCCGGAATACACATCGCACCCAATACAACAAGCAAGTTTACGGCAAAGGAAATAACACCCAAGAGTTGCGTTGCGCCATTCTTTTGCAGTTTGGTTTTTGACGCCCAACGTATTCGCTGCCAGACCAACCGCTTCCAGGACGATTGTGGCTGGGTGGTGACGATTGCCCTACTATCGTTGAGAAATGTTACGCGATTCGGAAATTTCCTCCGCATCTTTTCCAGGAGAAAAATATCATCTCCGCTGGCAATATGGTCGTTTTCAGAAAAGCCATTTACGGCATAAAAAGCCGACTTCAAGTAGGCCATATTGGCCCCGTTGCAAAGTAACGGATGGCCTAGGCCAAAACCGCCCATTGCCACGAGCTGCAAACTAATTCCGTCAAACTGCTGGAATTGTTGCAATAGCGACCGGTTAGCGCTATAAAAAATCGGACCGCACACCATAGCGGAGTTGAATTTCAGAATATGAGTATTGTAACTTTTTAATAATTGGCGTGGCAGCTGGCAATCGGCATCGGTTGTGACGATCCACGGGTGTTTCGACATTTCAATTCCGGTTAAAATCGCGTCTTTTTTAGGAGATTGAGTGGCACGCACGTTTTCGATACGTTGAAGGGAATAGCGCTGGGCGGAAGTACTTGTGGAAATAAATTCTTCGATTAGCGCTACCGAGTTGTCTTCGGAAGCATCGTTAACGAAAATTATCTCGACCAGGTGGGATGGGTAATCTAGCCGTTCAATAGATTTCAGTAGGTTGGGAAGATGGTGGTCCTCATTCCGAAAGGGAATAACGATGCTAAAACCTAATTTGGCTTCCGCCAGATTTATTTTGGAACGATTCAGTAAAAAATATCCTACTACCAACAGTCCCAACGCAACGCAGTAGGCTATCAGGATGATACTTGAAACCCAAATCATAAGTGGGCGGGCCTATAGGTAAACACGAAAAAACTGCCAATTAGGGCCGGAGCCACCATGTTCAAAACCCACATGGCCAAAACGGTCGCCAATACGGGAAGTTCCGGCACACCAACGAGGGAAAAGAGCCACACCGCCACTCCGCCGCGAATTACTACGTCCAACCAAAATAGCGTGGGCACGATGGAGGCCATTAGGTACATAGCGCAAACTAGCGGATAGGCCACTGCAAAATTTACGGGAGCACCGAAATATCCTAACAGTAACCAAAAAAGGACACTGAAGCAGAGATAGCGAACTAGGGACAGCCCAAGTAGGGATAGGGGAAGTGAAATGGGTAGGTGAAAAACGTATCGCCCAATTTTTTTTAGCGACAGACCACCTTTATTCCATTTCCAGTTTCGGAATTTATAGAGGAAAAATGTACTGATTCCCAGCGCAATAACGGTTACGGTTATCATTGGCCACGACAACCTAATACCATACCGGGGAATGAGAATGAAAATCGCGGTCAAGCCGAACAACAGAGTTATAAACAATTGTGCCTTGTGCCCCAGGAAGGTGAAAAGGAGAATCTTCTTTCGTAGTTTTTTTTCAAAAAAATATGCTTTCGCCCCATATTCGCCAATACGGTTAGGAGTGGCCAGTGACAGGGCCAGTGCTGCCAACGATTGTTGCGCGGCCTCTCTAAAGGTGAGTTTGCGCACGGGTAGACAGGCGGTTTGCCATTTGGCAATTTCGGCGAGCCAATTTAGAGCAGCGAGCAGAAAAAACACGAATAAGATCGGCTGCGGCTGTACTAAGTTCTGTAAGATGTGAGGGTCGAGCCATTCGCTTGCCGACAGCTTCAGGTATACGAAGTAGAACGAGGCGAGCAGGAAAAAAACCTTTAGGGCGAACCAACCATATTGTGTAGCTTTGTGAGAGACGTCGATCATTAAGAACGAAGTTACTGAAACTTTCGGGATATGGATTCAGAAAAGATAATATTGGGCATTGATCCAGGTACCACGATTATGGGTTTCGGCCTTATCAAGGTAGTCTCGAAAAAGATGCACTTTATGCAGCTTAACGAGCTGAAACTTTCAAAATACGATGATCATTACGTTCGGTTACGGCAAATTTTTGAGCGCACTATCGAGCTTATCGACTCCCATCACCCCGATGAGATTGCCATCGAGGCCCCCTTTTTCGGAAAGAACGTGCAATCTATGTTAAAGTTGGGTCGCGCCCAAGGAGTGGCGATGGCCGCCGGGCTCTCCCGCCAAATTCCGATAACCGAATATTCACCCAAGAAGATTAAGATGGCCATTACCGGCAACGGAAACGCGAGTAAGGAGCAGGTGGCCAAAATGCTGCAGAGTACGTTGGGGCTGAAGTCACTTCCCAAAAATCTCGATAGTACCGATGGGCTCGCCGCCGCCGTTTGCCATTTTTACAATTCGGGGAAGATTGAAACCGGAAAAAGCTATACGGGCTGGGCTGCCTTTGTTAAGCAAAACGAAGATAGGGTAGGGTAAAACCGTACGACCAAGAAGAAAACCCCTATTTTTGCCTTCCCTATTACCATAGGTTTATACAGCATTTTCATGAGCGGCATCTACCTCCATATTCCATTTTGCAAGCAAGCGTGCCATTACTGTGATTTTCACTTTTCCACATCCCTTCGGAAAAAGGAAGCTCTCGTAGCGGCCTTGTGTACCGAAATTCGCCTGCGGAAGGACGAGCTGAACGGTCCCGTCGAGACAATCTATTTTGGGGGAGGAACACCTTCCCTGCTCACCGCGGCCGAACTTACCAAAATTTTTGACTGTATCTATACTGAATTTACGGTTTCCGAAGAAGCTGAAATAACGCTCGAGGCCAACCCAGACGATCTTTCTGAAATGAAATTGGAACAATTGGCCGCATCGCCCATCAATAGGCTGAGCATTGGCGTGCAGTCCTTTTTCGAAAAAGACCTGCGGCTTATGAACCGTGCGCACGATGCCGCAGAGGCGCACCGAAGTATCGAGATGGCGAAACGGTATTTTTCAAATATCAGTATCGACCTTATCTACGGAATTCCCGATATGGGCCTTTCCCGCTGGCAACAAAACGTGGAGACCGCGCTCGCCCTGGGTGTGCCCCATTTATCCTGCTATGCCCTAACGGTCGAGCCCAAGACTGCCTTGAAATCCTTTATCGAAAAAGGTGTCGTGGCACCCGTAGACGACGTCCTAGCGCAACAGCACCACGCTTGGCTCTTAGAGCGCACCGAACGGTCGGGATTCGAAAATTACGAATTTTCCAATTTTGGATTGCCCGGGTTCCATTCGCGAAATAATATGGCGTACTGGCAGGGCAAGCCCTATCTAGGTGTTGGTCCGTCGGCACACAGTTACAGCGGCACGCAGCGCAGTTGGAACGTTGCCAACAATGCGATATACCTAAAAAAAATTGCCGGGGGCATACTTCCACTGGAACGGGAGAACCTCTCCCTGATAGATCGTTACAACGAATACGTGATGACTCGCTTGAGAACAGCGAAGGGGATATCCCTTTCTGAAATTTCCGAAGCATTTGGAGCGCGCCATAGAGAATACCTTGAACAACAAGCACAGCAGCACCTTGTCGCGAACCGGTTGGAGCGCGTTGGGGAAGCATTGAGGGTAACCCGGGCGGGCAAGTTTCTGAGCGATGGTATTGCCAGCGATCTTTTTTTGATTGATTTGAAGGGATAATGTATCTTGTGTGAACATAAAAGCACTATGCACGCAACCCTCAAGATAAAGGATGAATTGTACACCATAAACCTACAGTCGCCGCTAGATATTTCCATCCCGTTGCGCGCTTCCAATGCGAACGTAAGGGCGTGGTATTTGGACAGCCCCAAGATAGAGCCGGTACGGTTGGACAACTGGGTGGGCAAGGTGAGCGAGGGCGCCTCGGTAAACTTCAATACCATTACCTTCAATCCGCATGCGCATGGTACCCATACCGAGGGGGTCGGCCATATTTCGGAAAAGGTGCATTCGGTAAATGAAACATTAAGCCACTTTTTTTATACCGCCCAGGTTATTTCCGTAGCCCCTGAAAAGGTGGGAGACGATGCGATTATCCCTGCCATTGAGATTAAGAATTTGCTCGACGGAAATAGACCCGAGGCCTTGATAATTCGCACGCTGCCCAACACCCAGGAAAAAAAGTCGAAACACTGGTCGCACAGTAACTGGCCCTATTTGCACGAAGATGCAGCGCGCTATCTTCGGGAGTTGGGGGTTAGGCATCTGCTCATCGATCTGCCCTCGGTAGACAAGGAGAAGGATGGAGGGAAATTACTGGCACATAAGGCATTTTGGAACTGCCCTGAGGCGCCACGCCACGATGCTACCATAACCGAACTGATTTACGTGCCCAATTCGGTAGCCGATGGAAAGTACTTGTTAAACCTGCAAGTGGCAGCCTTCGAGAACGATGCCGCCCCCAGTAGACCGGTTTTATATGCGTTGGAATAGCAATTGTCATTTTAATAAATGAACCTCGTTCGGGCATATATTTTAATAGAATATTGGAATAAAAATTTATGGAACTACTATTTATAGGTTTGGCCGCAGGGGCCATTTTAGCATACATAATCTTTTCACGGTTTAATAGCCAGCGACGTCGCGACCGTCTGCAATCGCAATCGGTGGTGCTAATGGAGCGTATTCGTACCGTGTGCAAGTTCATTACCGTTGAAGGCGACTTTTCTGAAATTTACCATTACGAAAACGTGAAGGATAAGTGGCTCAACCTATTTCTGGGGAAAAAGAAGGCGCTTGTCCTTATTGAGGCCAAGGCCCACGTGGGGTTCGACCTAACCAAGATAAAGATGGATGCCGATACCCCGAACAAGACAATCATCCTTACTAATTTCCCGAAGGCCGAACTGCTAACCATTGAAACCGATTTCAAGTACTACGATAAACAAGAGGGCTGGGCCAATCCATTCACATCATCAGACCTTACCGAAATAAACCGCGAGGCCAAGCAGCACATTGTCGATAAGATTCCCAGTAGTGGAATTTTACAAGAAGCCGAGCAACAGGCCCTAGAAACCCTTCAGTTAATGGAAAAGCTCACCGCCACCATCAATTGGAAACTCGATTACTCCGCTTTGGGAGCGTTGCCACAACAGCCCCCAACATTGGATGCTTCCCAAAAAACCTAGCAGATGATAAATTTCCGCAGCCAAGTATTCTCGCTATTGGTTATAATAGGCACCGCCATCCCGGCAGCGGCGCAGGACTATGGGCGCATTGATGCCGCCATTCAGCTCTACCCCAGTACGTTCAATACCCCAGCGGAACTATCTCGCTTCATCTCGCGCGATTTTACCACCAACGAAGAGAAAGTGCGCGCCATATATAGCTGGATAATTGCGAACATTGCCTATGATCCGGCCGAGTATAAGAAGTTCAACTATAACTTTAAGAATTATCGCGAGCGTAACGCGAAGGAGGAGAACACCCGGCGGCAAATTATAGCGCGCACCCTTCAGGAGGGCGTGGCGGTTTGCGAGGGCTACGCTATGCTCTTCGAGCGGTTGTGCGAGCTTCAGGGCATTTCTAGTTACCTGGTAAGCGGCGATACCAAGGCAACCTTTTCGGATATTGGAAGACCCTTCAAAAAAAACCATATGTGGAACGCGGTACAACTGAATGGTACCTATTATCTTTTCGATCCCACCTGGGGCGCTGGCAAGTATAATGGAAAATTTATCAAGGACCCTAGCTATTTTTGGTACAAGACTCCGCCCGAATTGTTCATAAACACTCATTACCCCGAATTCTCCGAAGACGCACAGGTGGACACCATAATGGATAAGCAGGCATTTAGCAACATGCCCATCATCATTGCTCCGCAGCTCACCATGGCCGACGTGCAACAACCCTCTGGGGGCACACTCTCCTCGGAAGTGGCCTCCGGTGAGTTCACGTTCGTCATACACGGTATTCAGCCAAACTCCATCACTTTTTCCTTCGGAAATAAGAAGCAGGTTGTTGAAGATTTTGAAATTTCCGAAGCCACCGCACGATTTACGGTGCCCATACAACTGGGCGCCGAGCATTTGGTGCTTTACTTTGATGGCGAGCCGGCCCTAGCCTATAAAATAGATTAAATATGGATATAGAAACGTTTCGAGCGTATTGCCTTTCCAGAAAGGGAGTTACCGAATCCTTTCCCTTCGATGCCCACACGCTGGTGTTTAAGGTGATGGGCAAGATGTTCGCACTTTGTGCGCTAGAAAAGGTGCCCGTCTTTGTCAACTTAAAATGCGATCCCGATTGGGCACTGCAACTACGGGAAGCACACGATGGCCGTATTTATGGCGCCTACCATATGAGCAAGACCATGTGGAACAGCGTCGAGATTACCCAGCTGCCCAACGATTTGGTGTTGAGGTTGGTGGACCATTCCTATGAGTTGGTGGTAAAGGGGCTCACCAAAAAACTGCGTACCGAACTTGAGGGACTATAATTGATACGCCATCGGTATGGCAACTCAATTTTTCGCACCTTTGCACGTATATTTATAGATTATCCCTTGCTCTATGTCAGTTAGCCCCCGCCAATTTTATACCCAACAGCTTGAAAAATATACCCAACAGTTACAGGTGGTAAAGCGCAAATTGGCAGTGTCCAGTGCCCTACGGCTAACGGTTTTCCTTGTAATTGTGGCAGGTGTATATGTTGCTTTCGGGAATACAATCTGGATATTGGGAATAATTGCCGTAGGTATTGGGCTGTTTGTGTTGCTGATATCTCGTCACAGCCAATTGCAATACAGAAAGGAACTTACCCAGGCCTTGTTGGAACAGAACACCACCGAACTGACCGTGCTAGACCGTGCCTTTCACCATTTGCCCGATGGTTCGCAGTTTAAGGACAGTAACCACGCCTTTAGTGGGGATATCGATCTTTTTGGCAAGGGCTCACTCTTCCAGTACTTGAACAGAACGGCGTTGCTTAGCGGCAGTAATTATCTGGCTGGGCTGCTAACTTCCAACAATATTTCCAACATTTGCCAAAAACAGGAGGCCGTTCGCGAACTAGCCGCAAAACCCGAGTGGCGGCAGCGTTTTGCCGCAGTTGCCTCATTGGTAAAGACAGAGATTACAGCGGTCCAAGTGGGCGGTTGGCTCTCAAAATACAGTTCGTTCGTGCCCAAATGGGCGCCCAAGATAGCGACGGTCTTTTCCCTTCTCTCCATACTATTTTTAGTGCTTTATTTTCTTGATTCCGTTTCAGGATATGTAGTTTTCGGGTGGTTTTTATTGGGCGTGGCCATAAGCGGGGCATATGTAAAAAAAGTGAATCGACTTTCCCAAGACACGGCCAAGATTCAAAGTACCTTTGAGCAGTTCCATAAGTTAATGTTGGAAATTGAGAGCGAATCGTTTTCTTCTGAATTGTTAAAAACACAACAAGCCGCAATCCTATCCGAAGATAGAAAGGCATCTACCTCGCTCAGAAAATTTGCCAAGATGCTAGACGCCCTGGACCAGCGCAACAATATGTTGGTGGGGGTTATCGCCAACGGATTTTTCCTGCGCGACCTGGCGGTTTCCCATAAGATTGAAGGCTGGATCGCCGCGCATAGCGAGCGCGTAGGACAGTGGTTCGAGACCATAACCTTTTTCGACGCCTTCACCTCATTCGGCAATTATGCCTTTAATCATCCGGAACATTGCTACCCTAGTATTTCGGAAGAAGCTGTCCTTCTCGAGGTAACGGGCGCTGGCCATCCGCTGCTCTCACCAGAGACGATGGTACGCAACGATTTTAGGATTGCCCAGGAAGAAGTTTTCATCGTCACCGGCGCCAATATGGCCGGCAAGAGCACTTTTTTACGTACCGTTTCGCTCTTGCTGGTAATGGGAAACGTTGGATTGCCCGTGTGCGCCACAAACGCGAACTACCGCCCAATGAAACTGATAAGCAGTATGCGTACCACCGACAGCCTGGCCGATGAGGCCTCGTATTTCTTCAGTGAGTTGCAACGGCTTAAGTTCATAGTCGATTCCATACAGCAGGAACCGTATTGTATCATCCTCGATGAAATTCTGAAGGGTACCAACAGTACCGACAAGGCCATTGGTTCCCGGAAGTTCCTCGAACGGCTCGTGGCCGGTAATTCTACCGGAATCATCGCCACGCACGACCTGAGTCTGTGCGAGGTGGCGAACCGCCTCCCGGAGGTTACCAATTATTATTTCGACGCGCAAATTGATGATGATGAGCTCTATTTCGATTACCAATTGAAACATGGCGTTTGCCAAAATATGAACGCTTCCTTTTTGCTGAAGAAAATGAACATTGTAGAATAATGGATTCGTTAACGCAAATCGTCCTGGGAGCCGCCGTAGGGGAGGCTGTACTAGGCCGCACGGTTGGGAATAGGGCTATGCTCTATGGCGCTATTGCCGGCACCATTCCAGACCTGGACGTAATTTCCGGTTTTTTTGTCGATACCGTTACCGCGCTGGAGTGGCACCGTGGTTTTACCCATTCCATAGTGTTCTCGGTGGTTTTTGGATTGTTTTTCGGGTGGCTCACCTCGGTGTGGGAGAAAAAGGCAAGTTGGAAGCAATGGGCTTGGCTGTGGTTCGCCTGTCTTATAACCCACCCGTTGCTGGATGCCCACACCACGTGGGGCACCCAATTGTTCTGGCCGCTCGATTTGCGATTGGCCTACAAGAACATATTTGTGGTAGACCCCTTATACACCCTGCCATTCTTGATTTTTCTGATTTTAGCCGCTCTTCAGAAAAGGGAAAGTGAGCGGCGGCGGCGGCTCAATAAATTCGGCTTGATAATCAGTACTTCCTATTTGGGGCTGACGCTGGTATTTAAATTTGTCGCGTTTCAGAAATTCCAGGCAGCGCTACAGGAACAGAACATAGCCTATACCGATATCGAAACGCGTCCCAGCCCCTTTAATACGGTACTTTGGTACGCAAACGTAATGACCGAAGACGCCATATTAATTGGCGACTGGTCATTTTTTGACTCACAGCCCATACAGTTCCACCCCCATAAAAAAAATCACGGAACCTTGGGAGCGTTGGCGCGCGAG
>NZQO01000050.1 GCA_002693605.1 Flavobacteriaceae bacterium
AACTGGTGTATCGAGCAGACCCTCTTTTTTGGCGAGGAGCGCGAGCCCCTAAATATGATCTTGGACGACGGGGGTGACCTAACCAATATGGTGTTCGACGAATATCCTGAGTTGGCGCAGGGCATCAAGGGACTTTCGGAAGAAACTACCACCGGGGTTCACCGCCTGTACGAGCGTATGAAGAACGGCACCTTGGTAATGCCCGCCATTAACGTGAACGACAGTGTAACCAAGAGCAAGTTCGACAATAAATACGGATGTCGCGAGAGCGCCGTAGACGCCATTCGCCGTGCTACAGATGTGATGCTGGCCGGAAAACGCGTGGTTGTTTGCGGGTATGGTGATGTAGGAAAGGGTACGGCAGCATCCTTTAAAGGAGCCGGCTCAATCGTTACCGTAACCGAAATTGACCCTATTTGTGCACTGCAAGCGGCAATGGACGGGTTTGAGGTAAAAAAACTGGAAAGCGTAGTTGGCACCGCAGATATCGTGATTACCACCACCGGTAATAAGGATATTGTTAGGGGCGAGCATTTTGAGGCTATGAAGGATAAGACAATCGTTTGCAATATTGGCCATTTTGATAATGAAATTGATGTTTCCTGGTTGAAGAAAAACCACGGAAATACCCACGTTGAAATTAAGCCACAAGTAGACAAGTATACCGTAAACGGAAAGGATATCATCCTACTTGCCGAAGGCCGCCTGGTAAACCTTGGTTGCGCTACGGGACACCCCAGTTTTGTGATGAGCAACTCGTTTACCAACCAGACCTTGGCACAAATAGAACTGTGGAAAAATACCGATCAGTACGAAAACAAGGTATATATGCTGCCCAAGCATTTGGACGAGAAAGTGGCCAAGCTCCACCTGGAGAAAATTGGCGTAGAGCTTACCGAGCTTTCCGAAGCGCAGGCAAAATATATTGGCGTAGAGGTAGAAGGGCCCTATAAGCCTGAATATTACCGCTACTAGAATAATCCTATTTGCAATTATAAAAAAACCCACCGAAGCAATGCGCCGGTGGGTTTCTCAATTTATGGGAGAAACGCTTAGTTTCCTACCGCCATCATACAATCTTCATAATTGTAAACGGCACTGTTTATTTGTGCCAAACCTTCTTCCCTAGACGTACGTGGGTCCAGCTTGACGTTGCTGCCATCGGGCAGATGGTACACAATCATGCCCTCTTCCATAGTAGAGATCTTGATCATCTCGCCATCTTGTTTCACGACGTTCCAAGATTTTTCTGAAGGACGGTACACCAAGTCAAAGCGCTCACCGGCACGATCGCCCTCGAGCACCTTAACCATCATTCGGTTTTTGGTAGCGGTCATTTCATATTTATTGCCGTCGTGGTGCACAATATGCGTCTCATATTCACCCTCTGCCATGGCAATGGGGTTGCTACCGCTCCAGAACTCTATTACGTTGAAGATTATGGTGTCTCCCAAAAAGAAGAGCCCATATACGGGAATGATGTTTAGGCCCCAGAAAACGAGGTTGTTCACGAACTTACTGTCGCTAATTTCCATATTCCAGTCCTTGAGGTTGTTAAAGGCACTGAACGAGCCCAGGCAGCTAGTACAGAGTACAGATGCAGAAAGCGCAATACAAATGATCGATTTTTTCATATTAATGGATTTTAAGGTTAATTATGTAGAAAATTACTTATTAATAAGCCTTTTTCAATCCAATTTAACAAATTATTGCATAAAAAAGCCCCGGCTACTGCCAGGGCTTTTTAAATTCAATCAATTCTATGTTCTAGGCTTCCGCGTTCGGAACGATAGAAACGTACGATTTGTTGTTCTTCTTTTTGGTGAACTTAACCAAACCGTCAACTCTTGCGTGCAGCGTATAGTCCTTACCGGCATATACGTTATCTGCTGGATGGTGCTCCATACCACGTTGTCTTACAATGATATTTCCCGCAGTGGCAGCTTGTCCTCCAAAAATCTTAACACCTAGGCGTTTCGATTCTGATTCTCTACCGTTCTTGGAACTACCAACTCCTTTTTTATGTGCCATAATTCAGGGGGTTTTTAATGGTTTATTATTTTCTTCCGCCGTCAAGTTTCTCTTGAAGCTCTTTCAGTTCGTCCCACTTGCCATCGGCAGCCAATTGGGCTTGCTGTGGCCAAGTATCGGTTACCAAATGAGCCAATCTTGAACTTGCCTCGGAAAGGATCTCGCTCAATTTCTCAGGACTTGTCTTTGCTACCTTCTCGAAGGTGTCAATTCCCGCGGCTACGAAAGCTTCCATTGCCTTTGGGCCCACACCTTCAATTTTCTTCAGGTCGTCTGCCGAGGCCGATTTCTTTGAAGTCTCTTTCTTGGCTTCTGGTTTTGCCGCTGGCTTGGTCTCCTTTTTTGGAGCTGCTTTCTTGGTTTCCTTTTTCTCTGAAGACTTTTTGCTTCCTCCAGAAGCTGCAATGCTCTCAATAACGATTTCTGAAAGGGCCTGTCTGTGACCGTTCTTTACACGGTAGCCTTTTCTGCGTTTCTTCTTGAAAACGATTACTTTGTCACCCTTTAGGTGTCTTAAGACTTTTGCTCCAACTAGAGCGCCATCTATAGCCGGGGCGCCAACAGTGATGTTATCACCATCGCCAATAAGAAGAACGTTGTCGAAATCAACTTTATCGCCCTCTTCGTTGGCCAAACGGTGCACAAACACTTTTTGGTCTTTCGCAACCTTAAATTGCTGCCCTGCTATCTCTACAATTGCATACATAGCGTACTTATTAATATATTAATATTATAATCGCCCTTACCATTTTGGTTTAGGAGGGTGCAAATATAATTTTAAATATCGAAACCCGCAAAGGGTTTTAGGTGTTATTTTACAGGGTGTTCCGTTTCCCTTCGGCGGTGTTCCAAGAATCTTTGAGAAGTTGCATAAAGGCTAAGGTAAGCACAATAGAAGTAGAAAGGCCCATTAGCACTGACATAACCAACATAATTAAGGAACCCTTATTGAAATTGATGCCCCACGAATCGAGAATGGCATAGGCAAATTCAGTATCGATCATAAAGATATAGATGGCCATGAAGGCTGTAAAGATAATCGTTGCCACTGCCCCGCACAGAAAACCTACCTGAAATCCCTCCTCATATTTAAACTTTGTTGATTCCGACCTATATTTCTTGATAGCCATTAAGATTCCGGCACCGTAAATTACCCCGTTGAACGCGCTAAGCACGGGATATTCGTGCAGTCCGAATAATTTCAAGATTAAAAAATAGGCAATCAATACGGCTGCAATAAGCAATCCGTACCGGGAATAGATCGTGAACATGATTGTTGGTTTTGTAATTTAATTAAACCGAAAGTTAAGGAAAGTTACAAAACTTTCCTCTAAACGGTTTGTTAACTTTTATTGACAAGCAAGACGCCCACCAAGATTACGGCAGCGGCCCCCAATTGGAAAAGGGTAAATTGCTCTCCGTCCAACAGCCCCCAAAATAATGCGATTATAGGAATTGTATAGGTAACCGATGAGGCGAAAACCGGTGTGCTCAACTGCACCAGCGCGTTGAAGAGGGCCTTGGCAAGTCCGGTGCCCACCACGGCGAGTAACAGTAAATACCCCAATGCCGGTATCAGTTTTGGCGACTGGAAGGTCGCCTCGGTAAAGAAGCCGGAAAATAATAACACCACAAGGGCGGGCACGAAAATGACCACAAAATGACCTACCGTTATGGCTAGGGCGGGCACCGTCTGCAAGTGCCGTTTAATTATGTTCACATTTATGGCATAGCAAATAGAGGCGAACAGCACCAAGCCCGTATACCAGTAGTTTTGGTTCGGGTTTACCTCGCTGCCGCTCCAAATAAGCATGAAGCTACCCATTAAACCTACCGCCACGCCCACCAACTGGTTTTTCGAAAAACCGATACTGAAGAGGGCCGCCCCCAACAGCAAGGTCATAATAGGGGTGGTAGAATTTAGAATGGAGGCCACGGCACTATCTATCTCCGTTTCGGCAAAGGCAAATAGAAAGGCCGGCACGAAGGTGCCGAGAATAGCCGAGATGGCAATCCACTTCCATTCCTTCTTCTTTATTTTGGCTATTTTCCGATGTGCAATGGAAAAAAGGAACAGCGAGGCGAAAATAATGCGAAGCGACCCTAATTGCAGCGGACTTAAACCATTAAGCGCTTTCTTAATAAGAATAAACGAACTGCCCCATACCAAGGAGAGGATTATGAGGTAAAACCATTTGCGCTGCGTATTTTTCATAAGAAAGGCACAAAAGTCTGAAATTATATTTCAGAAAGGCCAAAAAAAACGCTAATTGTTTCGCCAGGAAATACTCTCCATAATTTTCCGGATATCCTGTTGCAGGTAGACAATGGCCGGATAGAGCGAGTCATAATTCGGCTTGGTATTGAAGTAGAGCGAACCCGTTAGAAAGTGGCGGGTGCTGTCGGTTACGTAAAATTGCGCCTGGGTAGCGGCATCGCCCTCGAGCGCATAGAACATTCCGTACACGTTCTTTAACGAATCGACGCGCGGCTGTTCAATGATTGAATTGGCCTTTACCGTATGGTCATATGTGAGTTTCTGGGCGTCGTACAGCAACGAATCCAGGTTGTTGCCAACCCGCTGGTACGTGATGTATAGCGAGGCATCCATTTGGGGATAGTGAAGATTTATCCAACAATTGGGACGTTCTTCCAGTAGGGCAATCTCATTTTTTTCGAAGGTGAAGGGACAGGTTGAGTCGATACGCTCGTACCGCTGTACGGGATAGTCCAATCGCAGCTTGGCCGATGGCTTTACTACGGTGTCCTCGCCACAGGAAAAAAACGTAACTGCCAGTAAAATTATCAATAGAAATCGCATATTATCGCTTTATGGAAACCTTCACCTGCTTGATTCGCTTATTGTCGAACGCCTCTATGGTGAAAGAATATTGGTGAAACGGAATGACCTCGTTCTTCTTCGGAAATCCCTTCGATATTTCAAGCAAAAACCCCGCCAAGGTCTCTGCTTCTCCCTTTGCCGCCTCAAACGGCTGGACATCCATCAATTTTATGACCTTATAGAAATCCTTAAGGGGCGTTTTCCCCTCGAAAACGAAGGTGTCATCATCCAACTTCGAGAAAATCAGGTCCTCGTCATCAAACTCGTCGCTAATTTCACCGACGATTTCCTCTATAATATCTTCGAGCGAAATGAGCCCGCTGGTACCTCCGTACTCATCAACCACTATGGCTAGGTGCATCTTCATGTCCTTAAACTCATTGAGCAGATCGTCCAATTTCTTATTCTCCGGAACAAAGTAGGGCTTTCGCTTCAGCTCCTGCCAATCCAAGTTCTTGCGCTCTAGGTAGGGCATTAGGTCCTTCACGTACAAGATACCCGTAATATTGTCTATAGAGTCCTTAAACACGGGGATGCGGGAATACCCGTTGGTGATTATGGCCGGCATAATTTCGCGATAGTTCCAGTCTTCGTTCAGGGCAAAAATATCCATCCGGGGTCGCATTACCTGTTTGGTGTCGGTATTCCCAAAGGTTACGATACCCTTCAGGATTTTCTGCTCCTCGTGGGTAGTGTCCGCTCCGGAGGTCAACTCGAGCGCCTGCGAAAGTTGATCGACGCTGATGTTCGATTTCTGCTTTCCGAAGCGATCCTGCATATAGATAGTCGTGGCCCGCATGGGCAAGCTAATAGGCGACAGGAACCAATCTAGGGCGCGCAACGGATAGGCCATAAAAATTGCAAACTGCACCTTGTTCCTGCTCGCGTATATTTTAGGAAGGATCTCGCCGAAAAGCAATATGAGGAAAGTGGCAACTACAATCTTTACCAAAAAGAGCGAATCTACCTGAAACAGGTAGAAGTCGAGCACATAGTCTAATTGGTAGAACCACACGGTGCTCAGCGACTCGAACAAGAGAACGATAGCTATGTTAATGGCGTTGTTGGCAACAAGGATCGTGGCCAGTAATTTTTTGGGACGCGTCAATAGGCGTTGCACCATTTCCAGCTTCTTCGCCTTCGGCGTTTCCTCGGAAATATCGAAATCGGTGCCAGTTAACGAAAAAAACGCCACCTCGGCGCCAGAGATCAATGCCGAGCAAAGCAAGAGCAAGAGCAATACAACGATGCTCGAAATATGCGCGACGTCCAGGAGAGCTAGTAAAAGTAAACTGGGAGGTTCTGTATCCAAAGTGGCACGGTTAGTTAAACATTAAAACGGAAGATCGTCCTCATCGCCACTCGGAGAATCATGTTGCGGTTGCGAGGGCTGTTGCGGCGATCTGGAATCGTTCTGGCCTCCGCCCCCCTGTTCGGGCTGGCCGTCGCCCTTGGGCGTTAGGAAGGTAAAATCGGTGCACTGGATCTCGGTGCTGTACCGTTCCTGCCCCTTGTCATCCTGCCATTTCCTGGTTTTTAGACGCCCCTCGATATAGACCTTGTCGCCCTTTTTCAAGTATTTCTCGCAAATCTCGGCTGCCTTGTTACGCACCACGATGTTGTGCCACTCGGTATTGTTTACGCGCTCACCGCTCGTGCGGTTTGTATAAGTTTCGTTAGTCGCCAACGGAAATCGGCCAATAGCGCCTCCTCCCTCAAAATAATGCATCTTCACATCATCGCCGGTATGGCCAATTAGCATTACTTTATTCAATGTTCCGTTCATAGTTACTATTTAAGGTACAAAGGTATATTATGTTTTAAATATAGCGAATTTTAAAGGTCGAAAACAGGGAAATTGGCAATAAAGTTTTCGATCAGCACCGGTACCGCATAGCGATGCACCTCCGAAAAATCGATGCCATTCTCGCCAAGGGCACTACATTCCCCCACCCAAAAGGTCGTGTGCAAATGCTGGTGCGAAAGTTTGTGCACAATGGGCCTCACGTTGTATTGGGAAAGCTCTCCAATACCGAAATTTTCAGAAAGATTTCTATACTCCTCATTTTTTAGCAAGGTCGCCAGGGATACCTTTCTGCTAGTTTCAAGAAGGGGGAATTCGTACAGCTGTTGCCAGATTCCCCTTTCCGTTCGTTGTTGCAACAGGGTTTTTGAGTCTGCCGAAAGCAGCACGAGGAAATTGAAATGCCTCTTTTTAACGGGTGATGGCTTTACCTTTACTGGAAGTTGCCCGACACTCCCGGTCCTGAAGGCAGTACAGCTATCCCTAAATATGCAACTTTCGCAACTGGGGTTCTGGGGCACGCAAAACCGTGCGCCAAACTCCATTAGCGCCTGGTTGTGGGTGCCGGGTTGCGACACATCGAGCAAATCCTGGGCGAGTTCCTTAAATTGCCGGGCGCCCTCGGCACTGTTAATGGGCGTGGCAATGCCAAATACCCGTGCGAGCACCCTGAAAACGTTGCCATCCACCACGGCGGTTGGCTCGTTAAAGCATATGGATACGATGGCGCTAGCGGTATAATCGCCCACTCCCTTTAAGGTAATGATCTCATTATAGGTGTTGGGAAAGTTCCCCTCCCGCTGATAGACAATGTCCTTGGCGGCGGCGTGCAGGTTTCGGGCCCGCGAATAGTACCCCAGGCCCTGCCATAGCTTGAGCACCTGGTGCTCGGGGGCGTCTGCCAAATCCTTGACGGTGGGAAATGCCTCAACGAACGCTTCGTAATACGGCAAACCTTGGGCGACTCGAGTTTGTTGAAGGATAACTTCAGAGAGCCAAATAAAATAGGGAGCCGAGACGGCCCTCCAAGGAAGATCCCTTTTGTTTTCTAAATACCACGATATGAGCTTTTTACTGAAATGCAGCGTATTTTTGGGCATAGCGCAAAAGTATGCTATATCTGTTTATATTTTAATAGGTTACCTATATAGTTTTTGAATTTAAAATACTTATATTTGCCCTCTTGAAAAAATAAAACCCAGATTTACAAACTTAAATTTTTAAACGAATGACGAAAGCAGATATCGTAGCGAAGATCTCAGAAAAAGAGGGAATGGAAAAAGCTGATGTACAAGCTGTAATTGAAACTTTTATGGATACCGTGAAAGATTCCCTTGAAAGTGGTGACAACGTATATCTAAGAGGTTTTGGTAGCTTTATTATAAAGAAAAGAGCCGAAAAGACCGGAAGAAACATTTCAAAGAACACAACCATTAAGATCCCCGCTCACAACATTCCTGCATTTAAGCCTGCCAAGGTTTTTGTAGAAGGCGTAAAAACCAACGTTGAAGTAAAGTAAAACAAACAATAACCCGTCCCGCCCCCCGGCGGGACCTATAAAACAAGTACACTATGCCTAGTGGTAAAAAAAGAAAAAGACATAAGGTAGCAACTCACAAGCGTAAAAAGAGAAGACGCGCTAACCGCCACAAGAAAAAGTAGTTTTCATACTACTTTTTTCGTTTAAGAAAGTCGCCTGCCCACCCAGGCGAGAGAAGATCAATTACATGTTCTTTGACAACGAGATTGCGC
This sequence comes from Flavobacteriaceae bacterium, assembly GCA_002693605.1. Lineage (GTDB taxonomy): Bacteria > Bacteroidota > Bacteroidia > Flavobacteriales > Flavobacteriaceae > NZQO01. The sequence goes on from NZQO01000050.1 coordinate 8,430, forward strand.
CCCGGTTGGGGCACCATTTCAACGGGTTTAAAAACCTACAACAAATTTATTGTTTAATCTGTCCCGAATTAAGATCGGGACCAAAATCATTCACACGTGAGCTATGAATTATTCATAAGATCCGGTTCACAAGAAGTTGATTTTGCCCTTTTAAAAGATGGAAGACTCCTCGAGTTGCACAAGGAAGAAGAGGACAACAAGTTTACCGTTGGCGACGTATTTCTCGCCAAAATCAGGAAAACTGTCCCTGGCCTAAACGCCGCCTTTGTGAACGTGGGCTACGAGAAAGATGCATTTTTGCACTACCACGACCTCGGCCCCAAAGTAACCTCCCTGCTAAAATTCGTGAAACGGGTTAGCACAGGCAAACTCAGAGAGTATTCGTTAAAAGATTTTCCTTTCGAAAAGGAGATTGATAAAAATGGAGGCATTAACAATGCCCTCAAGAACAATCAATCCATTTTGGTACAGATCGTAAAGGAACCCATTTCCACCAAGGGACCGCGCATTAGCTCAGAGCTTTCCATAGCCGGGCGCTATATCGTACTGGTCCCGTTTTCAGACCGCGTTTCCATTTCACAGAAAATAGAATCGAAAGAAGAAAAGGAACGCCTAAAGCGCTTGATCATGAGCATTAGGCCCAAAGGATTTGGCGTTATTATTCGAACTGTAGCAGAGGGCAAAAAAGTAGCAGAACTGGATGGAGATTTACAAAATCTCATGGATCGCTGGACAGCGATGTGCAAAAAGCTACGAGGGGCGCACCACCCTAGCAAGGTGCTAAGCGAGCTAGACCGTGGAGCCTCGATTATACGAGATGTGTTCAATGACGATTTTTCGGCCATACACATCGATGACGAGACCCTCTACTTACAAATTAAGGATTATGTGCAGCAAATTGCACCCAAGAAAGAGAATATCGTAAAGCTCTACGACTCGAAAGTACCGATGTACGAGAAGTTCGGGATCGAGCGTCAAATTAAAACTTCGTTCGGAAAGACCGTTTCCGGCAGCAAGGGCACCTATTTGGTGATTGAGCATACCGAGGCCATGCACGTAATAGACGTGAACAGTGGCAACCGTAGCAACAAATCAAAAAACCAAGAGGACACCGCGCTAGAGGTAAATATGATCGCTGCCACTGAAGTGGCAAGGCAATTACGATTACGCGACATGGGCGGAATTATCGTGGTAGATTTCATTGATATGGGAAATGCCAACAACCGCAAAAAGCTCTACAACCACCTTCGCGACGAGATGAAGGACGACAGGGCCAAGCACAAGATATTGCCCCCAAGTAAATTTGGACTCATCCAAATAACCCGCCAACGCGTGCGGCCAGAAATGAACATCAAGACCCGGGAGGAAGCCCCTACCGGTGAAGATGGAGAAATAGAGGCACCCATTATCGTGGTGCAACGCATTACCGAAGAGCTAAAGCGGCTCTTCAAGAAGGACTATAAGAAACTTACGTTAAGTACGCATCCTTTTATTGCGGCCTTCTTGGTGAAGGGCTTCCCCTCCGTACGAACCAAATGGTTCATGGAGCATAAAAAATGGGTCAAGATTCAGCCCAGGGACGCTTACACCTACCTTGAATATCATTTCTACGACAAGGACGGCGAAATGATAAAATAATACTAAAACCCCTCCCACTATTTTTTTTGGAGGGGTTTTTTTTATGCCGAAATTTTAGCTATTTTCCCTACGTGAACACCCATAAGACCTTTACCGTACAGGAGGCCACACTGCGAGTGGAGCGCTATTGCGCGTACCAGGAGCGCTGCCACAAGGAGGTAGCGCGCAAGCTGAAAGAGCTGCGCATGATCCCCGAAGCGGTAGACCATATACTGCACCACCTCATTACGCACAATTTCCTGAACGAAACCCGCTTTGCACAGGCCTTCGCCCGCGGAAAATTCAAAAGTAAGCACTGGGGCAAAAACCGGATCGTGCGCGAGCTAAAACTACGGGACATTTCTAAGTACAACATACAGCTAGCGCTAAAGGAAATTTCGGAACGCGATTATCTGCAAACCTTTGAAGAACTTTCCGAAAAACGCCTGCGGCAACTGCATGGGGAGACCAACCTTCAGAAAAAAAGAAAGAAGCTGGCAGATTATCTCTTGTACAGAGGGTGGGAGAGCGAATTGGTCTATGAAAAAACCTATTCTTTGTTCCCCGCAGTGTGATACAGCTTACACCTTTTCAAAAAATTTTTAACGTATATTTAACGCTTTCAATACCCCCCCCCCGCTACAATTATTTAATTTTACCATACTCCCCGTACAAATTGGTTGCATTTATGGCCACGTGCACTACGCCGTTGCAGGCAATTTTATATTATTTCTCACATAGGCGTAAGCCGAAAAGCCTGTAACAGAGTAGGTGTTATTTTTTAATTTTATATTATGAGAAATTACAGAATTGTGTTACCATTTATTGCTTTCCTATTATTCATATTTACAAGTTGTCAAAATGAAGAGATACAAAGCTTAGATTCGGATTCGATAGATTTAGTGATTCAAAAAAATGAAGACGCAAAAATCATTAACCAATTGCTTGCAGACGCAAAAGTAGATTTAGAAAATCAATCTCGAAATTTGAACGAGTTTCAAAACATTACTTTTGAGGTGGTAAAAAACCTTGAAACCAATGAGATAACCCTACAAAATTTTGAAGAAAAAAGTTTTTTTCCTATTGCTAGTAAAGAAAAATATCAATCTCGTTCCGGAGGATATCAAGTAGATTGTGACCTTGGTGGACCACCAAATGATTGGAGCGAAGAATGCTCTGGAAAGTGGAGTTGTGGTCAATTAATTGCAGACTGTCTAGACCAAGGTGGATGTGCCACAGTATGTGAAAGAAATCCTACTGGACAATTTGCCTCCGTATTAGTAACTTATATACCCTAATAAATAAAAAATAAACTGTAAACCTAAAAAGCCGTCTAAAAAAATAGGCGGCTTTTATATTGGAAAAAAGAAAGAAGCTGGCAGATTATCTCTTGTACAGAGGGTGGGAGAGCCATTTGGTGTACGATGTTGTTTCGCGACTCATCCCTTTTTCAGATTAATTGGAAGACCTTATCTTCAATTCGGCGTGGGTGCGCTGTATGGCTTTTTCATTCTTCCAATCGATCCATTCTTGCCCTTTTAGTCTTCGCATCAAGGTGTCGAAATGCCGCATCACAACTACATTATACACAGCCTTCGCCAAATTTTTCGGGTCGCGGGCCAGTGCTCTAAGGCTCATGGAGAATCCCGGGGTTAGGTACCGCATATAATGCCAATACCCCTCAGGCATATACAGCACGTGGCCATGCTCCAAATGGCCTACAAAACCAGTAGCTTTTTTGAGGGCAGGCCATTTTTCGTAATCGGGATCGTTGAAATCGATGTCCTCGCGTACAATGAGCGAATGCGGTATCTTGTACAGGTACTCGTTCTGCGACTGGTCAAAAAGGATGACCTTTTTCTTTCCGTGGAAATGGAAATGGAATATGTTCGCCAAATCGATATCGTAATGCATAAAGGTATAGCTGTCCTTTCCGCCAAAAAACAGCATTGGCAACCCTTTCAGTAAGCGAAGGCCAAAATCGGGCCAACGGTAATCATCCTGCAACTGGGGCACTTCCTTCAAGATGTTCCAAAGGAAGATACGGTACTTGATAGGCTCTTTCTTCAGCAGCTCGACATATTCGGCCATCTTCATTTTGGCGTGCGGCTCGTTGAATCCATCTTCATGGCTCACGGGCCTATTGTCGTATAGCGGTACGGTTTTATCGCCAGCCATCTCGGCCATATAGTCGAGATCCCATTTTTTGAAAGCGGGCCAGTCTTCTATGAACCGCTCGATAATGACCGGTTTCTGCGGCTTGAAATATTTATTTAAAAAATCTTCCTTCGTAATGGTTTGTACCCTATCTATTTCCTGTAACTGCATACCTTAGCTGAATAGTTCAAAATTACGAAACATCGCACAAACAAATTCGCAAAGCAGGATTTACTTTGAGGAGGGCCTAGCCTTGGCCTTGGCCTCTTCGTTGCGCACGATGGTATGGCCGGGGCGTGTCCATTTTGGTTTTTCGCCCTGTGCTTGATAGGCCGAGTACTGCGCCTCTACGGTTTCGGGCTGGGCCTTTTTTACGAAAGGCTTCATAGGTTGTAGTCCTAACAACTGGAACATTTCCATATCTTCGTTCACATCGGGGTTGGGCGTGGTTAAGAGCTTATCGCCGGCAAAGATGCTATTGGCACCCGCAAAGAAGCACATGGCCTGACCCTCGCGGCTCATTCCGGTGCGACCTGCGGATAGACGCACTTGGGTTTGCGGCATCACAATGCGGGTGGTGGCCACCATTCGAATCATTTCCCAGATGGAAACGGGCTCCACGTCTTCCATAGGGGTGCCTTCAACGGCTACAAGGGCGTTAATGGGAACGCTCTCCGGCTGCGGATTCAACGATGCGAGCGCCACGAGCATTCCGGCACGGTCCTCGAGTTTTTCCCCCATTCCTATAATTCCGCCACTGCAAACCGTAACGTTGGTTTTTCGAACGTTGCCTATGGTATCCAATCGATCTTGGTAGGCCCGGGTAGAGATTACATCCTTGTAATAATCTTCGGAAGTATCCAGGTTATGGTTGTAGGCGTAGAGGCCGGCCTCTGCCAGGCGTTTGGCCTGGTTTTCGGTAATCATCCCCAGCGTACAACATACTTCCATATCGAGTTTGTTAATGGTTCGCACCATTTCCAGCACCTGGTCAAATTCTGCGCCATCTTTCACGTTTCGCCACGCCGCCCCCATACACACGCGCGAACTGCCGGAGGCCTTTGCCCGCAACGCTTGGGCCTTTACCTGTGGTACGCTCATTAAATCATTGCCCTCAATATCGGTATGGTAGCGCGCCGCTTGTGGGCAGTAGCCGCAATCTTCGGGACAGCCGCCCGTTTTAATGGATAACAGCGTTGAAACCTGAACTTGGTTGGGGTCGTGATTTTGCCTATGTACCGACGCCGCTTCGTAAAGCAGTTCCATAAGCGGTTTGTTGTAGATGTTTAAAATTTCTTCCTTGGTCCAAGTGTGCTTGATACTGTCCATAGCAGATTTTTAGGCGGAAAACTCCAGACAAGAGAATATCCTATTTTCAGAAACCCAAAAATAGGGAAAAAACGAACAATTGATGGCTGAATTTTCTAAATGGGCCAAAACCAAATTTTAGCTCATTTTCTATGTAATTATATTCTAGCGAAAATCTATGCACTTTCCAA
>NZQO01000051.1 GCA_002693605.1 Flavobacteriaceae bacterium
ATGATTGGCGGCGCCAAAATTACCCCGCTGACCATTCCTGAAGCGATGCAATGGCTTGAGAAACACCGCAAGTATGACATCCTTGAAGAGTTCTTCGGAGCCTATCTGCAGGCAGCTTAAGCGCTCGTTCTCGTAAATCCCTCGATCCTTTTGGCTGGGTTCCCAATCGGAGCCCGGCTCTTTTACCCTTGGGCAGGAGGCTTACGTGGGAAATAGAAGTTTTGGGAAAACGCAGTTCGATTAGAATACAAAATTCTGCCACGTACGACCCCAGAGGCATAAGGGCGAAGGAATAGATCCTACGACCTGCTCTCCAAAATGGGCGCGGCTTTCAGTTTGCTCTGTTCAGGTCTTGGCCTCTATCGACCGTTGGAGAAACTGCCACGAGGTGAGCCCGTCTAGGCGCGTGGGATCATTCTCTGTATCGACCGTTGATATTTGCATCCGGTTTCCTACCTGATGTTGTCGATCTGTTGGAAGAGCGCAGGGTATCGGTTGACCGTTCGACCTTCTGCCGCTGGATCCAGAAATTCGGCACCGCGCTGACTAGGCGAACCGAGAAGCACCTGCACCGCCCCGTGACGATCTGCACCGACAAAACGCCCACATGTCGCAAGGTGATCAGCGACGGAAACCGCCGCTAGGGCTTGTTGCACATATCGGTGAGGAGGATTCACTGCGCAAATCCAGTGCGTTAGATTGGCGGCATGCCGAAGCCCTCTCCCACCCGCTATCGCACGACGAACTGGTCCGACTACAACGCGGCGCTGCGCCAGCGGGGTTCGCTCTCAGTCTGGTTTGATCCCGACATGGTCTGGCACGCCGGAAAGACCGGCAAACGGGGGCGGCCCGAGACGTTCTCGGATGCCGCGATCCAAACCTGTCTGACGCTGAAAGTGCTCTTCGGCCTTCCGCTGCGGCAGACGGTTGGGCTGGTCGAGAGCCTGATCCGGATGGCTGGGCTCGACTGGCCGGTGCCGGACTATTCGACGCTGTGCCGACGCTAGGCGCGGATCGGTGTGCAGATCCCGTATCGCCGCACTGGCAGGCCTTTGAACCTGATTATCGACAGCACCGGGGTGAAGTTCCGCGGTGACGGCGAGTGGCTGACCCGCAAGCATGGCTCCTCCCGCCGGAGGCAATCGCGCAAGGTTCACATCGCGATGGACACGGAGACCGGGGACATACGCGCAGTCGAGTTCACCTCAAGCCGCCAGGGCGACAGCCCCCTGCTGCCTGACCTGCTGTCGCAAATTCCCGAGGGCGAAGAGATCGCCACTGTCACCGCGGACGGCGCCTACGACACGCGGCGATGCCATGCCGCGATCATCGAGCGCGGCGCCGATGCCGTCATACCGATCCGCCGCAACGGCCGTGCGTGGAAAGAAGACTGCCCCGCCGCATTGGCGCGAAATGAGATCCTGCGCGCGACGCGCCTCCTCGGTAGGGCACTCTGGAAGAAGTGGGCGGGCTACCATGTCCGAAGTCGGGTCGAGGCGCAGATGAACTGCCTGAAGCTCTTCGGTGAGCGGATCATGTCACGAGACCCCGACCGCCAAACCGCTGAAATCCAGCTCCGCAACGCCATCATGAACCGCTTCTTGGCCCTCGGCAGGGGCGAGATGGAGGCTGTCGCCTGAAAAGGAACGGGAACGGGGATCGTCAGCCCCAACGCTGATTTATGCAACAACGCCGGTCCTGACCCTAGCTGAAACCGGCGGCTATGCTTGCAAAGACGTCGCGCAACATTGGGGCGGCTGTACTGCGCGTTCCGGATAATCCTGTTCCGGCCGAAATCTTCAGACTCCGGCCAGATTGCTTGCATGGAACATCAGGCCGCCCCGCCAACGCGGAAAGCCGTAGCCGTGGACCATCACGAGATCAATGTCATCGCTTGATTGGGCAATGCCCTCATCCAGAATAGTTTGCGCCTCGGCGGTCATGGCGCCAACCAACGATTTGACCAGATCCGGATTGGTCAGTTCGCGGCGTGCGATTCCGGTTTCCCGGGCCAGTTCCGCAGCAAGCTTTACGGCCAGTGCATCGCCCAACGGTTTCCCGTCCACGTAATCATACCATCCGCCTGCGGTCTTGCGGCCAAGGCGATTGTGATCCTCGACGAGGCGATCGGCGACCGTTCTGCCCGGCGGGGCATGATCATCGCGGTGACGATTGGCATAGGCGATGTCGAGCCCGGACATGTCCTGTGCCTCGAACGGTCCCATCGCCATCCCAAACTCGCGCAGCGCGTTGTCTATCTGTGACGGTGCGGCGCCTTGGAGCAGCGCGGCCTCGGCCGCTTCGCGGTAACGTTTGAGGATACGGTTGCCGATGAATCCTTCACACACGCCAGAGAGGACCGGGATCTTTCCCAGCTTTCTGGCCAACCGAAATGCCGCGCCAAGCGTTGCCTGTGACGTGCTGTCTGTGCGGATCACTTCAAGCAGTTTCATGATATGGGCAGGACTAAAGAAATGCAGTCCCAGGAACCGCTCAGGGTGGTGCAGCCTCGCGGCCATCTCATTGGCATCCAGATAAGAGGTGTTGGTGGCCAGAACGCAGGTTTCGGGAACGGCGGCTTCCAATTTGGTCAGGATCTCTTGTTTGACCTGCATGTTTTCAAAAACGGCCTCGATCGCCAGATCCGTCTGTCCCAGATCATCATAGCTGGCAACGGGCCTCATTCGTGCGCTGATCGCGTTGGCATGGCCCTCGGTGAGCAGACCGCGCGACAGTCCCGCCGACACCAGAGCGGCGCAGTTTGCTGCGGCCTGAATGCGGCTGGCCTCGTCCCGCTCTATGATCTGCACTGTCAGGCCAGCAGAGGCCAAGGTATAGGCGATGGCGGCACCCATGTTGCCGCCGCCAACAACACAAGCGGTTTTGAATTCGCGGCCATCATCGGGGTATTGGCGTGCCCGCGATTGCGCCGCGCGTTCGGCGAAAAACACATGCCGCAGGGCGCGCGCCTGATCCGATTGCCGCAAAGTCAGAAAGGTCTCTCTTTCTGCTACCAGAGCCTGAGGAAGCGGCAGGCTTTGTGAGGCCGCGATCAAATCGACCGCCCGAAGGGGCGCGACCTGCCCTGACGCGCGGCGTTTGGCGCTTTTGCGCGCATTGTCCAGGGCGTCTGGCGCGGACTGTGGCGCGACCAGCGCATTCGGGCGAACCAGCGTTTCCAGTTCTTCGGCAGGCATTGTCAGCGCATAATCCAACGGCATGTCAGAGAGGTGTGTTACTGCACCGGCCTCATAGGCCTGTGCTGCCGTCAACGTTTTGCCCGCGACGATCACATCCAGCGCCAATGGAATTCCGACGAGCCGGGGCAGACGTTGCGTGCCGCCCGCGCCGGGCACCAGACCCAGCTTGACCTCTGGCAAGCCAAGCTGCGCCTTTGGGCCGACGATCCGCGCCCGGCATGCAAGTGCAATTTCGCATCCGCCCCCCAAGGCGGCACCCTCCAGAACAGCGATGGTCGGGATGGGCAGCTCTGATAAGGTCCACAGAACATCGTTCAGGTGCGGCGCTTCGGGGGGTAACACGAATTCTGCCGCGTCAGCACCCGCCACGAACACGCGGCAGGCGCTGGTAAAGATCAGGCGATCAATATCATGTTCTGCCGCGCCCTTGATGCAGGCCAGCAGTTCCGCCCGCATCTGCCTGTCGATCAGATTCAGCGGGGGCGCATCGAGCGAGACAATTCCCGCCCTGCCCTGAACATCCAAACGGACCTTTGGTTGCGTCATGCGGAAACCCGCTCGATTGCGAGCGCTTCGCCCTGCCCCACGCCGACACACATCGTCGCCAGCGCCCGGTGCGCCTGTTGCTCTTCCAGTTCGATCAGCGCGGAACCCACCAGCCGCGTGCCCGACATGCCCAGCGGATGGCCCAGTGCAATCGCGCCGCCATTCGGGTTCACGTGGTCGGCGTCGTCGGTCAGGCCCAGACCCCGCAAAACTGCCAGCGACTGACTTGCAAAGGCTTCGTTCAGCTCGATCACATCAAAGGCGTCAATGGAAAGGCCCAGCCGCGCCAACAGTTTCTGCACCGCAGGCACCGGCCCGATCCCCATGACACGGGGCGCAACCCCGGCAGAGGCACCGCCCAGAATGCGGGCGCGCGGCGTCAGTCCGTAGGCCTTGCAGGCTGCGGCTGAGGCGATCAACGTGGCCGCCGCACCATCATTGACGCCCGAGGAATTGCCCGCTGTGACCGACCCGCCCTGACGAAAGGGGGTTTTCAGCTTCGATAGGATCTCAACAGTGGTTTCCCTTGGATGCTCGTCGCGATCAAAGGTGATGTCATCGCCGCGCCGCTGCGGAATAGGGACTGGGACGATTTCCTTGGCAAAGCGCCCGTTCGCCTGCGCCCTTGCCGCCCGCGCCTGCGACCGGGCCGCAAAGGCGTCCTGATCTTCGCGGCTGATCGAGAAGTCTTCGGCAACGTTTTCTGCGGTTTCGGGCATTGAATCGATGCCGAACTCGGCCTTCATCCGTTGATTGACCATGCGCCAGCCAATCGTGGTGTCCTCGATGGATGATGCGCGGCTGAAAGCCTGTTCCGCCTTGGGCATGATGAACGGCGCGCGCGACATGCTTTCAACACCGCCCGCTATCATCAAATCGGCCTCTCCGGTTTTGACCTTGTTGGCGGCGATATGAACCGCCGCAAGGCCCGAGGCACACAGCCGGTTTACCGTTATCGCCGGGACAGTGTCTGGCAATCCGGCAAGAAGACTGGCCATGCGTGCGACGTTGCGGTTGTCTTCACCTGCCTGATTGGCGCAGCCCATGATGACTTCATCAATTTTATCAGTGGGCAGATCGGCGTGACGGCTGAGAAGGTGACGCAACACATGCGCGCCTAAATCGTCCGGCCGCACCGAGGAAAGAGCGCCTCCGTACCGGCCAATCGGGGTGCGGATATAATCTACGAGGAATGCGTCCATATTGCGTGTTTCCTTTGTTGCTGCGCCGGGTGCCAGACCTGTGACAAACAGGATATTGGCGGACCCGGCAACGGGCCAGTGCCGCCAAAGCTGGTTTGAATTTTGCCGGATGCTATGATTGCGGCACCGCCAGACAACAAGAATGATTTATGATTTCGCATAGCGATACCGAAAATCTCTCCGCTATGCGAAACCAAAATTCAAAACATTTGCTGCGCGCTCTGGGTGACCCGTATGGGTGTCGTCATTGCTATAACACCCGGCGGGCGTGTCTTGGTCGCCCGTTTCCGCATGTAACAGCTGAGGACATGCCCATGCCAACCGCACCTGACGTTCTGATTCAAATCCTCGACACGGTGCGCCGTTACGTGAACGAGCGTCTGATCCCCGCCGAAGAGCTTGTGGCGCAAACGAACGAAATACCAGAGGAAATTTTGCGCGAGATGAAAGAGATGGGCTTGTATGGCCTGTCCATCTCCGAAGACTATGGCGGGTTGGGGTTCTCTATGGAGGACGAGGTGCGCCTGGTGTTCGAGCTAGGCCGGGCGGCCCCCGCCTTTCGGTCGGCGGCGGGCACCAATATCGGCATCGGGTCTCAGTCCATTGTGATTGCGGGCACCGAAGAGCAAAAGCAGCACTATCTGCCGAAACTGGCATCCGGGGACATCGTCGGATCCTTTTGCCTGACCGAACCGGATGCCGGGTCTGATGCCATGTCGATCCGCACCACTGCGGTTCGTGACGGGGAATATTATGTCCTGAACGGGACCAAACGCTATATCACCAACGCCCCAAAGGCGCAGCTTTTCACTGTGATGGCGCGCACCGCCCCCGAACGGAAATCCCGCAGCATCTCGTGTTTTCTGGTCGACGCCCAGACGCCGGGCATCACCCTTGGACTGCCGGACAAGAAAATGGGGCAGTCCGGCGCGCTGACTTGCGATGTGGTGTTTGAAAATTGCCGCGTGCCCGCTTCGGCCTTGTTGGGCGGCGAGGAAGGCAACGGTTTCGTCACGTCGATGAAAGTGCTGGACAAGGGCCGCCTGCATATTGCTGCCCTCTGCACCGGGATCGCGGCCCGGCTGATTGAGGAAAGCCTGAGATACGCCTGCGACCGCAAGCAGTTCGGCCGGAAAATCGTCGACTTCCAGATGATCCAGTCCATGATCGCCGATAGTCAGGCCGACACTTATGCAGCGAAAACCATGATCCTAGACGCGGCGCAGCGGCGCGATGCGGGGGAAAACACGACCCTTATCGCCGCCAGCGCAAAGATGTTCGCGTCGGAAATGGTTGGCCGCGTGGCTGATCGAGCCGTGCAGATCCACGGCGGCGCCGGGTATATGTCGGATTATGCGGTGGAACGGTTCTATCGCGACGTTCGCCTGTTCCGCATATTCGAGGGCACGACGCAGATCCAACAAGGGATCATCGCACGCACGCTCAAGGCGCGGTTCGAAGAGACGGGAACCTATGAGTTATGAGCGTTTCGCGCTGACAATCGAATCCAGCGCCGCCATGTGCTCCGCGCTTTCATGGGCGACAGCCTGCATGGCGGCACAGGTGGCCAGATAATCCTTCAACTCTGTACGGGCGGCCATTTTCAACAGTTGCTTGGTCATGCGAACGGCAGCGGCCGGCTGTTGCGAAATATCCAACGCGAATTCCGTGGCGCGCGTCATCAGATCGGCGTCTTCGACCACCTCTAACACAAGGCCCAGTTCCAGGGCCTCTGGCGCTCGTATCGAGCGACCCCTCAGGCTGATCTCTGCCGCACGTTGATAGCCCAGAAGCCGGGTCATGAACCAGCCGCCGCCATCGCCAGAGACGAGGCCAAGTTTGACAAAAACCTCGCCAAAGATGGCGGATGTGCTGGCGATCCGCAGATCGCACATCAGCGCAATGTCGCATCCCGCACCCATGGCCGGTCCATTGACCGCCGCGATCACGGGGATGGTCAGTTGCTCCATCGCAATGGGGATGCGTTGAACCGTATCGGTATAGGCCCGGGCGACCTGATGCGGCTCACCCGCAAACATACCTTCCTTCGCTTGCATCTGGCGCACGTCACCGCCCGAGGAAAAGGCGCTTCCGGCACCGGTGATGATGAGGACACGCAATTCAGGGTCCAGAGAAACGCGTTGCAGGGCTGAAACGATTGCTTCGACCATCGCCACATCCGAAACCGGATTGCGGCGCGACGGGTCGTTCAATGTCAGCACGCCGACGCCTGCGTCATGGGTCTCAAAAAGTACAAGCTCATCATTCATGATCCGGCCCTTCCGATGCGGGGGGCCCATTCTGAATCAGGCCTTCGATCCGGCGCTTGATTTCCAGCAATTTGTACCCGAGCAGATATTGTTTTTCCGGTGGCAGCAGCGCAGCCGGCGCGCCGCAGGCCAGCGCATAGGTCGGCGACCCGCTCAGCGACCGGATCGGAACTGACACACCGTTTATGTCGGTGGTCCAGCTCCGATAGGCGGTGACAAAACCGCGATCCTCGATCTCGTTGAAACCGTCATTGATCCGCTGCAACAAGCGTTCCCAGTTTCGACCATGTCTTTCGCGCAAGCGGTGATAGATCACATCGCGCTCTTTCTCAGGCAGATGGGCCAACAGGGCAGTGCCTGTCGCGGTTCCGGCCAGAGGCAAACGAGAACCGACATCCAGTTTGAGCGTCATCAACGTCGATTTGCTATGACATACCAACACTTCCAGCGCATCAAGCCGGTCCCGCTTTGCCAGCGATGCATGCACGTTATAGGCGTCGGCCAGCTCCTGTAGATGGGGCCGCAGCATTTCGCCCAAGGTGAATGGCTGCCGTGCAGCAAAACCAAGCGTCAACACAGGCGCAGCCAGGCGATACTCTCTTCTGTCCGACGAATAATGGAGGTGCCCTTGGCTTTCCAGGCTGCGCACAAAGCGCGCCACCGTCGGTTTGGGCAAGCCGACCGTGTTGGCAATTTCGGAAACCTGCATCCAAGTTTTACTGGCATTGGCAAAGGTTTCCAGAATCATCAGCCCTCGTGCCAGGGCCTTTACGAAATGCCGGTCTTCGGCCACATGGCCCGCTTCGAAACGCGCGCGGGCTGTGCGGCGTGGCGATTTCGCCGCTTCGTCCAGCCCCGGATCGTCGTTTTGGCTCTGATCGTCCATCCTAGATCGCCGCTCCGATCTGTTCCATGCGGTCGCTGATGTCACTGGACAGAACCATTAGGTCCGGTCCTAAAGTCTGGATATAGTGGTCGCGGCTTTGATTGCGCTGACGCGCGCCGCAGTTGACGGCCGCGACAGAATTGCCGCGATTCAGCCAGACCGGCGCGCCGGCGGCATAGATTTCCGGGCGCCAGGCGCCGAATGACACAGCGAAACCCACTTTTTGTGCCTCCGAAACCTTGTGGCGCAAATCAGTGAGGTCTGCATCCGGGTGCTGCGCTGAAATCTCCGCCAGATGGTCGGCCTGTTGCTCGGCGGACAGGGCCGACAGATAGGCCAGACCTATGGCTGACTGATGCATCGGGGCCAACGTGCCGACGCGCAGACGCATCGTGGCAGTGTGGTCGCCCGCACAATAGCACAAATAGATGATCTGATGACGGTACCCGACCCCCAACGCGACAGACATCTGGTATTTCTCGGCGAAGTCCGACATCAGCGGTTCCGCCACCTGCGCCAATGAGAGCGACCGAAGATAGGCATGGCCAAGGTTGGTGACATTGTCATCAAGGTGGTATTTCCCGTACATACCAATTTGCCGCAGATACCCCATTTTCACCAGCGTATGGCTGAGGCGGGTAACGGTGGCTTTGGACAGGCCGGTGCGCTCGGCGATTTCCTTGTTGCCCATGGGGTCCTGCCGTGACCGATACGCCTGCAATATAGCAAGCCCGCGGGTGAGGGAGAGGATTTCTGTCGGCGTACCGCTTTTGCTGGACATAGGGTATTGATCTTTCCTCAGCGCCCCTGCCAGACGGGCGCGCGTTTCTCTGCAAAGGCACGGGGGCCTTCCTGTGCATCTTCGCTCGCATAAACGGTTTCGTAAATGCGTTCAGCCTCTCGCAGGCCGGCCTCACAGCCCAGCGACATGGCTTTGACCGTCGCTTCCTTGGCGGCATTGACCGACAAGGGGGCATTGGACGCAATCGTCCGTGCCAGAGCATAGGCCCTGTCCATGACCCCGTCTGCAGTGTCTTCAACGTAATTGACAAACCCCAGGTCATGGAACCTTTCCACCGGGTGCGACTCCCCCGTCAGCAAGATCTCCATCGCAAAGGGCAACGGCAATTGCCACAGGATCGGCACGGCCCAGGGCGAACCGCGTCCCCGTTTGACCTCTGTCACGCCGCCGGTTGTTCCAGCCAGTCCGACACGAATATCGGAATTCAACATCAGCATGAAACCACCCGCTGCAAAATGCCCGGTCATTGCGGCAATGATCGGCGCTTTCACTTTGCGCATTCGCTGGTGAAACGGGTCCTGGATAAGATCCAGAATGTCGCGGTTCGAATCCCGCTTGATCTCATTCGCTTCCTTTAAGTCCATGCCGGCGCAGAACGTGCCGCATCGGGCAGAGGTCAGGACAACCGCGCGCACCGAAGGGTCCGCATCGATCAGTTCCCAGGTTTCAAAAAGCCCGTTTGCCGCCGCCACTGACAAGGCGTTGCGCCGTTCCGGGCGGTTGATCGAAACGGTGGCCACATGGTCGCAGATCCCAAGGGTGACGACATCTTGCTGGGTCATTGTATCTTTCCGGAATTTTCAGCTTTGCAAATCATTAAACGCGGGCTGTTCACGCTCAAGAAAAATGAACTCTGATTCCGCATAGTAATTTATCGCTATGCGAAACCAAAAATCAGGAATGTTGAGAGTCGATTCTGATTCGTAGCAAGTAACAGTGGCTGCGATCGGCCTTGCTGTCCGAAATCGCAGGGTCGCGAGGAGGAAGCGCGACACGGCCCAACAAGGAGGACACCCGATGAGATTACCATTGAGCAAGACTCTGTGCGCAGTTGCGATTGGCGCGGCAT
Source organism: Flavobacteriaceae bacterium (assembly GCA_002693605.1). GTDB lineage: Bacteria > Bacteroidota > Bacteroidia > Flavobacteriales > Flavobacteriaceae > NZQO01. The sequence continues at coordinate 9,976 of NZQO01000051.1, forward strand.
CGACATGGTCGGTAGCGGCCAAAGCAGAAACCCTGAGCCTTGGCGCGACAAATGCGACGTCAAGCCATTACCAGATCGCAGTTGCCATGGCGAAAGCGATTGAAACCGGGAATGACGGCACAACGGTCACGGTTGTGGAAACCGGTGCCAGCGTCGACAACCTCAAACGTTTGACACGGGGCGAAATCGACCTTGGGCTGGTGGCCGGGGATGTGTTCATCCAGGCCCTGACCGGCACTGGACAGTTCGAAGGTCATGCAATTGATGACCTGGTGGCGCTGTATCCTTACAGTACCTCCATCATCAATGTTGCTGTGCGCGCCGACAGTGGCATCACCAGCCTGCAAGAGCTGGGCGGCAAGAATTTCGCACCCGGCATTCGCGGCAGCGGCGGCGAAGCATTGATTTCCGCCGCCTTCAACCTGTTTGAAATCGAACCGAACTACATTTTTGGAACGGTCACCGATGCCACAGAGGGCGTCAAGAATGGTCAGCTGGTCGGGTACAGCAAATATGCAGCGGCCGGCCGTGTTGATGCGGCCCTTCAGGAACTGATGACATCGGTGGACATGCGGTTGCTGGGCTTCACCGAGGAACAGCAGGCGCTAATCCGGAAGAACATCGCCGGTGTCGGGTTCGCCCAAATTCCCGCCGGGTTCATTGACGGCAACGATGCCTTCGCCACGCCCGCCGTTCCCATCGTCTATGCCACGCGCAAGTCTCTGATGGACGACGCAACGGCGGAAAAGATTGCCCGCGGCATTGGCGAGAACACGGACATCCTGATCGAGACCTGGCCGCAACTGGCGGGCTATGATTTCCGTGCTTCGATCCTGGAAACCCTGGACATCGGGATCGCGGTCCACCCCGGCGCCCTGTCCTATTGGGAACAATAAGCGCTGCCAATGCACGTCACCTTGACCTGAAACTATGGAAGATGGCTGGTGCTATGTCCTATTCTGATGCCAACACTGCTACGACCCGAACGAATCCCGTTCTTGCGGCGATACTGATCGGTTATTCCTTTTTCGAGATCGCGACCGCCTTCTTCGGCATGCTCGAACCGCTGATCCAGCGCAGCTTGTTTCTCGGGATCGGTCTGGGGTCGGTCTTCTCTCTGGAATTTACAAAATCCAGTCGCCCGGCGCGCTGGCTCTTTTTGGCTCTTGCCGTACTGGGTTACTACACGGGCCTGCATGTCGCGCTGGCGAATGAGCGGATCTCGAATTTCATGAACGACCTGACGGCGCTGGATAAGGCGTTGGGGCTTGCCGCCATCCTGCTGGTGCTGGAGGCCGCGCGACGCACGATCGGGGCATTTCTGCCCGCACTCGCCGTGATCGGACTAAGCTACTACTACTTCGGGCATGAGCTGATCGAAGGCCCGTGGCAGCCACCGCGCGTGTCGTTCCTGACCATGGTGGAAACCTATTACGCATCGACCGAGACACTGTTCGGCTACATGACCGATCTCGGGACGCGTGTGATTGCTATTTACATCATCCTCGGGGCGCTATTGCTCAGCACCGGCGCCACGGATCTTTTTGTAAAGCTGGCAACGCGGATTGCCGGCCGGTCCTATGGCGGGCAGGCAAAGGTTTGCACGGCCTCTTCGGCGCTGTTCGGCACTGTGACCGGCTCTGCTGTGGCAAATGTCATGGCAATGGGGCAGGTCACAATCCCCACGATGCGCCGGGCGGGCTATTCCCGAGGATATGCTGCGGCTGTCGAAGCGGTGTCCTCTGCCGGTGGGCAGATCATGCCGCCCGTCATGGGGGCCGGGGCCTTTATCATGGCCGAAATCCTGGGCATTCCCTATTCGCAGATCGTCGTCGCCGCGATCCTGCCTGCCCTGTTTTTCTTTCTCACCGTCTGGCTGAGCGTGGGTTTCTACGCGCGCCGCCGGGGGATTGCCCCGCTCACCAAAGAAGAGCTTCCCCCCCTGAGTGAGATCTTTGATCCATACACGTCGCTGCCCTTGTATCTGCCCCTTCTCACGATGGTCACGCTTCTGGCGATGAACTATACGCCAACGCTTGCCGGGGCTTCGGCGGTGGGCATGCTGCTGGTCAGCCAACTGGTTCTGCGGGTGCTTCGCTGCCTTGTTCAGGGGCACAGCGCCGAGATTCCCGCCACGCTGGCCACGCTGACCCGTCAGATCCTGGGCGGCCTTTACGACGCCGGACGCGCCGTGGCGATGATTGCCGTGTTGCTGGCCTGCGCCGCGATTGTGGTCAAGGTTCTGCTGACCACCGGTATCGGCGCCAAGGTGGCGGGCAGCATCATGTCGGTCTCAGGTGGCAGCCTGATCCTCGTGCTGATCCTGACAGCGATCCTGGCGATTTTGTTGGGCATGGATGTACCGACCACAGCGTCTTACATCCTTGCCTCTGCCGTCGCCGCGCCGATCCTGATTACCTTTGGCATTGCTCCGCTTAACGCGCACTTGTTCATTTTTTACTTTGCGATCATGTCGGCGATCACACCACCGGTCTGCGCATCCGTCTTTGCAGCCGCCTCTATCGCAGAGATCAATTTCTGGAAGGTTGCGGGCCATGCCATCATCATGGCGGTCGGACTCTACCTGATCCCCTTTCTGTTCATCTTTCGACCCGGCGTTCTGATGGACGGAACGCCGACAGAGATATTGCGGGACAGCTTCCTGTCTGCGGCCGCGATCCTGGCCATCACTGCATCGTCGTCCGGCTTTCTGCTGGCACCACTCAGTTGGGTTGCGCGCCTTGTGCTCTATCTTGCCGCTGCCTGCCTTTTCTACATCGAAATCTGGAGCAGTTGCCTCGGGCTTGGGCTGATCGTGGCGGTGGCACTGCACAACCGGTTTGCAGCCGACAGAGGGCTTTCGGTTCCGACGCCAAAGCAATCAACACCGTGAATCAGAGGACAAGACTTATGGGCAAGAAAATACGGCTTGGCGCCGGCTCGGGCTTTTGGGGCGATGCGCTCGATCCGGCCATCGAGCTGCTCGAACATGGCAATATCGACTACCTTTCGATGGATTATCTGGCCGAACTGACCATGGCCCTGCTGCAACGATTGCGGTCCCGCAATCCGGATGCCGGCTATGTGCCGGATCTGGAATCCCACATGCGGGCGTTGCTGCCATTGGCCCGCGAAAAAGGGACCAGACTTATTTGCAACGGTGGCGGCACAAACCCCGAAGGGGCGGCCGAGGCGATCAGGAAACTGGCGCAGGAGCTTGGCCTCAAGGGGTTGCGTGTGGCGGCTGTCAGCGGTGACAACATTCTGGACCGGGTCGATGAACTGGTCGCAACCGGCTGCGACTTGACCAACATGGACACGGGCGACAGCAACTTTTCCGGCATACGGGACCGGGTTGTTGCAGCCAGCGTCTACACCGGGGCCGAAGGCATCATCGAGGCACTGGCCAACGGCGCGGATGTCGTGATTGCGGGTCGGGTGTCCGACAATGCGCTGTATGTCGGGCCAGTGATGCATGAACTGGGGCTGGATTTTACCCCGGCCAATGCGGACATGATCGCCTCTGCCATTACCATCGGCCATATCGTAGAATGCGCCGCCGGCGCCACTGGCGGCATGTCCTCCCGCTTTGACGAAATGCCCCATATGGGCTGCGTCGGCTTTCCGATTGCGGAGTTTCACGAGGATGGTACCGCCATCATCACCAAGGTCAAAGGCAGCGGTGGGGCGGTCGATCAGTTCACAGTGAAAGAGCACCTCGTCTACGAAATCGGCAATCCTTCGGAATACCTGATGCCCGATGGTGTTGCCGATTTCACCCGGCTGTCCATAGAGGAACTCGGCCAAGACCGCGTGCGCGTCAGTGGCATGGGAGGGCACGGGCGGCCTGAAACGCTCAAACTCGTGGTGGGATATGAGGATGGCTGGATCGGAGAGGGGATGCTGTTTTTCCCCTGGCCGCAAGCCTTGCAGCGCGCAGAAAAGGCTAAGGAAACCCTTTTGGCCCGATTTGATCGCCTGGCGCTGAAAGCCGATGCAATCCACTTTGACTATGTCGGTGTGAATATGCTGCACGGGCCCGCCTCGCCGATGCCTGACTATGATCCGGCCGAAATCGGCCTGCGCGTGGCCGTTCATACCAAAACCCGCGCAGAGGCCGAAAAAGTGCGCCGCGCCTGTGCGCAGCTTTGGATCATGGGCCCGGGTGGGACATCCTTTGGCACCCCGATGAAACCGCGCCCTGTTGTCGGTTCATGGCCAACGCTGATCCCGCGGACCTTCATTGAGCAAACTGTCGAAATTCTGGAGGCATGACAATGCAGGCTCTCGATACAATTGCCTATGTCCGTTCTGGTGACAAAGGCGATGTCATCTCGATCGGTGTCATTGCCAAATCGCCCGACCTGTACCCCAAACTGGTGAATTCAGTGACCCAAGACAGCGTCAAGGCTCTGTTCGGCGATTGGGTGAAGGGCGACGTGGAAATCTATCCAATGGAGAACATTCACGCGCTTGCAGTCATCATGCGGCGTGCCTTGGGGGGCGGCGCGACGCGGACCCTGCGGCTGGATCAAACCGGCAAAGCCATGGGGAATGGCATTCTGCGCCTTCCCGTGAAATCGAACTGAGACCCATGCGCACAGAAGACATAGACACATGGCGCGCGGCGCAAGAGCATGCCCTTTCAGGGGGTGGCGCGGCCTCTCAGGCGCGTCACAAGGCGCGCGGCAAGCTGCCGGTGCGGCAGCGGATTTCGCTGCTGCTTGATCCTGAAACACCATTTCTGGAAATCGGACAACTGGCGGCATCGGGTCTGTATGACGATGCCGTGCCAAGCGCCGGGATCGTGACGGGCATTGGCATGATCGAAGGGCGCCCCTGCATGATCATGGCCAATGACGCCACCGTGAAGGGCGGCACCTACTACCCCCTGACGATCAAGAAACAGATCCGCGCGCAAAAGATTGCTCGCGAAAACCGCCTTGCCTGCATCTACCTTGTGGACAGCGGCGGGGCGTTTCTGCCCCTTCAGGACGAGATTTTCCCGGACGAGCATCATTTCGGAAGCATTTTTCGCAGCATCGCAGAGCTGTCTTCCCAAGGCATCCCACAAATCGCGGCAGTCATGGGATCCTGCACAGCGGGCGGTGCCTATATTCCTGCGATGTGTGATGAGACGGTCATCGTCAAGGAAACCGGCACAATCTTCCTTGGTGGTCCGCAGCTTGTTCAGGCCGCTACTGGAGAGGTCGTTGACCCGCAAACCTTGGGCGGCGCGGATCTGCATACTGAGAAAAGCGCCGTCGCCGACCATTATGCCGTGGACGATATTCATGCACTGCAACTTGTGCGTGAGGTCATCGGACGACAAGTAGCAGACCCCCTGCCCGCCCCGCCGATCCCACCCCGCGCGCCTACGGGAACAGCCACCGATATTGACGGATTGATCCCGCAAAGCGCGCGCCAGAAACTGCCGGTTCGCGATATTCTGGCCCATCTGATCGATGCCGACAGTTTTGCTGAATATCGCGCGCGATATGGCACGACGCTGATTTGCGGAACTGCACGGATCGGGGGCTATCCCGTCGGTATCCTGCTCAATGACGGCATCCTGTTTTCGGAAAGCGCCCAGAAGGGGGCGAACTTCATCGAGCTGTGCTGCCAGCGGAATATACCACTGTTGTTCCTGCATAATATCAGCGGCTTCATGGTCGGTGCGGATTACGAAGCGGGCGGGATCGCCCGGCACGGGGCCAAGTTGGTCAATGCGGTCGCCACCGCGCGGGTTCCGAAGTTCAGCGTGGTGATCGGCGGCAGTTTCGGTGCTGGAAACTACGCCATGTGTGGCCGTGCTTTTGGCCCCCGCCTGATGGCGATGTGGCCCAATGCCCGCACCTCGGTCATGGGCGGCGAACAAGCCGCAAAGGTACTGCGGCTGGTCCGCGAAGGGCAAAACGGCACTGTGATGAACGATACGGATCGAGAGGAATTCGAGCGGCCCTTCCGTGAGGATTACGATGCAAAGGGCACGCCCGTCCACGCCGCCGCACGGATGTGGGTGGACGCTGTGATCGCCCCGAATGAAACCCGAAACTGGTTGACGCTGGGTCTGGCTCTGGCGCGCTCAACCCCAGCGGAAAGCACGCAGTTTGGCGTGTTCAGGATGTGATGAAGATAAGAAAACTGTTCATAGCGAACCGGGGTGAGATCGCCTGCCGGATCATTCGCAGTTGTCAGCAACTGGGGATCGGGGTGGTCGTCGGCTATTCCGAGGCCGATGCCGAAGCGCGCCATGTCAGGCTTGCCCCACAATCAGTCCGGCTGGGCCCGGCCCCGTCGGCACAATCCTATCTGAACCAAGATGCCATCGTGGCGGCCGCCCGGGCGACGGGATGCGACGCGGTCCATCCGGGATACGGCTTTTTATCCGAAAACGCCGACTTCGCGGCAAAGGTCGAGGCGGCAGGGATGATCTTTGTCGGTCCACGCCCCGATACGATCGAGAAGATGGGCGACAAATCCCGG
>NZQO01000052.1 GCA_002693605.1 Flavobacteriaceae bacterium
AAACGAGCGCCCTTGTACAACACAACAGATTATGTTACCCTTCCCAACGCAGATGTAAGTTACACCAGCAATAACCCGTTGGAACCTTCAAATACTACATCGGCCCCCATTGTAACGCACGAGCTAATCAAGACCCAACTAACGGCGAACATTACGTTTGGGCAGAAGTACATGAGCTATCCCGATGGAAAGTTTAACCTTCCGGAAAGCGACTACCCAACGGTATCCCTGACGATGGAAAACGGAATGGGCAGTAGCAACCCAGATAACAATTTCACGCAATTGCGCGCCCGGGTTTTCCAGAACATAAAAATGGGCAATAAGGGCGATTTTAGCTATCAGCTAAAGGGCGGCACTTTTTTTAACGGTGACGCTATCTCGTTCGTGGATTATCAACATTTCAACGGAAACCAGACCCGCGTAGGCACTACGCCCAACTACACAGATACCTTTAACTTGTTACCTTATTATGCGCTGAGTACAAACCGAACGTATGCCGTGGGCCACGCCGAACACGATTTTAGGGGCTGGATATTGGGCAAGATACCCGGAGTTAACCAGCTGAATTTTAACTTGGTAGTGGGAGCACATGTTCTGGCAATTGACAAATTGAAACCGTATTCTGAATTTTCGGTAGGAATTGACAACCTCGGCATCGGGAAATACAGGTTGCTAAGGGTAGATTACGTGCGTAACTATTTCAACGGATCTTCGGAAGGCGCGTTTATCTTCGGATTGAAATTTCTGGGGCTATTCAACTAACTTAACGGGGGACGATGACGGCAGATTCTGGTTTCTCGAAAACTGAATCTTCCAACACGGTTTCCGTAACGGTAACTTTTTCAAACGACATTTCATTTCGCTTTTGCGAAGGCAAGCCGTTTTCCACGGCATACCAAGACAATTTTTCGGGTAACAATAGTCCGTTAATCTCTTGCCAATCTGCATATTTTATAAAGTGCCAATCGTCACTCTTCTGTTGGTCCTTGTAGGTAACGGTGTAGCCAAGCCACGCCATTTTGTAAGTTTCGGGATGATAGTAAATTCGGTATTCATCCTCGGGTGAATCGCCTACCCCCTGCTCGTAGGAAATTTGAATTCCGCCATAACTCAACCCCTCCAAGGTGGTTTCGGGGAGTATCTCGTACACAATCCCTGGATCGGAAAGTACGAAGGGCATAGCATAGAAATAGAACATAAGGTTGTGGTAAAAGCGTGCGTTGCCCTTATAGGCGTCGGGGGTTCGCTGTAGCAACCAGACCAATTTGCCGGTTGAGCCAATCGCCCAATCTTTGGACTCTATTTTCGTTTGCCTGTCGGGCAGTGCTATGGTATGTATCTCGGCGCCATCACGTCCCTCTAGCTCATAGCAAAGGTTGTTCATCTGCCTCCATTGCTGTAGGCCACCGTGCGCATCGAACACCTCGATCAGTTCGGCGGGGTAGGAAGTTTCGGCTTGGTCCATTTCCGCATCGATTTGTACGGTTTCATCTCGCTCGTAAATCTCCTCGGTCCCCTCTTCCACGATCTCCTTGCAGGATGCAAGGACAATCAAACCAATTAAAAGGCAGGCTATTTTTCCCATAAGGCGGTTTTTTAATGAGGTCTAAAAGTACACGTTCACAACGATAGGCAGCCATTATTTTACAAACCTTTATGAATTTGGCATACCGTATCAGCGCCCTCCTCTTTATCTTTGCGTATGCACAAGAATATTTCAAGTTTGCAAAACCAACTGGTGAAGCAGATTGTACAACTTCAGGAAAAAGCGCGTGAACGTCGCAAGACCGGGTTATTCACGATCGAGGGAGAGCGCGAGACCTTACTTGCCATGAAGGGCGGGTATACCATTACACAACTGTTGTTCTCTTCGGAAATCGTAGCCGAGGAAGATTTATATTATCTTAAAGACAAGGCCCCAGCGGCGACCGAATTTATAGAGATTTCTACTGAAGTGTACGATAAGCTGGCCTACCGCAACAGTACCGAAGGAATCCTCGCCATTGCTAAGAACAAACCGCATTCGCTCGACGAACTGAAACTCGAACGCGAAAACCCCCTACTCTTGGTAGCCGAGGCACCCGAAAAACCCGGCAATATCGGGGCGCTATTGCGAACTGCAGATGCCGCGAACGTCGACGCCATTATAATTGCCAACCCGCGTACCGATTTGTGCAATCCCAACATCATAAGAAGCAGCGTGGGCTGTTTGTTTACCCGGCAGGTCGTAACGGGTACCACTCCCGAAATCATTGAATACCTTAAGGGTAAAGATATTTCCATATTCTGTGCGGCGCTTCAGGCTTCGCAACGTTATACCGAATGCGATTTAACCGGACCAGCGGCCCTAGTAGTGGGCACAGAGGCAACCGGGCTTTCCAAGGAGTGGCTGCGCAATAGCGCCCAAAATGTACTCATTCCCATGCAGGGCGAGATAGACAGTATGAACGTATCGGTCGCGGCGGGAATTCTAATTTTTGAAGCCAAGCGCCAACGCAATTTCAACTAATTCTTCCACCACCTGCACACCCATGACACCAGAAACCCTATTTTATATTATAGTTGCTATAATTGCCATCAATTTTGTTATCGAGAAGATTCTTGGAGCTCTCAATGCAAGACATTTCAACGATCCGATTCCCGAAATAATAGCCGATGTATACGATGCACAGCTTTACCGGAAATCGCAACGCTATAAAATGGAGCGGTACCGTTTTGGCCTGCTAACCTCCACGGTGAGTTTTATCGCAATTCTGTTGTTTCTGTTTTTTGACGGATTTGCATTTGTGGATAGCTTGGCCAGAAGCGTGGCGCAGCACCCGATCACAATCACCCTGATTTTCTTCGGAATTATCCTTTTGGCAAGCGATCTATTAACAACTCCCTTTACCTATTACAGCACCTTCAATATTGAAGAAAAATACGGTTTTAACAAGACCTCCAAACGTACCTTTTGGATGGACAAAGTGAAGGGTTACGCCCTGGGGGCGATAATTGGGGGCGCGCTCTTGTCGATTATCGTGTGGCTATACCTGGCCGTGGGACAAAATTTTTGGTGGTTTGCGTGGATAGTGGTTACACTATTCTCCATTTTTATGAATCTGTTCTATGCCCGGTTCATAGTCCCCATATTTAACAAGCAGACTCCCTTGGCGGAGGGCTCCTTGCGCAGTAAAATTGAATCGTATGCCAACGGGGTTGGTTTCAACCTCGAGAACATTTACGTTATCGACGGCTCGAAGCGCAGCACCAAGGCAAACGCCTACTTCTCTGGCTTCGGAAAGGAAAAGCGCATTACCCTTTACGACACCCTTATTACCGATCTAGAGGAAGAAGAAATTGTTGCAGTCTTGGCGCACGAGGTAGGACATTATAAAAAAAATCACATTATCATTAACCTCGTGATATCTGTAATCAGTACCGGTTTCACGCTCTGGTTGCTCTCTCTGTTCGTGGGAAACCCCATTCTTGCCGAGTCGCTGAATGTACGCGTTCCCTCCTTCCACATTGGCCTTATCGCTTTTGGATTGTTGTATGCGCCAATTTCCGAAGTTACGGGGCTTTTAATGAATTACCTATCACGAAAATTCGAGTACCAGGCCGATAGGTTCGCGAAGGAAACCTACCGCGCAGAGCCGCTAATACGAGCACTGAAGGAACTTTCGAAAAATAACCTTGTCAACCTAACCCCCCATCGTGCGTACGTGATCGCCCATTATTCGCATCCTACCCTTCAACAACGGGTACTTCGGTTACACCGGGTTTAAATATACCTTACCATATACTGTCCATATCTTAAATATTCGTGAAGAAAAGTCGATGTGGGTGGGCAATTCCGTATTTTTAGGAAAATGCGAACCTACCACACATTTCGGCTACGGCTTTTACTTCTCCTATTATTTGGCACGTACGCGATGGCCTTCGCCCAGCAAGGAGACAACTTGACCGAAGACGACCACGAACAGCTACCTCCTAAGAAAAGTGTTTTAGATACGACCGCACGCTACGGCAGCAATCCCTTCGACGACTATAACGAGGCGTATTATACGGTAAGCAGGCTAAACAAGCAAATTGGCCTTCCCCCTAAGAAATTCAACTTGAGAACACCGCAGGCTGCACTCGAGCACTTTGTTTTGAGCGCCCGCAATGGTAAGTATGAAGATGCCATTTTCGCCCTCAACCTCAACTTAATGCCCGAGAAATTGACGAAAGAGCAGGCCATTAGCTTGGCCGAGAAACTCTATTTCGTGTTAGACCAACGTGTGCAGATTGATTGGGACGGCCTCTCCGATAGACCCGATGGGCAAGTTGACATAAGTACCACCACCAACCAGGCCATCGCGGGAAAACCCAGACGTTCGGTTGTCTTTGGGGAAGTATCCCTGGGAAACCGTGATATTGTTTTGCGAGTGCAACGCATTCGGTACAAGGATTTTGGTGCGCTCTGGATGATTTCTGCCAATACGGTCGATAATATCGAGGCGCTGTATAGAGAATATGGGCCGCGGAAACTAGACCGAATGATGCCCGATTGGGCACGTATTAAATTCTTGGGCTTTCCCGTTTGGAAGTTTATCGGAATTCTCGTCATTTTATTAATCTCTTGGTTTTTCGGGAAGGTCGTCAAACTAATAATCCAAAAATTACTTCGGAATGCGAGCCGAAACTGGTTGCAGCAACTTTCAACCAAACTAGCCGTACCGGCCGGGTGGCTTTTTGGTACGCTGGCCTTCTATCTGCTACTCGATAACCTTATTTCGTTAAGCGGTGGGTTCGCCAATATCGTTTACACCAGCTTAATCATCTTGATAATTGGCTCCATAACCTGGTTCATTACCCGGTTCGTAGATTATTTGATGACCTATATAGCCGAAAATAAAATTGGCGATATTTCCGAAGAGACGAACGAAGAGGCCCGTAAAATGCTAACATACATCTCTGTGGGCCGCCGCGTATTGACCTTCGTTATCATTATCGTGGGGGGCTATATTATAATCTCGCAGTTTCGCGCCCTCGAAAAAGTAGGCATTTCTTTGCTGGCCTCGGCAGGTGTTGCCACCGTTATCTTGGGAATCGCCGCACAAAACACCCTCGGAAATATTTTCGCCGGCCTGCAGATAGCCATCACCAAGCCCGTGCGGGTGGGCGATACCGTCATTATCAAGGACGATTGGGGCAACGTTGAGGAAATTGGCTTTACCTATTTGGTGGTACGCACGTGGGACCTGCGCCGCCTAGTGGTACCGTTGCGCTATGTCATTTCGAATATTTTCGAGAATTGGTCCATGACCAGCTCGCACCAGGTACGGCCTATTATTCTCCACGCCGATTATAGGGTAGATGTTGGGAAGATCCGCACCAAGTTTGAGGAACTGTTGAAAAATTCGGAAAAATGGGATGAGGAAAATCCGCCGGTGGTACAAGTCGTGGACACTTCCGAGGAATCCATCCAACTACGGGCCCTGTGCAGCGCCAAAGACGCCCAAACCGCCTGGGAACTGCACTGTGAGCTTCGTGAAAAGCTCGTGGCCTACATCTGTGAGCTCGAAGATGGCCTGTACCTTACCCGGACCCGGGTAGATATCGCCAACCCGGAAAAAATTCATGACCTTGCCAAAGATATTTCTGAAAATAGCCAAAAACCTAGAGAGAAGAGCAGTGATTAACCCCCTTTAAAATTCATAATCTTAGAAGTGCTTTTACCGATTGAACGCTAGGATTGGCGCAGATTTTGTTGTTTCTTACCTTCGGTTATTGTACATTTATTTTATGACAGAGGAAGTACTCGCTAAAGAGAAAAAGCAGCTCGCCAAGGAATATAAGAACCTACTGAAAATTAGTTACCGGACCCTGACCGATGAGGACAAGAAGCTAATTAGAAGTGCGTTTGATGTTGCTGTCGATGCCCATAAGGACCAGCGCAGGAAGAGTGGCGAGGCTTATGTTTTCCACCCTATTGCCGTGGCCAAGATAGTCGCTTCCGAAATTGGCCTGGACGCCACTTCTATTGCGGCCGCCCTGCTCCACGACGTGGTAGAGGATACCGAGTATACGTTAGCCGACCTCGAACAGATGTTCGGCGAGACCGTCGCAAAAATCGTCGATGGCCTCACCAAGATAAGCAGTATGGCCTACGACGGGGACGTTTCGTTACAGGCAGAGAATTTCCGCAAGATGCTCTTGACCCTAAACGAGGACATCCGGGTAATTATCATAAAAATAGCCGACAGGCTCCACAACATGCAGACCATGGGAAGCATGCCCGCCCACAAGCAGGTAAAAATCGCTTCGGAAACATTATACATTTATGCCCCAATGGCCCACAGAATAGGGCTCTACAACATAAAGACCGAACTTGAAGACCTCGGGCTTAAATATACCGAGCCAGAAGTTTACAACGATATTCTGGGAAAAATTAAGGAGAGCAAGGAAGACCAAGATGCCTATATTGAAGCGTTTTCAAAGATAATACAGGACACCTTGGATGCCGAGGGCCTTAATTACGACATCAAGGGACGGCCAAAATCGATATTCTCAATTCGCCGTAAAATGCTCGCGCAAAATGTGAGCTATGACGAAGTGTACGATAAGTTTGCAGTTCGTATTATTTATAAGAGCACCCGGGAGAACGAAAAATTTATCGCTTGGAAAATCTATTCGGTAGTAACAGATCACTTTAGGCCCAACCCAACGCGTCTGCGCGATTGGATTTCCTCGCCAAAATCAACGGGCTACGAGGCCCTACACATAACGGTAATGGGGCCCAAGGGTCGGTGGGTAGAGGTGCAGATTCGTAGCGAGCGAATGAATGAAATCGCTGAAAAGGGCTATGCCGCCCATTACAAATATAAAAACAAGGAAGCCCAGGAAGATGGCGGTCTCGATATGTGGCTCGGGAAATTACAGGAAACCCTCGAAAACTCAGATATCAGCGCGGTCGATTTTGTAGAAGAATTCAAGCTCAACCTATACGCCAAGGAAATATTCGTATTTAGCCCCAAAGGGGATCTTTACTCCCTCCCCAAGGGGTCCACGGCACTCGATTTCGCCTTCAGCGTGCACACCGAAGTTGGCATGCACACCCGTGGCACCAAGGTAAACGGCAAATTGGTGCCGTTGAGCCACCAGCTAAAAAGTGGAGACCAGGTAGAAGTGATCACTTCCGAAAAGAGCCGCCCCACCGCCAACTGGCTCGACTATGCAACTACGGGCAAGGCACGTTCAAAAATTAAATCGTCCTTACGCGAGGAAAAGAAGACTATCGCCGAGGAGGGTAAGGTGGTATTGGGCCGTAAATTAAAATCGCTCAAGATAGCACTGGATGAAAAAACCATAAACCAACTGGTGGTCTACTTTAAATTGAAAACCAGCCTGGACCTATTCTATCGTGTAGGGGCCGGTATTATAGATAACCAGAAACTGAAGGATTTTGCCGCTTCAAGGAACAACGCGTTCGTGAGCTTTTTCAAAAACAGGATACGCAAGCCAGATAAGCCGGAAGATGTTAACAAGGAAGAAATTACCGAGAAATACGACCAACTCGTTTTCGGTAAGGAGGAAGAACGCTTGGACTACAAAATGGCCAACTGCTGCAACCCCATTCCCGGCGACGATGTTTTCGGTTTCGTTACGGTAAACGAGGGCATCAAGGTTCACAAGCAGAACTGCCCTAATGCTCTACAACTGCAAAGCAACTATAGCTACCGCATAATGCAGGCAAAGTGGATAGACTCTACGCAGCGTGAATTCAAGGCAGAACTCATCATTACCGGTATCGACACCATCGGGCTCGTTAACGAGGTTACTAAGGTAGTGAGCAACAACCACCATATCGATATGAAAAGCGTGCATTTCGACAGTAACGATGGGGTGTTTAGAGGCAAGATCGTGGTTGTGGTAAAAAACAAGCAAACCTTGGAGAACTTGGTGCAGAGCATCAAAAAAATAAACGGCATAGACAAAGTTACAAGAGTTTAAAATGAGTACATTTGCCACTTTGTTATGAGCAGCAAAACAGACCAAAATAACCAAGCTATCGTGAAGAATGTTTTCACCGGTTTCCTAGAGGAAAAGGGACACCGCAAAACACCAGAGCGATTTGCCATTCTACAGGAAATATACGACCAGGACGAACATTTCGATGTGGAATCCCTCTATATTATCATGAAGAATAAAAATTACCGCGTTAGCCGCGCTACCCTTTACAACACCATCGAGCTGTTGTTGGAGTGTGGCTTGGTGCGAAAGCACCAATTTGGCCAAAACCAGGCGCATTACGAGAAGTCGTATTTCGACAAGCAGCACGACCACGTGATATTGTCGACCGGAGAGGTTATCGAGTTTTGCGACCCGCGCATACAATCCATCAAGAAAACAATTGAGGAAGTCTTCGATATTGAAATAACCAACCATTCGCTGTACTTCTACGGAAACAGAAAATCTCCACTTAACCAGGAGGAAAATTCATAAACTATTATGGCGGTAGATTTACTACTAGGACTACAATGGGGCGACGAGGGAAAAGGAAAGATCGTCGACGTATTAACTAAGAATTACGATATTATTGCACGGTTTCAGGGCGGTCCCAATGCGGGGCACACCTTGGAGTTCGACGGTATAAAGCACGTGCTTCATACCATTCCCAGCGGTATTTTCCACGATAACGCCATTAACCTTGTAGGAAATGGCGTGGTAATAGACCCCGTAATATTCCAAAAGGAGCTTGACAATCTTTCAAAATTCAACCTAGACCTTCAGAATAAATTATTCATTTCCCGAAAGGCACACCTAATCTTGCCTACGCATAGGTTGCTCGACGCGGCTTCCGAAGCTGCCAAGGGAAAGGCGAAAATTGGTTCTACGCTTAAGGGTATTGGGCCAACCTATATGGACAAAACCGGCCGTAACGGTATTCGAGTTGGCGATTTGGAAATGAGCGATTGGCAGGAAAAATACAGAACCTTGGCAAATAAGCACGAGGCGATGATCAACTTCTACAACGTAGACATTCAATATAACCTGGCCGAACTGGAGACAGAATTCTTCCAGGCGGTAGAACGACTGAAGTCCTTACCTTTTATAGATAGCGAGGCCTATCTGCACGAAGCGCAACAGCAAGGGAAAACTATTTTGGCCGAGGGAGCCCAGGGTTCATTGCTCGATATAGATTTTGGGACGTATCCATTCGTTACCTCATCCAACACCACGGCTGCCGGGGCGTGTACCGGGCTTGGCGTGGCGCCAGGAAAAATCAAGGAAGTCTACGGTATCTTCAAGGCCTATACCACGCGCGTTGGGAGTGGCCCATTCCCTACCGAGCTTTTCGACGAATACGGTGAGACTATGGGACGCGTTGGCAATGAGTTTGGGGCAACCACCGGGCGCCCAAGACGTTGTGGCTGGCTAGATCTTGTAGCGCTAAAGTATGCGGTACAGGTAAATGGCGTAACCCAGTTAATGATGATGAAAGGCGACGTTTTAAGCGGTTTTGATACGTTGAAAGTGTGTACGGCCTATCACTATATGGGCGAAAAAATAGAACATTTACCCTACAACATTGAAGCTGAAAACGTAACGCCCATCTATACCGAATTGGACGGATGGAAGGAAGATCTTACCAAGATGAACGATGCGTCGCAATTTCCGAAGGGATTGAACGATTATATCACGTTCTTGGAAGAGGCTTTGGAAGTGCCAATCAAGATCGTATCGGTAGGGCCGGACAGAAACCAGACCATCCACAGGTAAGAAATTGCCTGCATTGCAGTTTCGACATAACTCAAATTCCAATTATTGAAACTATCAGGATACATAGGCGTTTTCTTCTTGTTCTTCGGAATTGTGCTCCAAGCGCAGGAGACATCCTCCCCCCAGAAGGTCGATATCCGATCTGGATATCTTGAAAAACGACCCGAGTTTCCCGATGCCATCATCTACACGAAAAACAACACGGGACAGGTATACATTGTCCACGAGGGGGTAGAAATGTGGTGCAACCAAGCCTATGTGTACCTCAACGAAAATTTTGTCAAGGCGTATGGCGATGTGCGGCTTACCCAAGGCGACAGTATATCGATGACGAGCAATTATGCCGAGTACAATGGGGACACCCAGTTTGCCTTTGCCAGCGGCAACGTCCTGCTCACCGAGCCAAAGACCACCCTTAAGACTGACACCTTGTATTTTGACCGGGTAAAGCAACAGGCCTATTACAGGACTGGCGGTACCGTGCGCGACTCGGCCAGGACCCTTACTTCTCGAATAGGCCGTTATTACGCCCAGCAGAAGAAATATCAGTTCCTCTCGGAAGTCGTTATACTAAATCCCGAATACATAGTGCGCTCTCCGCAATTGGATTTTTATTCGGAAACGGGTGGTGCGTACCTTTACGGACCTTCCACCATTACCAGCGAAACCAGCACCGTATACTGTGAACGTGGCTACTATAATACCCGCGATAACACGGGCTATTTCGTAAAGAATTCTAAGGTCGATTATGACAACCGTACCCTGTACGGCGACAGTATTTATTTTGACCGGGCCCGTGCCTTTGCCTCGGCCACGAATAATATTAAGGTCCTGGACACGGCTAACCAGAGTATTATAAAGGGGCATTACGCCGAGGTGTACCGTGAAAAAGATTCGGTTTTCATTACTAAGAGGGCTCTCGCCATAACCGTACAGGACCAAGATTCTATATACATGCACGCCGACACCCTTCGCGTTACTGGAAAACCTGAAAACCGTATTATAAAAGGCTTCTATAAAGCGCGTTTATTTAAACCAGGGAAGGTTGGCGATGAACCTATGAGCGGTAAATGCGATTCAATCGTGGTGAACCAAAAGACGGGGCTCACTCAATTGTTTAGGCGTCCGGTGCTATGGAGCGGCGAAAACCAGATGACAGGCGATACCATTCACCTACTTTCTAATACGATTACCGAACAGCTAGACACCTTAAAAGTCTTTCGGAATGCATTTTTAATTCAGAAGGACAGCGCGGGATACAATCAGGTAAAAGGCGAACGGCTTACTGGTTTGTTTACCAATAACGCGCTGGACACGGTAAACATTGATAAGAACACAGAAGTAATATACTTTGCACGAAACGATAAGGGCGAATTGTTTGGCATAGACAACACGCTTTCCAGTTCGATACAACTACATTTGGAAAACCAGCAGATTACTAGCATCCGTTTCATAAATAAAGTTCCCGGGAAACTCTACCCCCCTTCCCAATTTCCAGATAATGCCAGGCTTTTACCGGGTTTCGAATGGCGGGGCGAAGAGCGCCTCTACTCGGTAGAAGATCTTTTCGCCGGAAAGCCCAAACCGGTTTTGCCAAAGATTACGGGAATACCCCTGCCAGAGGATGAGGGTGACTTTTTCGATGACATTCCGGAAACTGAAATAGAGCTCCCGCAAGAATCGAAACTTCGACCCAAAGACCTTCAAAACCGAAAAACAGACCCTCAAATGAGGACAAGGAAGGATCAAGTGCCAGAAAATCAAAAAGTTTCCGATTCCCTTCCTAAGAAAAAAGAGCAAGGAAAACGCTAACAACACACAACGAATCGTTGTGATATCATATATTTTCTATTCAATTAAGTGAAAGACGATTTCTTTACATACCAGGCCCAGACCACACCGCACCCCCTCGCGCTAGAAATTTCGCATGCGGAAGGAAGCTATGTGTATGATATGCAGGGCAATGCCCATTTGGACTTTGTGGCGGGCGTATCGGCCTGTAGCCTCGGGCACCGCCATCCCCGGGTGGTGAGTGCAGTTAAAGAGCAGTTGGACAAGTACATGCACGTCATGGTTTATGGTGAATACGTGCAGTCTCCCGCGGTAGCCCTGGCCAAATTATTGGCACAACACCTTCCCCTACCCCTCGAATCGACTTATTTGGTGAACAGCGGTGCCGAGGCCATAGACGGTGCCATGAAACTGGCGCGCAGGGTGACCGGCCGTAGCGAAATTCGCTATGCGCACAATGCCTACCACGGAAATACCTTCGGTGCGCTAAGCCTGATGGATTACAGAGAACGTACAGAACCCTTCGAGCCCTTGGTTGCAGACTGCCATCCGCTTCGGTTCAATACCCCTGAAGACCTGCCACTCATAACCGATAAAACCGCTGCGGTGGTCCTGGAGACCATACAGGGGGGCGCAGGATTTATCGTTCCCAGCAAGGAATATATGGATGCAGTTCGACGGCGGTGCAACCAAACCGGTGCGCTGCTAATACTGGACGAAATCCAGCCAGGGTTTGGCCGTACGGGAACTTTGTTCGGTTTTCAGCAGTTCGGTATCGTGCCCGATGTCGTGGTCATGGGTAAGGGAATGGGGGGCGGTATGCCCATTGGCGCATTTACGGCGTCGAAAAAACATATGGCAGCGCTAAGCGACAACCCGAAACTCGGGCACATAACCACCTTTGGCGGGCATCCCGTGATTGCCGCGGCGGCCCTTGCAACGCTCCGAGAAATTACGGAAACCTCGTTAATGGATAGAATTGCCGAAAAAGAATTCCTCTTTAGGAAATTGCTCAAGCACCCCCTTATCACGGAGGTGCGTGGTACCGGACTCATGCTAGCTGCTATGGTAGAAAGTGAAGAAATGGCCTCGCAAGTCATATTGGCGTGCAAAGATAGGGGGCTCATACTGTTCTGGCTGCTCTTTGAACCGAGGGCCATTCGCATAACTCCGCCACTAACCATTAGTATTGAGGAAATTAAGGCCGGTTGCGCCATACTGACGGATGTCTTGGATCGTTTCAACAAAAATACACCTATTGGATAAGTTACTGACTATAAGAATTATACGTCTAATAGTTTCTGTTAATAAGCCTGTTAACAAGAAATACGGCACAACTATTGAACTTCCCTTTACATTAGTATCTTTAAAATAGAAGAAACCGTTAATCCGTACGTATGCAAATACCTCCAAACGAGCATAACAACTTCTCACTTTCCCGGTTCGAGTCTATGTTGAAAA
The DNA here is from genome assembly GCA_002693605.1 of Flavobacteriaceae bacterium. Lineage (GTDB taxonomy): Bacteria > Bacteroidota > Bacteroidia > Flavobacteriales > Flavobacteriaceae > NZQO01. The sequence goes on from NZQO01000052.1 coordinate 13,000, forward strand.
CAAACGATGTCTATTTTTTCGATTCGGAAGAGTTTGAGGACATCATACAACATTACTTGGAAAACGGAAAAATAGCCCTGGCAAAAAAGGCAACCAAGCTAGGTTTGGAACAGCACCCCACTGCGACCAACCTAAAATTGTTCATGGTCGAGATGTACATTTTTGAGGACCAATTGGACGTTGCCGATGCCCTGCTCGATGAATTGTATTTACTGGAGCAGAGCAACGAGGAAATTTATATTCAAAAGGCAAATATCTATTCGCGACGGGACGAGCACAAAAAGGCCATCCAGCTTCTGGAAAAGGCGCTCGAGATCACCAACGATGAGAACGATGTGCTTTCGTTAATAGGAATGGAATATCTTTTCCTTGAAGATTTCGAGAACGGAAAATATTATTTTATGAAGTGCCTTGAACAAGATGAGAACGACTTCTCGGCCTTGTACAACATTATCTATTGCTTTGAATATCTCGATCAGTACGAAGAGGCTATCGATTACCTCAATGATTTCTTAAATAAAAATCCGTATTGCGAAGTAGCTTGGCACCAGGTTGGCAAGCAATATTACATTTTGAAAGACTATAAGAAGGCCCTGGCGGCTTTCGATTTCGCCATAATTAGTGACGATACCTTCGTGGGCGCCTACCTGGAAAAGGGAAAGGTGCTGGAACGCCTTAAAAGATATGAAGATGCCATAGAGAGCTATTCCGTTACCCTCGGAATTGACGACCCGACCTCCTTCGCTTTGTTACGTATTGGGAAATGCCACGAACGCTTGGGCAATACCGATCTTGCCCTTCAGTTCTATACGAAGTGCGTGGAGGAAGATTCGCTTTTGGACAAGGGATGGATTTCCATTACCGATTTATATTTCAAACTGAAAGATTACCAGAAAGCGCTTTACTACATAGACAAGGCGATAAATATCGACAGTGAGAACGTGCGCTATTGGAAGCGGTATGCCAAGATAAACAACCGCCTCAATTTGTTCGAGGAAGCCGAGCACGGCTTCAGAAAGACATTGGAGTTGGGAAATTACGAACTTGAAACCTGGCTTACGCGCTGCGACATCCTATTGCACTTGGGCGAGTATCAGGCCGCAATAAAGAACCTGTTCCAGGCCACCGAGTTTTATCCTGAGAACGTGGAAATTGAGTATCGACTTGCCGGTCTGTACTATTTGGTTGCCGATGAGCGCAAGGCCGAGTTTCACCTGCGCACGGCCCTGAGGTTAGACCCAGAGTTTATCATCATCATCGAAGAACTTTTCCCAACGGTATTTGAACACGCTAAAGTGCGCGAAATAATAGGGAAACAAAAAAAACCTTCACTATAATTTGTTTATTTTTGAGGCTAAGCCAGTTTGCCTATGCCTACCAGAAATATCCTCCAGTATTTAGTTATAACCGCTAAAGGACTCGCCATGGGCGCCGCAGATGTGGTTCCGGGCGTATCGGGCGGCACCATTGCCTTTATTAGCGGAATCTATGAAGAACTCATAGAAACCATCCATAAATTAGACCTCAGGTTTTTCAAACTTTGGAAGCAACGCTCGTTTAAGATAGCATGGGAAGAATATAACCTGGGGTTTCTCCTCGCCCTATTTTCTGGCATAGCCATTAGTATTCTTTCGTTTGCCAAAATAATAACTTGGCTCTTGGCCAACCATCCCATTTTGGTATGGTCGTTTTTCTTTGGTTTGGTTATCGCCAGTATTATTTTCGTAGGAAAACAGATTAGCCGATGGAATCTTATCATCGGTATTGCACTCATTCTCGCATCTATCTTTGCCTATAGTATTACCCTTGCCAAGCCGGTTGGCACGCCAGATAGCATTTGGTTTCTGTTCTTTGCCGGCTTTGTGGCCATAATCGCCATGATTTTGCCCGGCATCTCTGGCGCATTTATTTTATTGTTGCTAGGGGCCTACCAAGCCATTATTGGCACCTTGAGCCAACTGGGCGATGGCATTGCCCAGTTAAGCTGGGAACTGGTCTCACAGGCTTTCGCAAAACTGGCTGTCTTTGGCCTAGGCGCCATCTTGGGCCTTAAGGTCTTCTCCCGCGTTCTCAATTGGATGTTCAAGCACCATAAAAATTTAATCCTGGCGGTCCTCACCGGATTTATGATTGGAGCGCTCAACAAGATTTGGCCGTGGAAGGAAGTTCTTGAATACCGGGTAAACCACAACGGCGAGGAAATTCCATTTTTGGAGAAGAGCATCATGCCTACGCAGTATGCCCACGATCCGCAAATACTTTACGCCGTGATTTTCATGATCCTTGGTTATTTGAGCATCTTTGTGCTAGAAAGGGTTGCCGTACAAAAGAAATAACTTATTATGCACGAGGAGCGTTCCTTTTCCGATAAAGTCTGGCTGGTCCTTAAGGGGCTGGCAATGGGAGCGGCCAATAAGGTGCCCGGCGTCTCGGGCGGCGTAGTGGCCTTCGTGGCGGGGTTCTATGAGGAATTTATCTACAGTCTTCAAAAAATAAACCGCAAGGCATTCGCCTTGTTGCTCGACGGAAGGTTCCGAAGTTTTTACCAATATATAAACGGGCGATTTCTCGGACTGCTTATATTAGGAATGGTAATTAGCTATTTCAGTGTTTCCAAGCTGCTCGATTATTTGATCCTCCATTATGAACTGTACGTTTGGAGTGCTTTCTTCGGAATGATAATAGGCTCCATCTACTACATCGCCAAAGATTTCGGTTCTTGGAACCGAACTTACGTAACTTATTTACTCGCCGGGATCTTGGCTGGTATAAGCATCAGTTTCCTGGAGCCTGCCAAGGAAAACAGCAACTTGGTCTTCGTTTTCTTCTGTGGAATTATTGGCGTATCGGGAATGACCTTGCCGGGCCTCTCCGGTTCTTTTATCTTGATTTTGCTCGGAAACTACGTGTTGCTCTTGGTAGATTCTGTTAACGCACTTTACGACACTATGGCCGACGTACTACAGGGCGATTTCAGCTTTACCGATAATCCCGGCCGTATGGAATTGCTCAAGGTCCTAGCCGTTTTCGCAACAGGGTCGCTAACCGGCCTAGTCTCGCTCTCGCACCTTCTGGCCTACGTACTTAAACGATTCAAAAAAGCCACCTACGCGGTTATAATTGGTTTTATAGCCGGCTCACTCGGGGTCGTGTGGCCTTGGAAAGAAAAGATTTTCGAATACGACTCGGCAGGAAATATTAAGATTGACAGCAGTGGCCGTGAAATTATAACCGACTACGACCGTTACTTTCCGGAGGAATTTTCCTGGGAAGCAGCTTCTGCTATTTTTTTTATTATCCTAGGCGTTTTCCTCGTGCTTAGTCTAGATTGGTATTACAAAGCAAGAAACCGGCAATATGGCTAATTACGGACTCATTGGTAGAAATATTTCCTATTCTTTTTCGAAAACCTTTTTCGCGGAAAAATTCGAACGAGAAAATCGTCCCGATGTATATTCTAATTTTGATATTCCCGACCTCAGAACATTTCCAAAAATCATCGCCGAGACCCCTAACCTGCAAGGCTTAAATGTGACAATACCCTACAAGGAGGCAATTATGCCGTATCTGGACACTATCGATCCCGAAGCGGCCAAAATAGGAGCGGTTAACACCATCAAAATTACAGAAAGTAACCAGTTGATAGGATTCAATACCGATCACGTGGGGTTTTCGAAATCACTAGAGCGCTATCTTCCCCTAACTAATAAAAACGCCCTAGTCCTTGGTACCGGCGGTGCTTCTAAGGCAGTTGCGTATGTACTGGAAAGGCTCGGCTTCCAACTTTTATTTATATCGCGTAAGCCGGGCCAGGGCCAGAAAAGTTATATGGAGCTAACGAAAGACATTATCGAATCGCACAGCTTAATTGTCAATACCACGCCCCTTGGCACCCACCCGAAAATTGACGAATGTCCCGATATACCTTATCAGTTTCTCGGGAAGAACCACCTGTTGTACGACCTCATCTATAACCCCGCAGAAACCGAATTTTTGAAACGAGGGAAGGCACAAGAAAGTTTAATACAAAACGGCCTGTCCATGTTGCAATTGCAAGCCGAGGAGGCCTGGCGCATTTGGAACGAAACTGAATAGCCCTCCACTCCTCTAAAAAAAGGGCGCCACCTTTGCCATTTGCGCAGTTGTTAGTATCTTGACGGTTCAAGAATAACGAACCTAAACATTGAAAGAAATGTCTGAAAAACAACTGAACGAAGATCCACAGGCCCCGACCAATAATGAAGTTTCAAAAGAGGAAAAGCCCACCGACAATGTAGCTGAAAACAAGGAGGCTACGCTGGAAAATGCGATGACTGAAGAGACCGAGGCGGTTTCGGGGAAGGGCAAGCCTGCTAAAAAGGAAACTGAGGAATCACACGAAGATGCGGCGAATGCCATTATCGAAGAGTCTGCGGCCAACAGAAACGAAGCTTCTGAAGTAAGTGATGTGGCTTCAGACGCCGAAGGGGAAACTCAAATAACTTCGGAAGAAGATAGTTCAGAAACTTCGTCAGTAACCGCCGAAGAGGAGGATGAGGAGGAAATCAGTTCTTCAGACGATTCGGAAGATGAGGAAGAGGAAGAATCGAAAGATTACAGTGCCCTTTCCGAAAAGGAATTGATCGCCGAGTTTCGTGAACTTCTGGGCACAAAACCGGTTCAGAACATAAAAAATGAGGTTGAGGAAATACGTGCTGAATTCAACTCGAAGTTCAATGAGGAAGTAGAGCAAAAGAAGGAGGATTTCTTGGCCGATGGCGGCAATCTGCTAGACTTTTACTACACTACGCCCCTCAAGAAGGAATTCGACTCGCTCTTTTTCGAGTATAAGGAAAAACGCAATAACCACTATAAGAACCTAAAACGCGATTTGCAGGCCAACCTTTCTAAAAGGCTTGAGCTTATTGAAGAGCTGAAGAGCTTATTGAATGCCGAGGAAAATATCAACACTACTTATAAGCATTTCAAGGACATACAGGACCGTTGGCATACCGCGGGCCCAATTCCGCGAGATAAGTACAACTTCGTATGGAACAATTACCATCACCACGTTGAGAATTTCTATGATTTTCTGCACCTGAACCGTGAATTCCGAGATCTCGATTTCAAGCACAACCTAGACCAAAAGTTAAAATTAATTGGTCGCGCCGAAGAGCTCGCGAAGCTGGAAGACGTAAGCCGGGCCTTCCGCGAATTACAAATGCTACACAAGATGTGGAAGGAAGAG
>NZQO01000053.1 GCA_002693605.1 Flavobacteriaceae bacterium
AGATGGGCGAAGAGGAATTTAACCAGTTGTTCGTAAACTTCGACAGCAGTTATGACAGCCACAGCGATTATATTATTCACCTGGACAAGGAACTATCGTATATGCCCGAGGAAAAGCTGAACGCCATTCCCACCGGGCCAGAATTCCGGAAGCTGGAGTTTTGGTACACCACGCCGCAAAATTTTGAAAAGGTAATCGAGCTCGCCACCAAGTTCAAGGAATTGTACAGCCGGATGAACTCGCCCGAGCAATACCGTCTGTACCGAAGTGGCTTTGGTGCCAACGGGCAATATATCCTGGTATCGATTCCAGCCGATAGCCCTGCCGATTATGAGCGTATTCGGAAGGAAAACAAGGAACTCTTAGGGGCCGAGCGCGATAAAATCTACAACGAGTTTTTGAGGTATATTTCAAAGGTGGAAACGTATAACGGCTATATGCGCGAGGACCTGTCGTACTCCCCGGGCAACAACAACTAAGCCGCTCGCACGATTTCCGCATTTCACAATATTACGTATCTTCACGAATGGAGCGCTTTTTAGCGAAGGCCTCCATTTGTTTTATGCTATATCTTACCATTATGAAAAATCTACGTTCCGCGTATTTTGCGGTATTATTTTGCCTTCTTACCGCCAACCCACTATTCGCCCAAACCACATTGGTGCACGCGGGCACCGTTCTCGCAGTACCCGGCGAAAAGCCGCTTACCAATCAAACCATAGTTATCGAAAAGGGGAAAATTTCTGAAATCAGATCGGGTTTTGTCTCAGCCGCCCAACTGAACCTAGCTTCTGACCAAGTGACGGTTATCGATTTAAAAGAACAGTTCGTTATGCCCGGCTTTATCGATATGCACACCCATATAACGAGTGAGCGCGACCCCAATGCAAATCCGCACGAATGGACCACCCTTTTCGATGAAGATGCCGCCTTTAGGGCGATACCATATGCCGAGGCTACCCTAAACGCAGGGTTCACGACGGTTAGGAACGTAGGCGGGAATTACAAGTTAATGCTGGCACTAAAACGCGCTATTGCCGCAGGTTATGTTGAAGGGCCGCGCATCATTACCGCTACCGGTGCCGTCTCGGCTACGGGCGGGCATGGCGACGACCACGGCTACCGGCCGGAAATCATGAATGCCTTCGAGACCAATGTGGCCATTTGCGATGGCAGCGACGATTGTAGGCGCGCCGTTCGGGCCCTGGTAAAGCAAGGTGCCGAGGTAATTAAAATCACCGCCACAGGAGGCGTCCTAAGCAATACGGCAGCCGGGGTAGGTCAACAGCTTACCGATGACGAACTGAAGGCCATTGTGGAAACCGCCCATTCACTGGGGCGCAAGGTGGCCGCACACGCCCACGAGGCAGACGGGATTAATGCTGCATTGCGTGCGGGCGTGAACAGCATCGAGCACGGGTCGTACCTCAATGATGAGTCGGTTAGACTATTCAAGGAAACGGGAGCCTATTTAGTACCAACTTTATTGGCAGGGGTATCGGTTACCGAAGAATTGGAAACCAACGACAACATTCCTCCAGCCATTGCCGGAAAGATCCGTCAAGTAGGTCCCGTAGTGGAAGCATCCTTCAAGCGGGCACTCAAGGGTGGGGTTAATATCGCATTCGGGACGGACAGCGGTGTTAGCAAACACGGTACGAACGCCCGCGAGTTCGAACTGATGGTAAATTATGGCATGGATGAAAACGAGGCGATAAGATCGGCAACCCTCCATGCTGCCGAATTACTGGGTATGAAGGACAGCCTTGGCTCGCTCGAGAAAGGTAAATGGGCCGATTTGGTGGCTGTAGACGGAAACCCGTTGCAGGATATTTCAGAATTAAGGAACATTCAATTTGTAATGAAGGAAGGCACGATCTACAAACAACGAGATACCAATTAAACGTATAAAGCTTACTAACTCCTGAATTTCCACCAAATAACTTAATTTCTCTATTGAAGGCCAGAATTTTTTCCGCAGTATTCATATTGACCCTGGGCATAAGCTGCGGCGGTTCAAGCAAACCTATCGCGCTAAATACAGATTGGGAACTTACCCATATGGATGGCGAGGTAATTTCGCAAAAGCACAAACCACCCCGGCTACAATTCGATCTCTCCAAAGAGAAAATTTCGGGCTTCGGTGGGTGTAACAAATTTAACGGTACGGTATCGCTTGATGGCGATAGCCTGCAAATACACAATCTTGTGCGTACGAAAATGGCCTGTCCTTCGCTTTTCGAAGAAAATAGCTTTCTTGCTGCCTTAGAAAGCGGCAACTTCGGCATTTCAACCCAAGAAAATAGACTGACGCTCAAAAATTCATCCCATACCTTACAATTTGAAATGGGAGAAGTTGATTAACGTCGCCCTCGGCGCCGGTTTGCTTCCTTTCGCTGTGGATTTTTAGGCGAATTGCGACGCTGACTTTGGTGGTTTGCCTTGTTCTCGGCTTTCTTGTCTAGAACGTCCCTCAGTGTTTCTGTAGGTTCAAATCCTGGAAGAATTTCGTCCTGTAGTTTTTCCCCTAATAATTTTTCGATGCCTCTTACATACTCGTTTTCATCTATACTAACCACCGAGATCGCCTCGCCGCTAGCACCCGCCCGGCCAGTGCGGCCAATGCGGTGTACGTAGTCTTCGGGAACGTTGGGAAGCTCATAATTGATTACGTGCGGTAAAAGGGGAATATCGAGTCCGCGTGCTGCGATATCGGTTGCCACGAGCACCCTTATTTTTCCGCTCTTGAAGTTGGCAAGGGCCTTTGTTCGGGCACCCTGGCTTTTATTTCCGTGGATGGCAGCGGCAGTAATATCCGCTTTTTCCAGTTTTTGCGCCAAACGGTTGGCGCCGTGTTTGGTACGGGTAAAGATAAGCACTTGTTGCCAATCGCCTTCCTCGATAAGCTTGGTCACCAAGTCGGTCTTCTTGCTTTTATCGGTTCGATACACGATCTGGTCTACCTTTTCGGCAGTGGTATTTTCGGGAGTAGCTTCGACCTTCACTGGATTGTGAAGGAAGTCTTGTGCTAATTTCTTTATTTCCTTGGAAAACGTCGCCGAAAAGAGAAGGCTTTGCCGTTTGTTGGGAAGGGCAGCCAAAATTTTCTTGATATCGCGCAAAAAGCCCATATCGAGCATTCGGTCGGCCTCATCCAATACGAGAATTTCTACTTTATTAAGTTGTACGAGGTTACGTGCATATAGATCTAACAGCCTACCTGGGGTGGCTACGAGCACGTCGACACCCCGTTTAAGGGCACTAATTTGCGGGCGGTCGCTAACCCCGCCGAATATAACGGCCGATTTTAGTTGCGTGAAGGTGGCGTATTCCACAAATTCATCTTCTACTTGCGCGGCCAATTCGCGCGTGGGGGTAAGGATTAATGCCTTGGGCGCACGATGGGTAGCTCCCTGGCTGCGCGTTAGCAATTGTATAATTGGCAGTGCGAAGCCTGCAGTCTTGCCACTCCCGGTCTGGGCAGAGGCTAAAACATCCTTTCCGTCCAAAATTTGGGGAATGGCTTTTTCTTAAATTACCGAAGGGGTAGTATATCCTTTTTTGTCGACAGCTTTCAACAGGGCATCAGATAGGCCCAAAGATTTAAATGACATATAGTTTTATTATGAACCGGCGGAGAAGGTTGTGAAGCCAGTATTGAATTGGCGGCAAAGTTACTCTTTATTTCTTGAGAATATCACAATTTTCTATTTATCTCGGTAAGAAATAATTCAGTATCTTTAATACAACTAACCATCAAATTCACTCAAAATGAAACGCTTAGGGCGCTTGCTCGCTATAGCGTGCATTTTCCAATCCAGCTTTCCCCAAATAGCGATGGCCCAGGAAAGCACGCTCGACACCGTTACCTGGCAGCCCAGCCGCTTGCTTCGGGCTCCCGATTCTGTGCGACTATTCCAGAAAGCACACCAACAATTGCGACTGGCCAGGCAAACTGCCGAGACCAGCGATACTGGCCAGGCGCTTAGTGGCCTAAGCGAGTACCACCACACCTATGGCAACCTGGACTCGGCCTTCTACTACGCAAACCGTACTATTGCGCACTACGAGGAACATGCCCAGCCCCTGGCACTGGCCGATGCCTATTTACAGCTTATGGCACTGCATGATGAGAAAGCCGAATATGCCCTAGCCCTTCAGCTCGTTTATAAGGCACTGGCAATATATGAAGAGACGCAGGACAAGAGGGGCATTGCCCGAAGCTATATCCAAATTTGCAACCTACTTTATTACGAGCAGCGCTACTCGGAAGGCGTTACCTATTGCGACAAGGCTATTTCCATCTTAGAGCGCGAAGAAGACACACTTTCGCTTGCGCTGGGCTACCGGTTTAAGGCGGCCAACCAACTTTTTAGTGGTGATTCATTAGAAGACGCGCTGGCTTCGGCCAACCAATCTATCGCACTTTATGATAAGCTGAACGAAAAGGGGTTGCCTTATATGGCAGCCGTAAACTGGAAGGGCAACATTTTAAAATATATGGAACGTTTCGACGAGGCCATAGCCACCTACCAAGCCAATTATGAGCGCTCGAAGGAGTCGGGCATGGACCGTTACCTAATCTCATCGCTTGCCAATATGGGGCACGTGTATCTAATTCAGAAACGGTACGCCGAGGCACTGCCCTACAACCTGGAAGCCATTTCAATTATGGAAGCCACGGGTAAGACAAAGAACCTTTGGGAAAATTACATGCATGTTTCAGATATTTACGAAGCGATGGGGAATTATCCTAAAGCGCTGGAATATTACCAGATGTACGCCAATAAATATGCCGAGTTCCAGCAAACCATTATAGACAGGCTCGAGGCAGAGACCCATGCCAAGTACGAGGCCGGGCAACGCGGTGCCCAGATTGTACTGCAGGACGAGACCATCGACAGGCAGCGCAGGACGCAGCTGCTCTATATAAGTGTCGCGGCATTGCTAATAATTATAGTAGCGGGGATGTACTTCACATTAAAGAATATTCGGAAAAAACGAAAGACCTTGGCCCTCCTTAACGCCGAGCTTGATTCCAAAAACACCCAAAATGAATTATTGCTGAAGGAAATTCACCATCGTGTAAAAAATAATCTAGAGCTCGTTAAAAGTCTGATTGCACTTCAATCGGCCCAGGTAAGCGACCCGAGCAGCAAGGAGGCCTTACAATCTAGCCAAAACCGTGTGCAGAGCATGGGAATTCTCCATCAGAAATTATATCAAGGAAATAAATTGGGTTCGGTGGAGATGAAGGATTACTTTATCAACCTCAGCGAAGGGGTGCTCGATACGTTCGGGGCCGAAGATCGCATTCACATTGAATGTGCCATGGACCGACTCGAACTGGACGTCGATACCGCCGTTCCCATTGGACTAATCGTAAACGAACTCCTCACCAATTCATTAAAATACGGTTTCCCCGAACAGGCCAAGGGGATTATTATTATCGAGTTGGCACAGCAGGCCGATAAAACCCTCACCCTGCAGGTACAGGATAACGGCATTGGCAAACCCGTAGGGTCGGCGCCCAAGGGCACCGGCTTCGGTACGCAATTGATACAGTTGCTTACACAACAATTAAACGGTTCCATTGTGGAAAGTGCCTCGGAAGGCCACACGGTCACCTTTCAGTTTAACCTTACCCCGGCGGCATAATGGGAAGACCAATAAAAATACTGATCGTAGAGGATGAAATGGTAATCGCCGCCAACATCTCGCTCCAACTGTCTGAACTTGGATACGAGGTTACCGGTATTCTCCCCCGTGGGGAAGAGGCCCTGAGCCATGTAAAGGAGACCGAGCCCGATATTGTCTTGATGGATATTCAGCTAAAAGGTGCCCTCGACGGAATTGAAACCGCGAAGATTATGCAGCAAGACAGCCACATTCCCATTATTTACCTCACCGCAAATGCCGATGAGGCTCACTTTAAACGCGCCAAGGAAACACATCCTTACGCGTTCATCTCAAAACCGTTTAAAAAGTTAGATCTACAGCGCGCCATCGAGCTTGCGGTAGAACGAATTACCTTCCGCCAAGGTCTTGCTGGCAGTACGAACGTGGGAGAGAAATCACCTTCCGTGAGGCAAGTGCTATTGAGCGACCGTATTTTCGTAAGGCACAATGAGCGCATGGTAAAAATCGATATTGGCGACATTTTATACGTTGAAGCCGACAGGAACTATTGCCGGATATTTTCAAAAGCCAAGGAATATCTCCTGGTAACCACTTTGAAAGATATGGACGAAAAGCTTCCCGATAGGCATTTTATGCGCATCCATCGCTCGTACATCATCAATATTGCCCAGATAGAAGAGATTGGCGGCACGCATGTGGTAATAGGAAAAAAAGCCATCCCCATGACGAAATCGATGCGCAACGAGCTATTAATGCGACTTCAAACAATATAGCCTGAAATTCAACGGATTACAACTCGTTAACTTTTCCTACAAATGAGGTGTTAAATCTAGTTGGCCTTCGGTAACGAAAATGCTAGTTTCGGACATATTTTTATCACACACATCCCGAACGAATTGATTTAAAGTCTTTTATGTAGTTGCTTTACGATACCAGTTTGTATCAGTAAACACACATTATCATGAAAACTACGTTCCCTCTTTTAGATGCCCCGTCCACGACCCCACTTTTTCTGAAATTAATCTTTTTAACAACGATTCTTTTCATTTTGCCGTCTACGCTGATGGCGCAATACGTATGGCCAGCATACGACTCCAACAATATAGCGCAATTTAAGCCTACCAAGCAGATTAATACCTACGAAGCCGCTGCGGCGAACAGGGCGGTGGACGGCAATACCAACGGAAATTGGTTCGAGGGATCGATGTCGCATACCCACGGCAGCAAAAACCCTTGGTGGGAAGTAGATTTGCTCGACACCTATGATATTTCTTCCATTACGATTTACAACCGAACCGATTGCTGTCCGGAGCGGATCAACAATTTTTCGATTATCGTTTCAGACCGATCGCTCGGGAACGGAACAAGGTTCAATACCGATTCGCAGTTTTTCCGGGATTCGAAGACCTTTACGGGTAATGCAAGAGGCCAATTTGTGAGAGTACAATTGGAGGGTGACGGTATTCTGGGTCTCGCCGAAGTGGTCGTTAACGGCACCCTTGCTACCAAAAGACAAAAACCCGATGCCAATTTGGCGCTGGGTAAGCCCGCTAGGCAAAGTGGCACCACCCATAATGGGGCCGCCCATTTGGCGAATGACGGGAATACCGATGGGCATTATTATATGGGCTCGGTAACGCATACCGAGAATATCCGCAACCCTTTTTGGGAGGTCGACCTGGGTAAGAATTACCTAGTTGAAAAAGTTACCTTGGCCAACCGAACCGATGCGGGTCAGGATAGGTTGCAAAATTTCGACATATGGGTAACCCCCGAAATACGCGATCCAAACCGAAACATTGAACCGTTTTACTCGCAAAAGGACCGTCTCGAAGAGCCTATAGTCGAGTTTATCTCTCCTACCAAGAAATTTGGGCGTTTCGTGCGCGTTCAGTTGAGAGGGAACAATATCCTGAACCTAGCCGAGGTGCAGGTCTACGGCCAGGAAATCGGGGAATTGGAACAGGACCTACCCACCCAGATAACCACACTGTATACGGTTAGCACTTATAATAACGGGCTGGAGGAAACTTGGCCCCAATCTTCGGAAGTGGCGACAAGCATCACCGAAGGGTTCGACTTTAGCCGCAGTGAGGAGACGAATTCCAGTAATTACTGGGAAGTTTCCGCAGAGGTCAAGACATCGGTAAGCGTACTGCTGCACAACTTCGATGTGACCTTGGGCGCAAAGGGCGGGGGTAGCACCTCGAATACGCAAACCAGCAATCAGGGGCTCAACTTTGCCGAATCGAAAACCGAAACGCGGGCCGACCAGATTCCCGTACCTGCGAATAGCACCGTTTACAAAATCGTGGAATTTCGGGTGGCGGAAAAACCCTTTATATACCATTATGGCGGAAAGAGCTACAAGTTCTACCGCATCATGGATAAATTCAAGCCAGTTGGCGCAGAGACTGTTTTGGTCTATCCCTTCAACTACAATCCCGGTTTTGTCTTCGACGATGATAGAAGAATAAGTAAGGCGAATTACGATAAGATTCTTGCCGAATATCCCCAAAAGAGAAAACCACAGGGAGGCACCAATACAACTACTACTGTCGTTTCGCAATCGAGCAATACCCCCGGAAATGTTTCATCTAACGTGAATAACACCACAAATACCAGCATGGTCGTGAACACGTCTATTGCGAATACAAATACGAATACTAACAATACGCAGATTGTAAATACCAGCCAGACGTCGAACAATACCACTGTAGGGAGCGAATGGCCAGATGAACCGGGCTATGATGGGTTTTATGAGATTTTATTTTACCCTAGCGATGACATTACGCTGGAAGAGGCAAAACAGATTGCAACGCAAAACTCCTGGGAATTGGCGAGCGATTACGAACTGCAGGACGCGTGGGAATTTGACTATCTACACATTGAAAAATGTGGGTTATTGGCAGACGGCCGTATTGCGCTGCCCATTCAGGAACCCTACCTCGATTTTGAACCGGGGGCCAATATTGGGCTAGCAACAACTGTGGTGAACGGATTTTTCTATACCGTTCGCTAACAACGGGTGCAACTTGATTCATTCAATCGAAATACCGAAAAATTAAAATTATAACCAAAAACCATATACTCATGAAAACAGCAACTAGAATTACAGGAATTTTACTACTATTTATTTTCCAATCATTTTGGGCCGTCGCCCAGCAATCGAACGATTACCAAGCGTATTGGATACACGAAGACCAGGCCAAGCCCAGCATGGCCAAAAAACATGAAAATGTAGACAAGGAGCTTATTGCCGCTTGCAAGGAATTTAAGGTGGGCGATAAAGGTTGGTCTACTTTGGCCACGACCGATTACAAATACTTTTATATTACCCCTATCGAGAAAATGGCCGATCTGGACACAAACCCCTTTGCAGATCTGGCCAAGAAGATGGGCGAGGAAAAAATGGGCAAGATCTTCGAAAAATATGAAGATTGCTATGATGCGCACGGCGATTACATACTCATTTTAGACAAGAAACTTTCCTACCAACCGGGAGGGATAAATACCACCCCGGCCGGTCAGAATTACCGCGAGAACACCCGCTATCACTTCTCGCCCGAGAACGCAAAGAAGGCAAACGAACTCGCCAAGAAGTTCCATAAGCTATATACCGAAAAAGGCTCGAAGCAACACTACCGCCTTTACCGAAACGGTTTTGGCACCATGGGCAACTATTTCCTCGTGGCCGTAGCGGCCGAAAGTCCGGAGGCGATGGAACGAATGTCTTCTGAAAACAGAAAGCTATTGGGCCAAGAGGGCCAGGCCCTTTTCGCCGAGTTGGAGCAACTCGTCTCTAAGGTGGAAACTATACGCGGCTATATGCGCCCGGATCTTTCGTATAGTCCGGCGGTAGCTAACAACTAAAGGAAATTTCCCAAGGGCCTTAACTCTGCCCTTGGGAATAATCAAACCATTCTTAAACCTATATCTATGAAAACAATACCAACTTTGATTGCGCTATTCATTGCTACCTTCACCCTATCGGCGCAAGGTCCGGACTATCACGATGTCACTGGGATAGTGCAAAAACTCTATCAACATTTTGACAAAGGCGAAG
>NZQO01000054.1 GCA_002693605.1 Flavobacteriaceae bacterium
GATCACCCCCTTAATAGTGGCCTCTTGTGCGTGAAGATTAAAAAATGCGTAGGTAAAAAAGAGAAATAGTGATGCGAATATTGTTTTCAAAAGTGAAGTTTAGGGTTGTTTTCTGAAAAAAGTCGCTTCAAATGTAGTACTATTTCCCACATTATCGACTACAATAAGTTTCAAATTGTTTTCGGTGTCCAGCACGGCTTTATCGTCAAAATCATAAGTTAAAACGTCCTTTTTGTAATTATATTCCATCAAGATAAACTTTCCGTTGATCGTGGCACGGTAGCTACTTATACCGCTAAGGTTATCGTGAATTTTAAGTTCTAGAGTTTTATTGCTCGTAATCCATTTGCCATGGGCAAAATTTACCGGCGTAACGGTAGGCGCCACTTCATCGGTGGCTAGGGCATATTTCCCAAAAGTCCTCGTCCGGGTAGATAACTTGTCGCCCTTGCGGTAAGTGGTGTTGTAATAAGGCTCGCCCCTATAATTGAGACGACCAATAAATAGTTTATCCAGATCCTTTTCTTCATAATTAGACGCATCGACCGAAATAGTGATGTTCTCATGAATGGGCACCACGTCGTCGTGCAGCACTAAGACATCGCCCTGATCCTCGATGTTTAGATAGGTGTCTTCGTATAAGCTCCCGGCGGGAATATAGATGCTGAACTTTCCCTTGGTAATGCTCGTGGCCTGGTCTGCATAAATATAATCGGAAGTCGTAGGGTCGTGTCTCGGTTCGAGGATTTCCGCTTTTTTACCTTCAATGGGAATATGGATATTTGCAACATTTCCCTTAAAATCTGAAATTTTTATGCTGTAGGTGCCGTCGAATCCTTCCTGAATCGTAATATAGCCGTTATCGGTTTCACTGACAATGACACTTAGGGGGTTGTTGCTCTGTCGAAACAATTTCTGCACCCGCGACCGATTTTCGTTAAAGTATGCGTAATCAATATACCGATTTAAGTATCGGGTCTCCGCAAAGCTGAAGCGATCGAAAAGCACCTTGAAATTTTCCTGACCGTTGTAGCTTGTCTCGATTTTATAGGCGCCGTTCTTGTTGGAAGCGCCGTCAAACTGATCGTTCGTTGAAACACCGAACCCAATCTTCCCGTAGGCCGTCAACTTTTCGGCACGGTACGATCCGTCATTTTGGAGTATAAGTCGCAGTTTTTGCGGATTGGCCGATTGGTTGGCGTGGGCATCCTCACCAATGGGGTAGACATGCACGCTATTTACCAATGGTTTTTTCGAATCGGGAATATCAATCCCAAACAGCAAGGGGTTCATAGGTCGCGAGGCGGCATCTCGAATCTCATAGTGCAGGTGCGGCCCACCACTGCTACCCGAATTTCCGGTGTAGCCAATAAGATCTCCCTTTTTTACAGGCAGCTGTTCTGCTGTGGGGAAAAGTTCAATCTCGAACGTTTCATTTTTATATTGCTGCGCCTTCACATAGTCCTGTATGGTGCCGGCATAGTTCTGTTAGTGGGCATTCACAGTTCTGTATCCGTTTGGGTGCGAAATGTACAGCGCTTTGCCATACCCATAATGTGCCACCTTGATGCGGCTCACAAAACCATCGGCCGGGGCGTACACGGGCAGGCCCTCGCGCTGTTGGGTTTTAATGTCCAACCCGCTATGGAAATGGTTGCTTCGAAGCTCCCCGAAACTACCCGATAAAATAAGGTCGATATCGAGGGGGCTGCTGAAATAATCGGTAGGTATATCACTTTGGCCATAAGCGCCCGCAGACAGCAGAAAGAGGCCAATTAAAATTCTGTTCATAGGTGTAAAAATAAAAATCTACGGTTATTTAAAATGGGCGCGAGGCCAATTTATTGTGTGGGCAATTCAATAATACAAAAAATATAAGAAAACAGTTGGCTTATTACTACCGGTATGTTAACTTTGTGTTAGAAGTATTGAATCTGTCACTGTATGGGCGAACTTTCGGAAGTTGTTGATTCTTTGGAAAATAGAATTGGCACCTTGCTACATCGGTTCGAAAAACTGAAACGGGCAAATGCCAAATTGGAAGAAGAAATTTCCGAACTGCGGTCACGGCAATCCTCTTACGAACAGGAAATGGCGTCGCTGAACGAAAAGCACAGCGCCCTGAAACTGGCAAACTCAATGCTTGGCAGCGACCAACACACAAGAGAAACAAAGCTCAAAATAAATGCTTTAGTTCGGGAGATTGACCACTGCATCGCGCAGCTTTCCGAATAAAGACTGAAAATATGTCGAACCAACAAAAAATCAAACTTTCTATTGCCGACAGGGTGTACCCGTTGACGATAAACCCATCGCAGGAAGAGGGGCTTAGGCTAGCAGCCAAGAAAATAGAAGAGATGATTAAACGGTTTGAAAGCAGCTATGCCGTTAGGGACAAGCAAGATGTACTGGCCATGTGCGCCCTGCAATTTGCCGCCCAGGTAGAGCAAAAGGAAATAGATAAAAAAGATGACAGGCAACAAATGGAGCAAAAGCTAGTAGCTTTAAACCAACGGTTGCAAGAGCACCTGTCATAACGTTCTTTACATAGCAAAAGGTTACTGCCTACATTAATATATTTTGGTAAACTCAACACGAATTCTTTAAAAAGGGTGAGTCTAAGTTGTAAAAGCGCGCCGTCTTCGAGCGGATTCTTGACCAGCTTGTTAGCCCTAAACTTGTTTTTAAGGAGTTTATTCAAATTTTCATTAATGTAGGCTTTTTTTATATACTAACTAAAACAGAAAATGGATATAGTAATAACGAGTATTATAGTTGCAATCGTTGCCCTGGCGGTTGGCTTCGCCATTGCGAAGCTATTGGAGCGCAACCAAGGCTCTTCGGTAATTGCGAGCGCCAAGAAGGAAGCCGCAAGTATACTGAAAGATGCGAAGAACGATGCCGAGGCCATCAAGAAGGATAAAATACTGCAGGCGAAGGAGAAGTTCATCGAAATGAAATCGGAACACGAGAAGGTAATTAATAGCCGCGACAAGAAGATTTCCGAAGCAGAAAAACGTACCCGCGATAAGGAATCGCAAGCTTCCAACGAACTGGCCAAATCGAAAAAGCTGAACGCCAAGCTAGAGGCCAAGGAAAAGGAATTCGACGACCGTCTTGACGTTTTGGAAAAGAAAAAGAATGAGGTAGAAAAGTTGCACCGAAGCCAAATTGAGCAACTTGAGGTAATTTCTAGCCTCTCTGCCGAAGACGCTAAATCACAACTACTGGAAAGCCTGAAGGAAGAAGCCAAGACCGACGCGATGGCTTTTATCCAGTCCACCTTGGAAGAAGCCAAGATGACCGCCCAGCAGGAGGCGAAAAAAATCGTGATAAATACCATACAGCGCATTGGTACCGAAGAGGCAATCGAGAATTGCGTCTCGGTATTCAACCTGGAGAGCGATGACGTGAAGGGCCGTATTATTGGTAGGGAAGGACGAAACATCCGTGCCATCGAGGCAGCCACGGGAGTTGAGATTATCGTTGACGATACGCCAGAGGCTATTATTCTTTCTTGCTTCGACTCGGTTAGGAGGGAAGTAGCACGTTTATCGCTTCATAAATTAGTGACAGACGGACGCATCCATCCAGCCCGAATTGAAGAGGTAGTTAAGAAAACCACCAAGCAAATTGAAGAGGAAATAATCGAGGTAGGAAAACGCACCGTTATCGACCTAGGCATACACGGGTTAAGCCCCGAACTAATCAAAGCTGTTGGTCGTATGAAGTACCGTTCGAGCTATGGTCAGAATCTGCTGCACCACTCGCGCGAGGTGGCGAGGCTCTGTGGAGTAATGGCCTCTGAACTTGGCCTGAACCCCAAATTGGCAAAACGCGCCGGCCTCTTGCACGATATTGGAAAAGTGCCGGAAACCGAAACTGAAATCCCCCACGCTATCCTCGGTATGCAGTGGGCCGAAAAGTACGGTGAAAAACCAGAGGTGTGCAACGCCATTGGCGCGCACCACGATGAAATTGAAATGACCAGCTTGCTATCGCCCATCGTTCAGGTGTGCGATGCCATTAGCGGAGCTAGGCCAGGCGCACGTCGCCAGGTGGTAGATAGCTATATTCAACGCTTGAAAGACCTTGAGGATATAGCCTTTGGCTTCAGCGGGGTAAATAAGGCCTATGCTATCCAAGCGGGGCGTGAGCTACGGGTTATGGTAGAAAGTGAAAAGGTGAGTGACGAAAAAGCCGCCCAACTTTCATTCGAAATTTCGCAGAAAATCCAGACCGATATGACGTATCCAGGACAGGTGAAAGTTACCGTAATTCGCGAAACACGAGCGGTTAACATAGCGAAATAAGAGCTTTATTATATTGTAAAAACCCCCTTTGGAACTTCCAAAGGGGGTTTTTCTTATAAGTAGGATAGGTTCTCTATTCGTCGAATATATTTACATAACCTTTTTTCGGCTCTTCGAAGAACTTTCCGGTGATGAAACGGTAGTTTTTATTGAGACCGGCAATTTTCTTCATATCATCATCATCTAAAGTTACGTTAGCCGATTTGAAATTCGCTACAATATGGTCCTTGCTGGTCGATTTCGGTATGGCGGCCGTACCGCGATGATTGTGCCACGAAATTAGCACCTGTGCTGCAGTGGCATTCCGTTTTTTCGCAATTTCATTAATTTCGTCGATATCCATTAAGTTGGGTTCGTCATCGCCTTTCATCCCCTCGCTGCGATCACCAGAACCTAATGGGGAATAAGCAGTCATCAAAATATCATGCTCATTACAAAAATCCAAAAGACTCTTTTGCTGTAACAGCGGGTGCATTTCAACCTGATTCATTTCGGGGACAATTTTTGCTTCCGAAATCAAGCGTTGTAACTTTTCCTTGCTGAAATTAGAAACGCCAATATGCCTCGTGTAGCCACTTTCCTTCGCGGTTTCTAACTGTTTCCAAGTTTCAATGAGTGGCGCTTCTTCCAACGACACATAATCGGAAGGTTTCTCGGGAAAATCGACACCCAGTTTAAAGGCCACGGGCCAATGCATTAGGTAAAGGTCCAGATAATCTAGCTGCAAGCGCTTCAAGGTATTTGTCAGGGCCGGCATGACCTGGCCTTCCTGATGCGAATCGTTCCATAGCTTGGATGTAATAAACACATCTTCCCTTAGTATCTTTCCTTCATCAAACACTTCATTTAAGGCTTCGCCAATAATTTCCTCATTGTCGTAGGCCGCAGCGGTATCAATATGGCGGTATCCAGCGTGCAGTGCGTCCTTCACGGCCTGCTTCACGTCGTTCCCTTTCGATTTCCAGGTGCCCAAACCTATGGCGTGCATAGTATCACCATTCTTGAATTTTAATGTTTTCATATCTCTTTGTTTTTCTTTTTAAGATACGAAACAGTGCTTAGGTGTACGAACTTCACGATCACTTTAGCGTTTTATTAACCCCGATTTAGCAGATTTTAGGGATTATTTTCGACGCGGGTGGAACTGATGTATCACTTTTGTTAAGTGCTTGGTGTCTAGGTGCGTATACACCTCGGTCGTTGTAATGCTCTCGTGACCTAACATTTGCTGGATAGCCCGTAGGTCTGCTCCATTCTCCAATAAATGGGTGGCGAACGAGTGCCGAAAGGTGTGCGGACTAATATTTTTATGCAGTCCGGCCTTTTGGGCGAGGTCTTTTACGATGGTGAAGATCATCGCGCGCGTTAACTGTTTTCCCCTTCGGTTCAGGAACAGAGTGTCCTTATCCTCTTCGGAAATTTCTTGGTGCACCCTAATTTCCCTACGATACCGTTCAATATGCCTTATGGTACTTTCTGCTATGGGAACAAAGCGTTCCTTGTCGCCCTTGCCAGTCACCTTAATGAACCCCTCGTCAAAAAACAGATCGGAGATCTTGAGCGCGGTCAGTTCAGAAACACGTAACCCGCAACTGTAGAGGGTTTCAACGATAGCACGGTTTCGCTCGCCGTGGGGCGTGGAAAGGTCGATCGCGCCTATAAGCGTGTCGATTTCCCTGGCCGAAAGGGTTTCCGGTAGTTTGCGCCCAATCTTGGGCGTTTCAATTAAATCTAACGGATTATCCGCTCGATAGTCCTCGAACACCAAAAAGTTGAAAAATCCGCGTAGGCCCGAGGTTATCCTACTTTGCGTTCTGGCGGTGACCTCCTTGGCAACGGCATAGATAAACTGCTGGACTATATCCTTTGAGATGGCGATAGGTGATGGCTCCAAGCTGTGTTCCTCCAGCCATCGTGTCAATTTATGCAGATCTAATGTATAACTGGAGATCGTGTTCTTGGAAAGGCCCCTTTCAATGCGGAGAAAATCTTGGTAATCCTTTATTGCTTGCTGCCACTTCATACAACAGTATACCTATTTTTTCGTTTATATTTACACTTCAACTTTAAAAAATGAAATTATGAAAAAATTGATCGTTGCCCTAGGATTTTTTCTAGGCACATTTGTAGGCGTATCGCAAGATTTAGACTTGGGTATTAAGGCGGGGGCCAACTTTGCAAATATTACCGATGCCTCAGGATTGTCGAATAAAACTGGTTTCCAGGCAGGTATTTTTGCCGGTTTCAAATTAACCGATAAGCTGGGCCTACAAGGCGATTTGCTCTACTCGCAACAAGGTGCAGAGTTTGATGCAGGGGAGTTTGACCTTACATACCTTAACATACCTGTGGTACTGAAATATTACGTAGCCAGTGGCTTGAACGTGCAGTTGGGACCACAATTTGGGTTCGTGGTGGACGATGAAATCTCTTTTGAGGTGTTCGACGATATTAGCGAACAGGTGGAGGCCGAAAGTTTCGACTTGAGTGGCGTGGTAGGTCTTGGTTACGACTTTCCCATTGGGTTGCGTTTCGATGCGCGCTATAACTTCGGCCTTACGGAAGTGGCCGGAAAGGAAGGCGCCGACGGCAAGAACAGTGTTATTTCCCTGGCTTTAGGATATTCGTTCTTATAAAGCCTCTTTCAGAATACCAAAGGAAAAGCAGGTAATTACCTGCTTTTTCTTTATTACTCTGAGTAACCGCAACGAGTGTTTATAAGCTGTTAATAAGATACTTAAGCTGCTTACGTCCAAGTTATTTAAAAATTTAGTAGCTTTACTCTATAACTGATAAATTGAACAATTATGAAAAAACTATTTTTATTTGCTGCCTTCGCAGTACTCGCAATGAGCACCAGCCTCGCCCAGGGCGAAATCAAGATTGGTGTTAATGGAGCCCTACCGGTAGGCGATGCCGACGATGGGTATACATTCGGCGCCATCGCGGATTTTGCCTATCTCTTTAATGTGAACGAAGCATTTCAGGTTGGGCCAATGGCAAGTTTTCTATACTATTTTGGAGATGAGGAAGAATTCGATACCGGTTTTGGCACTATTGATGTTGAAATCGATGATGCCGCC
>NZQO01000055.1 GCA_002693605.1 Flavobacteriaceae bacterium
GTTCGGCCAGGTCTCCATCGACAAGCCGTTTGTCGACTGGAGCGGCAACTGCGGCAACCTCACAGCCGCCGTAGGCGCCTTCGCCATCAACGGCGGCTTCGTCGCCAAAGACCGGATTCCTGAAAATGGCACCTGCACCGTGCGCATCTGGCAGGCCAACATCAAGAAAACCATCGTCGCCCACGTGCCCATCACCAACGGTGAAGTCCAGGAAACCGGCGATTTCGAACTGGACGGCGTCACCTTCCCCGCGGCTGAAGTGCAGGTGGAATTCATGGACCCGGCGGATGGTGAAGGTTCCATGTTCCCCACCGGCAATCTGGTGGACGATCTGGAAGTGCCTGGCGTAGGCACCCTCAAGGCCACGATGATCAACGCCGGCATTCCCACCATTTTTCTGAACGCCGAAGACATTGGCTACAAAGGCACCGAGCTTCAGGACGCCATCAACTCCGACCCTAAAGCCCTGGCCATGTTCGAAACCATCCGCGCCCATGGCGCCGTGAAGATGGGGCTGATCCAGAACATCGAGGAAGCCGCCAATCGCCAGCACACCCCGAAAGTCGCCTTCGTGGCCAAACCCTCCGATTACGTGTCATCAAGCGGCAAACAGATCGGGGAAGGGGATGTGGATGTCTTGGTCCGGGCACTCTCCATGGGCAAGCTTCATCACGCCATGATGGGCACCGCCTCTGTTGCCATCGCCACCGCAGCCGCTGTTCCCGGAACTCTGGTCAACCTTGCAGCCGGCGACGGAGATCGGACTTCCGTCACCTTCGGCCATCCATCCGGAACTCTTCAGGTTGGCGCAGAAGCCAGTCTGGTGAATAACCAGTGGACAGCCACCAAAGCCATCATGAGCCGCAGTGCAAGGGTGTTAATGGAAGGTTGGGTGAGAGTGCCTGGGTGAGAGTGCCTGGGTGAGAGTGCCGGGGGATTCGGTCTGACAGGACCTTAGTAAAGCCTGCATTTAAAGGCCGGGGTTGCCCCGGCTCTGCTTCGCCTGAATACTGGTCACCGGCCCCACTTTACCAATCAGGCTCGCTTATCATTCCAACTGTTGATCTACAGTAAACCTGTCCGTAAACTTTCCGCATGTACTCACTGAAATACAAAAAATCCGCACTGAAAGCACTGAAGAAAGCCCCCAGGCCAGTAGCAGAAAGGATAATGTCCGAACTCGAAGCGATTGCGCTGGATCCAGACAACTACCGTGGTGACTGGAAGCCAATGAAAGGAAAGCCTTATTGGCGCCTTCGTCAGGGTGGATGCAGGGCGATTTGCAGTTTTGATAATGGTGAGCTGATTTTACTGGTATTGAAAGTCGGCGCCAGAGGAGATATTTATAAATGAGCGTGCAGATTATTGAAAAATCGGGAAAACCCGAATACGCAGTCATTCCCTATGCCGAGTATCAAGAGTTGCTTGAGATGGCACAGGATGCGCGTGATATTCAGGATGCCGATGTTGCGATGGCTGAACTTTCCGCCGGAGAAGATGAAAGCATTCCTGCGGCTATCGCTAAGCGCCTCATGTCTGGAGATGAACACCCGCTGAAGATTTGGAGGGAATATCGCGGCTATACTCAGGAATCACTGGGCACAGAAGCCGGTATTGGCAAATCGTATGTGTCACAAATTGAGGCTGGCACCAAAACGGGTTCAACAAAAGTTCTCAGAGCGATTGCGAAAGCTTTGCAGGTTGAAATAGACGATCTGTTGGGCCGATAGTGAGTGATGCGCCTGGCTGGGTGAGGGTGCCAAGTGCCCAATTGTCAGATGGCTGCTTACTGTAGTCATCTGCCGGATATATAGTAATGACTATACCCAATGACCATGGTGTGACAATTTCTCGTGTCAGCTATATCAGCATGGGAAACTGCATTGCTTGTCAGCCGGTCCCGGGTTCCTGGCGTCAGCATAATTTACGCACCCGGAAGTCAGTCTGCGGTTTAACGGCATTTTTAATTCTCTAATAACTATAAATCGACCTGTTTAAATATTTTTGTTCTAATCGACCCCGCTTACATACCTCTCCAAAAAATACATAGCGTGGAAGACGATGCATTTACGCTCCTTCAATGTCGAAGATACTTACACCTGCATCTCCACATCCACCAGGCCGAAATTTTAAGTTTATGAAAGATAATCAGTTTAAATATTTGGTATGGATGATGCATGTAGCTATACACCGCTGACGTGCTTGCCTGAATTCCAGCTGCCAGCGTTCACCTTCAAGGAGAGATAACTATGAACACTGCACTTAAAAGAACGCTTTTATCAACGCTTGTTGTGCCATTTGCGCTGGGCGCGGCATCTGCCAGCGCGGTGATGATTACCGAATGGGATTATACGGTCGACAGCAATTTCTCCAACGCGACATTCACTACTGGAGACGGTAGCCAGAGTGTTGCTAATAACAGCATTTCATGGGGTGGAATGACAGCTGCGAATCGGTCGTCTGTTTCGATTACTGATGTCGATTCCACAACTGATGGCAGCCTTCCAAAACTTGAAACCGATATGGGCTCCGTAAACGGTGGCGTATTCACCCATAACAATAATACTATCGATGGGAGTTTCGCGACGCTGAGGACGTTTGACCTGACCTCCACGCTCACCCTGAATCCGCTTTTACCGATGGGTGTTGGCAGTACCGAGGTGCTGCCCCCGATTACCTTCAACAGTCGCTTTACGGAAACGCCGAACAACCCGGGTAGCGGAACCTGTGCCGATGGACTGCCCGCGCCCTGCGGTGACTTTTTCACCCTTACCGACATTGTGGGTTTGGGTCCCTTTACCGGTGGAGCCCTTCCTCCACAGGAGTTCACCATGGAGGGCTATACCTACTCGGTGTTCCTTGAACTGGCTGGCCTGATGACGCTGCCTGATGATGCCTGTACAGCCGCGGGTGCCAGTATCGGATGTGTGGGTCTTCTGACTCCGGAGGGTGACCCCAACACTTTCCAGACCTCGTTCCGTATCGAGGCCAGACCGGTTAGTGTACCTGAGCCAGGCACCCTGGCACTGCTGGGTCTGGGCCTGGCCGGCCTTGGTCTGTCGCGCAGGAAGAAAGCAGCAAAAGCATAACGTTTGAACAGTATTAATGTTCAGATGAGAGTGCTGAAAAAAAGAAGCCCCCGGGCAGGAACCCGGGGGCTTTTTCAATCAGTCGGTGTTCGGTTTCGCCGGCAGGTACCGCCCGGCGTCCGTAATCAGCGACCAGACATCCGGACGGCGCTTCCTTATGCCTTCAATCAGTGACGCTGCTTCGGTGAAAGCAGGGCGGCGGAGGCCATGATACTCCAGCACCGGCCCCACATGATCAAACTCCACACCAAATCGCTTTAACAGGCGCAGCTGTGCCGGCTCCATGACTGCCATCCAGTGGGTTATGCCATGTCTGACCGACATCTGGAGAATGGCGGCGAAAAGCCCGAGGCTGATGTAGGGCATGGCGCGTTTGCCATTTTCCGAATCGCTGTAGCAGACGAAATCGCTGGTGCCCGAGGCTGATTCGCCCTCATTGAGACGTCGCCGAAACTCCCGGCTGACCGCCATGCGGGAAATTTCTGCGATCTGCTCGCGGCGTGCGCCTGCAAATGCGTCCCGTGCCTGCTGACCCATCCGGTGGATACAGGGGCCTTCCATCGGAAAGTCAGCCTGCTCCGGGTTATCGCCCGTCATAACGAGACGAACGGTGGCAACGCTGTCTCCCGTCATTTGGTGTCGGATCAGGGCGTGCGCGGATCGCGGATCGTAGGCATCGTGCTCGCGTTTATCAGCGAAGCAATCGGGGTCCTCGAAAGGCCGGTCAATGCAATAAACCTTGTACCGAAGTTCGAAGACCTCGTTAATCACCTCTGGAGACGTCGCCAACTCGACATTGAATACCGAGTTGAAAATAGTACTGACGTCTTCCTGGGTCGGTTGGTTATTTGTGTATTCTGTTTCATGCCGAAGTGCAAACCCTGTGTTCATTTTCAGGTCCTCATGTTTTCCCGTTCAGGGAGCTGTTTTGACGATAGTCCATGGAGAAAAAGCGCCGTCTTAACTTCCACTGGCGGCGTACAACGGGTGTATCGAGGTTACAGCCCATCAGACCTCGGAACGCTTGATCCTGGGCACGTAACGTCCGGGCGCCAGGATGAAATTGGGGTCGACTGCAGCTTTCAGTTGACTGGCCAGCCTGGAGAAAGCAGAGTCACTGGTATTCAGGGTGCTCATCGCGTCGATGTTGAGGCGGTAGGGCAGGAAGCCTTCTTTCTGCCCCGCTTCATACAGGGCGCGATAGCAGTCGTTGGCCCGTGCTGTCGCATTCTCGTCCCTGCGATCAAACAGCAGGGGAACGGTAGAGTCGAAGCAGCGATCGTTTACTGTCGTCAATGTAATTAACGGATTGACACCGTACTGCGGGCAAATTCGTTCAATCATATTGATGTAGCGGCGAACGTCTTTTCCCCGTATCGGAACCAGCGGCGCGAACCATATGAGCCCACAGCCATCCCGTGCGGGGTTTTTGGGCTGCCCAGTCTCGGGCAGGGTGCCTGAGCGCCAATAGGCCAGCGCCAGCGCGACATCGTTGGGGGTGCCATGCATGATTTCCAGCGCGCCGGAGAGGGTATCCGCCATGCCCTTAACCCGTGCAGCCAGCCTGCCGGGTAGCACGCGGGCAATAGTCCGCGCCAGGTCAACTTTTCGCTGGTTGATAAAAACGAGACGGTCGGTTACCGGGCCCAGAAGCCGCCGTAGCGTGCGTCGGGCCGCTCGGGCTACCTCCTTTGAGGCATAAATCGCACCAACCCCGCTCCAGGCAGGAACGCCATGACTGTTGGCGAGACGTTCAACTTCGTGAGCAGGCAGAACACCGTCAATGGCCCTGTCTTCAGGGAAGGGTGTCATCATCGAGAGCATGCGTTGGCTGTTGAGCAGGTTAATCGCCACAACCGAACCGCCGAGCGCTCGCAACACCGCCCTGACGGTGGGCACCAGCGCTTCCAGTTTGGCGTCGTCCTTCGTGGAAAAGAAAAACGCCGTCACGGTGTCGGGAGCCGGCGCAAGGGCGATGGTCATATTCACAACCACTCCGAAATTCCCCTGGCTGAAGAGCCCATCGAGATAAGGGCCGAGGCCCCATTTGAAAAGCCCGTCCACTTCCGCACCGCCAAGTTCGCTGAGCGGTGTCCGGTAAAGGGTGCCGTCGGGCAGGATCGCTTCTATCTTTGTCACCGCTGCAAAATGGTCAGTAATCGGCGTGATGCCGTAACCCCGCTCAAGCGCATTGCCAAGAATGCTGCAGGTGGGGCCCGCGCCGGTTACCGGAACGAGATAATTGCCATCATGGTGATCAAGGAAGTCCCTCAGGGCGCCCTGGGTTACGCCGGGCTCAACCGTGACAACGCCCATGTCGGGATCAAAATCGGAAATACGGTCAAGCCGGCTCAGATCAAGGATGACGCAGCCGTCTTCAACCGGATTGGCACTACCGTAGCCCCAGTTATTGCCCGTGCTTACGGGATAAACCGCAACTTGCCAGCGTTGCGCAACCTGAAGAACCGCTGCGACCTGCTCCTGGTTCTCAGGGCGGAGCACAGCCGGAATTGAGCGCTTCGCTCCTATTGTGGAGGCGCCAAACTCTGCTGCGTCAGCCGCAACGACTCCGGATTCACCCAGAATAGTGGCCCATTCGTCAATTGCAGATTCGGTAGCGGTGCGATTCACTGGCATTTCCATGGTTTATCGATGACTTCTATGAATGCTTCGTTAAAGTTTGCTAATGGGTTGTTCATTAATTGCGCAGAGATTATAGGCGAGATAAGGTCGGCAAAACCATGTTGTACCATTACGGCTTTGAAAACGATTTACTTTAAAGAACTGAAGTGCAAACAAACAGTTGAAGTGAAACCCGAGAAATGCAGCGGGGACCTGGTTATTAAAATAATTTAACCATGGTTGGGTTTTATCCGGATGTTAAATTGTAACTATATGATTTTTATAAGAAGTTTTAGTTATTTGGCCCTACGGGTCTGGTTAACGTTAAGAGATATGTAAACATAACGTGTATATGAAAGGGGTTGTAAATAAAATGCTACAAATTTAAGCGCCCGGTTGTCAGTTTTATTTACGTGTTCGTGGAGAAGTGTAATGCAGGCTTTACAATATACGCTTTTAAGTCTTTGTTAACAGGGGGTTCCCTGCTTTCGGTTTGCGCAGAAGAAAGAGTCAGGCCTGACTGGCAAGCCAGGTCCGGGTACTGGAAGTGAGAAGTGAGAAGTGAGGAGTGAATGGTGCCCGGCACTTCCTTCCTTTTGCTGTCCTCTGGATCTTGGGCCTTGGTGCCGGGTGCGCTAGTCTGTACCTGGAAGACACAAAAATCGAAGGAGTCCCTGCCATGTCAGCAACATTCGATCTCAATGAACGCCCCGACTACGACCAGCTCATACAGACAATTGCCGATTACACCCTCGGCTACCGGATTAAAAGCAAAGAAGCCTGGAACACCGCCCGCAACTGCCTGATGGATACTTTGGGCTGCGGCCTGCTGGCCCTTCGGTTCCCCGAATGCACAAAACACCTGGGCCCGATTGTTGAAGGCACGGTGGTGCCCCATGGCGCGCGTGTTCCCGGAACCTCCTTCCGGCTGGATCCGGTGAAAGCGGCCTGGGATATTGGCTGCATCATCCGCTGGCTGGACTACAACGACACCTGGCTTGCCGCCGAATGGGGGCATCCGTCTGACAACCTGGGGGGTATACTTGCGGTCGCTGATCATCTTTCCCAGAAAAAAGTGGCGGCAGGCAAAGAGCCGCTGACCATGAAGGACGTGCTCGAAGCCATGATCATGGCCCATGAAATCCAGGGTGTGCTGGCGCTCGAAAATTCCTTCAACCGGGTAGGGCTGGACCATGTGGTGCTGGTCAAAGTGGCATCCACCGCCGTCACCGCAAAACTGATGGGCGCCAACCGCGAGCAATTGCTGTCGGCCCTGTCCCACGCCTGGGTAGACGGCCAGTCGTTACGAACCTACCGCCACGCGCCCAATGCCGGCTCCAGGAAATCCTGGGCAGCAGGCGATGCCACGTCCCGCGCCGTACGATTGGCAGACATCGCCATGCGAGGAGAGATGGGTATTCCGAGCGCACTGACAGCCCCTCAATGGGGCTTCTATGACGTGCTGTTCAGCAAGACCAACAAAGACCAGAAGCTGAAACCCGAGGATAAGCGTCAGTTTTCTTTACCCCAGGAATTGGGCTCCTATGTGATGGAGAACATCCTGTTCAAGATCTCTTTCCCGGCGGAGTTCCACGCGCAGACAGCGGCGGAAGCGGCAGTAACCCTGCACCCCCAGGTCAAAGACCGGCTCGACGAGATCGACCGGATTGTCATCACCACCCACGAATCCGCCATCCGCATCATCTCCAAGCAGGGCAGGCTTGCGAACGCGGCGGACAGGGATCACTGCCTTCAGTACATGGCGGCGGTGCCGCTGATCTTTGGGAGCCTCACCTCAGAGCACTACGAAGACAGTTTCCACGAAGCCAATCCGGTTATCGACCAGATCCGGGAAAAAATGGAAGTGGTGGAAGACGAAAGGTATACCCGCGAATATCTGGAAGAGGACAAGCGCTCCATTGCCAACGCCATTCAGGTGTTCTTCAACGATGGCAGCACCACCGACAAGGTCGCGGTTGAGTACCCCATCGGCCACCGCCGCCGCAGAAAGGAGGGGATTCCGCTATTGGAAGACAAATTCAACAACAACCTTGCCACCCGGTTCCCTGGCCAGCGTTGCGACCGCATCTACCAGCTCTGCAAGGACCAGAAAGCGCTGGAAGCCACGCCCGTGCATGAGTTTGTTGCACTTTTTGTGATCTGAATATGAAACAGTGGGTGTCAGTTTAGTTTACAGCATGAGGAGTGGAGTGTCATAACCAACTGAAAGTTAAGCAGGTATTATTATGGCACAAGCCGTGCATTCAGTACTCCAGCGAAGGCGAATTACATCAGTTAAACGGAGTACTGATATGAACAAGGTAACAACCGCTATTGCGACCGGACTGCTCTTTGGCGCCTGCTCCTGGGTTTCCGCGGCGCCCATCCTTTCCGTCAGCGCCCAGGGCGGAACCGCCGCTGGCCAGGCTGAGAGCAACTTCCTGGCAACCCTGAGCGGCGGCTACCTCACCGAGACGTTCGACGATAACACCTTTTATAACCCGGGTGATCAGTCAGTTTCCATTAACTCCCAGGTTGGTGTTGGCAGTTTTACCAGCGCGGCGCCGGGTTCGGGCGGCCTTTGCGACAGCGGCGGTTACGACTGCACCCAGGGCCTAGCCGTTCTTGATGCGGGCACAACGCCTTTCAGCGGGCGCTATTCCGTGTCCGGTGACAACTGGCTGGACAGTATGGACGCCAGGGAAATGAGCATCTCGCCGGCTGCGGGTTACAATGCCACGGGATTCTACATGACCGATCCTAACGACGCAGGTGGCCGGTTTTCCATCGGCGGCGTGGACTTCAATTTCAGCGACATCTTCGGAACGGCTCTGGGTAACGGCAGGATTTTTTATATCTCCATTTTCGATACGGCAGGCCTTGGAAGCGTGTCCATTTTTTCCAATAGCCCAAATGACGGCTACGGCCTGGACAATGTGACCGTCGGCACCGTTGCAGTCCCGGAACCCGGCACCCTGGCGCTGTTCGGTCTTGGCCTCGTCGGACTTATTCTGGCTCGCATGCGTAAGCAGTCTTAACGCCAGATACAGGGGGGGAACTGACAGCCCGATGGCCCCGGGTGTCAGTTTCCTTTACGCCAAAAGGGACCTGTTTTGCTTACCGCCAATTGCAGTTACAGAAATTTACAGTACACTGCTGTTCATATAACGCTGTATGTAAACGCACTGGATGCGTTGTTTCATTGTTGTGAGCAGCAAAAGGAGTTGGCGTGGCACACGTCAGATTGTTCCGACATTACATCCATCTTCCGTATGTCATCCTCGGCCTGATTGACTTTTTACTGCTGGCGTTTGCCTTCGCCCTGACCGTATTTTTTCGCTACTTCGGCGATCTTTCCTTCTTCCTTGAAAACCCGCGTTTTTTGTTGCCATCAGCGATTGTTTTTTCGGCAATGAACCTTTTGGTGATGGTGGCGCTTGGTGTTCACCAGTCACGCCTGGAGGAGGGCATGTCGGGCATGATGCTTCGCACCATCATGGCGTTGATTGTCAGCATCCCTTTCTGTGGCTTCGCCTACCTGTTGGCGCCAGACTGGTTGTGGTACCTCGGTGCGAGTGGTGTCTTGACAACAGCCTCGGTATTTGGCTTTTTCCTGATTGGCATCGCGCGCTCAATCTTCTTCGATACTGTCGGCAAGGACGCCTTCAAACGAAAGGTGCTGGTATTGGGCGCCGGCCTCCGCGCAAGGCAGATTCACGAAGATCTTAAAACACCATTAAACCGCAAAGGCTTCATCCTGGTGGGCTTTGTCCCACTGCCGGACGAGCCGGTTGAGATCAGCGAAGACTACTTGCTGAACATTCCCACCACACTTCACCAGTTCATTATCAAGCATCCGGTCGGGGAAATCGTGGTGGCTGTGGATGATCGGCGCAAAGGCCTGCCCATGGAAGACCTGCTGGAATGCAAGATGGAAGGCGTAAAGATTGTCGATGGCGCCAGCTTCTATGAGCGGGAGTCCAGAAAAGTGGCGCTGGAAATGGTCACCCGCGGCTGGTTGGTGTTTTCCGATGGTTTTACCGTCTCGTCCGTCTTCGGATTTGGTAAACGGTCACTGGATATCCTGGCAGCAACAATGCTCCTGCTCGTGAGTTTGCCGTTGATGATCCTTTCCGTCATGGCCATAAAAATAGAAGATGGCTTCAGGGCGCCGGCACTGTATAGCCAGGAGCGGGTGGGGCTCAACGGCAGGCTCTTCAAAGTGTACAAATTTCGCTCCATGATTACCGATGCGGAGAGACATGGAGCGGTCTGGGCCAGCAAAAACGACACCCGGGTAACCCGGGTGGGCGAGGTTATCCGAAAACTACGGATCGACGAACTGCCACAAATCTTCAACGTGCTGAACGGTACCATGGCCTTCGTAGGCCCGCGCCCGGAACGCCCGGTGTTCGTGGAGCAGTTGTCCGAAAAGATACCATTCTACAGAGAGCGCCTTCGTGTCAAACCGGGTTTGACCGGCTGGGCACAGCTTTGTTTTGCCTATGCGGACAATGAGGAGGATACGCGGGAAAAACTTCGTTACGACCTCTATTACATCAAGAATCAAAGCCTGTTGCTGGATTTATTGATTATAATTCAGACAGTAGAAGTGGTACTGTTCAAGAAAGGATCAAGGTAGTTTCGGGACCTGCTCTCCCCGAGACATGGAAGCAGAAACGGAATCAGAGAGGAATAACAATGTCATCGAAGAATTCATTACAGGGATTGTTGGTGTCCCTCATGGCGGTAGCGTTTGTCACGGGTTGTGCCGGGCCTCAGCCATCGTCGCAAGAAGCCATAAACGAAGCCCTCAGTATGCAGACCTCAACGGGTGTTGACGAGTACGTGCTCGGCCCAACGGATGCAATCCAGATCTCGGTCTGGCGTAATGCGGATCTCAGTATCAACGTTGCCGTGCGGCCGGACGGCCGGGTATCCATGCCACTCATTGGTGATGTGATGGCCACCGGTAAGACCCCGGAACAGCTTGCCAGCGAAATCGAGCAGGGACTGACAAACTATATCCGCGAACCTCAGGTAACTGTTGTGGTTACGTCAATGGGCAGCTACGAGTTTAGCGACCGGGTGCGGGTAACCGGCGCGGTCAATCAGCCCATTTCCGTACCCCACAGGTCCGGAATGACAGTCCTGGACATGGTGCTGAGCGCAGGCGGTGCAAATCCCTTTGCCAAACTTAATGATTCCATGCTGTACCGCTTATCGGGCAATAGGGTGGTAGCTATCCCGGTACGGCTCGGCGACATTCTGGACAAGGGCGATATATCCACCAATTACCGTATGCGGCCCGGAGATATCCTCACCGTTCCGGAACGGAATTTTTGAGATCGGCTATAACCGTTCTGTAAAGCAGGCCGCCGAACCGGCTAAAAGGTAGGATAGATGGCACTTCCATTAAGTCAGCTCCCTTCAGAAATAATCAGAGAGGTCCGGTTACGTAAGTGGCTGGCCTTATTCTTGTTCGCTATTGTCAGTTTCGCTGTATTATTGGCGGGATTTGTCTACCCTTATCAGTATCAGTCTCAGGTTGTGATATTTGTGGATGACCAGAACATTATCCGACCGCTAATGGAAGGCAGTGCTGTCACTACCAAAATCAGCGAACGCACGTCGGTAGTCAGGGAGATGCTCTGGTCCAGGGATGTCATGTCACAGATTGCGAAGGATAAGACCATCTTCGGCAAAGATGCCGACCAGCTCACAGACGAGGAAATGGAGCGGAGGGTCGGTATACTTCGCGCCAACATGAACGTACGCCCCCGCGGAGACAGCTACTTCAGTATCGGCTACACCTCCGAGTCGCCGATGCAAGCCTTCCGCATTGCACAACGCCTGGGTCAGCTTTTTATCGCCGAGAACTCGGCAAGAAAGCGCAAAGAGAGCCGCAACGCCTACGATTTCATCGACAAACAGGTCAAAAACTATGAGTCGATCCTCGCCGAGGTTGAACAAAAACTGAAGAAGTTCCTCTCTGAGAATGTTGACGGAACGGAAAGCGAAGCGAATGCTCGCATGGCGAATCTGCGTCGGGAGCTGGAACTGGCCGAACTGGAGCGCTCCGAATTGATGGCGCGGGCTGAATCTCTGGAGTCACAACTGGAAAACGTGCCCTCCATGCTCAGTCAGAGCCGGACGGCGGATGCCTACACCCGCAGAATCCGCGAGAAGGAAACGCTGCTGGATGAGCTGCGGCTGCAGTATCACGACACCTACCCGGATATTATTGTACTGAAGGAACAGATTGCAGAGCTGAGAAAGCAACGGAACCGGGCGACCCAGAGCGGTGAACTGGACCAGGCCGTTAGTGAAGGCGACCAATTGGTCAATCCCCTGTACCAGGACATCAGCGCGGAAGTGGCCAAAACCCGCGCCAGCGTCCGTACCCAGGAATCACGCATCAATTCCCTGGAGAACCTGATCGCTGAGCAGGAAAAGCGTATGGCGCGCATCCAGGAAAATAAGACCCAGTATTCCGAGCTCACCCGGGATATGGAAGTTAACGAGCAGATCTACAACGACCTGCTCAGGCGTCGCGAGAGAGCCCGTGTATCGATGCACCTGGACATAGAAGGTCAGGGGCTGAATTTCCGCATCAACGAAACCGCTCAATATCCTTTGGACCCGATTGGGCCGCAGTTCCAGCTGTTTGCGGCCGCTGGCCTGATTCTCGGAGCCCTGACCCCGTTCGGCCTGGCGGCCGGCGTACTGCAGATTGACCCCCGTATACGGGCCCGAAAACAGCTTGAAGATGGCATTGGCCTGCCTGTGCTGGCAGAGATTCCCCATGTACGAACGCCCTACGAGAAACGTAGAGATCGCTTTTTAACCGTTTCGGTCGCTGTATGCGCCGTGCTGGTTGTAGCTGCCTATGGTGGTGTTGCTGGTGCTGCTCTGATGGGAGTTATTTAATGACAGAGCAAAAACGGGAAAGGGAAAGGAAAAGGGAAGATATGAAAGCCGATACCCGCGCCCGCGATAACACCAGCGATGGAGTGGATTTCAAGGCAACGGAGCGAGCGGGCGATTTGCGGAGGCAGAGCACGGCTCCCGATAACATGCACGGCAATGACTTCTCCCAGTGGGATGACTCCCGCATGCTGGTACCGAGTTCCCTGGAGCTGGGCCCCGGTGCCGTCGACAAGTACGTGATCAGCAAACAAATCGTCAAGATGCAGGAGCCTCGCCGGCTCACCCGCGACGATATGGATGAGCGGCGCATCATTTATCCGGAATCCCAAAATCGGGCGCTTGTCAA
>NZQO01000056.1 GCA_002693605.1 Flavobacteriaceae bacterium
GGTGGGTGCCGGCGGGGGGTTTCTCATAATTCCCGCCTTGGTACTGTTTGCCAAACTACCAATGAAAAAGGCCGTGGCGACCTCATTGTTGATCATTGCCATTAAATCGCTCATTGGCTTTATAGGAGATGTGGAAACAATGGATATTGAATGGCGTTTCCTAGCCGTGTTCTCGGCCCTTTCCATCGCGGGGATTTTCCTCGGGGTGTGGCTTAACAAATTCGTGCACGGCGATCGCCTCAAAAAAAGCTTTGGATGGTTTGTATTGCTAATGGCGGTGTACATTCTCGTGAAAGAGTTCACTAAATAAAATGACACTACATTTGATAGATCCAGTCTTCTGGATTTAACCGATTCGTATTCTGAAAAATCAAAAATTTAAGTATTGTCTTCTGTGTGGCTGGGTTGGTAAATATCGTTCCCAACGATTGCTTGGTTACAACGTTTTGGCCCTTTTTAACCGTCACGGTTGAGAGATTGTTATATACTGATATAAAGTTACCGTGTTGCACGTATACAGCCTTATTGGCCCCCTTAAGCTGCTGAATTTCCAATACTGTTCCATTGAACACGGCACGCGCGTCGGCACCGCTATCGGTAGCTATTTCAACACCACTGTTGTAGGTGGTAACATTCGGAAGTTGCGGGTGCTGTTGCTTTCCATAGCGCTTTACCACCACACCGCCCATTGATACGGGCCAGGGCAACTTCCCCTTATTACTGGTAAAATTGGCCGCAAGTTCTTTCGCCTCGGCATTAAGCGCAAACGAAGAGGATCGCTTTTCAGCAGCGGTGGCGGTTGCCGAGGTGGCATTTGCCTTCGCAATGGCCTCGCGTATCAATTTTTCGATCTGCTTATCTATGGCATCGGCCTCCTGTTGCTTTTTGCGTATCTGCGATGCAAATTTCCCCTCGTCTTTTTTAAGCGAAGCTATAAGTGCCTGTTGGTCCTTTTTCTGTTTGGCAAGTTCGCTCTTGGTTTCTCGGTTTTCGGAAATGAGCGACTCCTTCTTACCTTTCTGCACAATCAGGTCGCGGTTTAAATGCTGTAACTGATCGGTTTTTTCCTTGATGCTCTCGCCTTGTTTCTTGCGGTACTCGGCATATTGTTTCATATACTGAAGCCGCTTATAGGCCTGCAGGAAACTTTCCGAGGACAACAAGAACATTACGCGGCTCTGTTGTGATTGGCTCTTGTACGATTTCCGGATCATCTCGGCATAATCTCTCTTCAGCTCCTCTAGTTCATCACGCAGCTGATCTATTCTCGTTAAGTTGTCGTTTATTTCGCGCGTAAGCAAATTTGCCTGTCGGTTGGTAATGCGTATCAGGTTCTCGGTAGCCTTAATGCGCTGGTCGAGGTCCTCTACTTGGTTCAAGACCGATTTCTCCTCCTTCTTTGTCTTAAAAAGCAGGGTGTTAATTTGCTTTATTTCCTGCAGGATGGCCTGCCGCTGCTCTTCCAGCTCCTGTTGCCGCTCGCTTTGCGCGTAGGAGGCAACTGGTGTGAGGAAAAGGATAACCAGGGTGGTACAGACTAAAAATCGCATGTTACAACTTAATTTTATCATATCCTTCTGGGATGGTAAAGGGGAAGCTAACGGAAACATCCACATCAATTTTCCGATAATTCATCGTAATGCGCGTCTTGCTATCGTTCCCGGTTGCGAGTATCTCAATTTCGGTAGGAAAGTAGTTGGCCTCGATTTGCTCATAGGGGCCATAGCGAACCGACAGGTTGCGTCCTTTCGAGGGTTGTGATAGGGTTTCGGAATATACCTTGAAGGATTTTGGCAGCAACAGAACGGAATGTATGAAATCCTGTGGTTGCTGAAGGGGTTGCAGTTTGTATTTATCCTGTACAACGCTCGCGGTATAGGTGTCAGGATTCAATCGAAACAACGATTGACCCAGTAAAATTGCCTGTGCTTGGTTAAAATCAATTTCGGTGCCCAGCCATTCGCCTAATAGGGCGAAATCGCCGTCAAAATACGTGCCGCCTATGGTTTCATAGTATTGTACCTGCGTAGGTGTAATAAGTACCTTGGCCATCGTTATACCCAATAGCGACGCCTTGATCCAGATGGCTTTGTCCTTTTCCATACGCAAACTGACCGTAATGCTTTGCAACTGGTCTTCGTCTTCGTATACCACTTGCATACGTGCGGCCAAGGTGTTAAACGCGGGAGAGGCCGCGCGATGCGACTGTACAATCGTCTCGGTTTCGATCGATTTATTTGCCGAAGCGGTTCGCCTTGCCGTACCGCAAGCAGAGAGAATCACCAGAAATAATAGTAAAAGGGACAGTCTGTGGAGCATAGATTAGTTTGGAGAGTTTAATTTGTTGGCCTTATCGGTGTACGATTGCGCCTTTTGGGTATTTCCCAGCAAGCTATGGGCCGCACTTAGCTGAAGGTAAAAGTCACGCTCCATTTTGAGGTCGTCCAATAAAAAATCGACTCCCATTTCCAAAATGGCAACTGCCGTTTCAGGCTTCCCGGATTGGGTAAGGGCCACTCCGCGTAATAAGTAAAGCAAGGGTTGGGCCGGAAAAACGGCTAAGGCCTCTTCGCTTAGTTTGGCCGCGGCGACATATTGCCGCTCATCTATCTGCAACAATAAGGTATTTTTAATTAGGTCGAAATTATCTGGATCCTTGGCGGTGCCCAACTCGTAAAACCGAAGTGCCACCTCCCTGTTTTCCTTGGAAAGGTAGTATTCGCCCAATTGTTGATATACCTTCCCTCCCGATGCCTCTAAAAAAAGCGGGATCGCCTTCTCCAGTTCACTTTCATAGGATGGATTCGCGTTCACGAATTCGATGAAATCGGCCAGCACCTTATATTTTTGCACGGCTTCCACCTCACTCGATTCGAAAACCGTTTTCATAGATTGGACTGCCTCTGCGTAGCTTCCTTCCTCTAAATAAAATTTATAGAGCGCCACGTGTACCAATTGTGATCGTGGTTTTGCCGCAAGCAGTTCTTTGGCGGTGGCGAACGCTTTTTCCGGATTTCCCTGTTCGCTGTAAAGGTAAATGAGATTCAGGTAATCGCGCTCGCTCTTAGCAGAGCCCTCTATCTTCTCTTCCAGTTTTACGATTTCCTCCTCGGTGTTTCCCGTTTGCCTATAAATTTGCGTGCGCAAAGCGTTGCGATAATCACTTTCGCCCCAGGTTTGGTCCAGTTCGTCTAAAACTTGCAGGGCCTTGTCGTATCGTCCTGTACGCGAGTACAGGTTTGCCAGGTCTTCCTTGTAATCTTCATCTTGCTGCATCAGTTTTTGAACCAATGGAATGGCTGCCTCAAAATCCTGTTCCAGATAATAAAGATCGTACAGCGCCTCCAATACGTCCATACGGTCGCCCTCGATCTTCCGTACTTCCATAAAACTTTGCTCGGCACCTTCATATCGCTCCAGCGCCATTAAATTTTTTCCCCTTTCAAATGAAATGACCGCGTCGAGGTGGGTATCGCCCTTGGTTGCGCCCTCGGCCTGCGAGAGCGCCGTAAGGGCAAGCTCGTAATTCTCGATGGCCCGTTGTTTCAGCGCCTCGAAAAAATGTTCCTGAAACGCATCGGTTACGTTCCCCAGGTCATCGGTCGCATCGTCTACTTCCTGTGCAGAAATAGCCTTCGGAAGAAAGAAGGCTCCGCCAATTAGAAGAAGCAGGAAATAGGTGCTAGATTTCATATGGGAAATGTTATGTGGAAATTATTTCAATTCCGAATAATCGCCAAGGCTCACATTGGTAAAGTTGCCGTTGAACGTTGCGTGATTGCCAATCATGGCATTGTCCAGCCGCGCGTTCTTTAGTACCGAATGGCTCTGAACGATACTATTGCTAACGTTGCTATCCTCAATTTTCGTGCCCTCGCCTATAGATACATGAGGGCCAACGGTGCTGTTTTTTATACTTACCCCATCGGCGATAAAGCATGGGGCAATAATTTCTGAATTTTCTAGGGTACACGTTTCGGAAACGAGAGGTTTGCCGTCCTGCTCTAAAAATTGCAGCATTTTCCGGTTTGTCTCGACCGTTACCTCCTTGTTGCCACAATCCATCCACTCTTCTACAGTGCCCGGCTTAAAAATTAGGCCCTGCTCCATCATTCGCTTTATGCCATCGTTAATTTGGTACTCCCCGCCATGGATTATCTCATTGTCTAGCACGTATTGAAGTTCTTTCTTCAGCGCGGCGACGTCCTTGAAATAATAAATACCTATTACGGCAAGGTCGCTCACGAAAGCGGAGGGTTTTTCTACCAGTTCCACGATTTCGTTGGCAGCGTTCATTTTTACAACCCCATATGCCTCGGGATTCGCCACCTGCTTAGTCCAGATAACGGCATCGGCCGATTTGTCCAAATTGAAGTCGGCGCGTATCAGGGTATCGGCGTAAGCGATTACGGCCGGTCCACTAAGCGACGGTTCGGCGCACATTATGGCGTGGCCGGTGCCCTTCGGTTGCAGTTGCCGGTATATGGAAGCTTTCGCCCCCAGGCTTTCGGCCAATTCTGTCAAGCTCAGTACTACATCTTCCCCAAAAAAAGCGGGGTCGCCCAAGATAAAGGCTATTTCTTCAATTTCCTCGTTCAACACCTCGGCTATGTCGCTCACGAGCCGGTGCACGATTGGCTTTCCGGCTACGGGAACCAAGGGTTTTGGAACGGTTAGGGTATGGGGTCTAAGCCGGCTACCGCGGCCCGCCATCGGTACTATTATTTTCATTTTCTGAATTTTTTAATGGGTTCCCGTACTTCCGAAGCCTCCCGCACCGCGGGTCGTTTCGGCCAGTTCGTCTACTTCCTCGAGCGTGACGTGTTCGTGTTTGGCAATGACCAATTGGGCAATGCGCTCTCCGTCTTCAATCGTAAAATCTTCGTTAGAGAGGTTTACCAAGATAACGCCAATTTCGCCGCGATAATCGGCATCGATAGTACCGGGGCTATTCAAAACCGTGATGCCCTTCTTGGCCGCAAGTCCACTTCGGGGTCTAACCTGGGCCTCGTACCCTATGGGCAATTCTATAAAGAGCCCGGTTTTTACCACGGCGCGCTGCAGCGGCTTCAGGGTACTTGGCTCGGCCACGTTGGCACGAATATCCATCCCTGCCGAGGCAATCGTTTCATAGGTGGGCAATGGGTGTTTCGACTTGTTGATGATCTTAATCTTCATCGTTTCAAAATTCTTTTTAATTCGGTCCGTTCAGAGAAATATACTACTAACAAAAATATCAATAATAAAGCGGTTCCAACCCATAGATTGCCATCAAAAACATAAAATGCGAGTGCTGCAAGGGCTGTTGAAAGGAGTCCAAATCCGGCTATACGCGTAATATTATATGGCACGGCGTAATGGCGCTGGCCAAAGTAATACGATAGCACCATCATACTGCCATAGGCAGCCAGGGTTGCTACGGCAGACCCGTGATAGCTATAAAAAGGTATTAGCACGAAATTGAGCAAGAGTGTAACCCCCGCACCGAAAAGAGAAATGTACGCCCCAAATCGGGTGCGGTCGGTAACCTTGTACCACACCGAAAAGTTATGGTAAATACCCAGGCAGAGATTGGCCAGCAATATGAGGGGAACGATTCCCAAAGCTTCCCAATAGGCGCTGTCCGGAATTAAAATTCGCTTGAAAACGTCGATATATACTACCACGAAGAGTAAAATGGCACTGCCAAGGATGGTAAAATATTTGGTAATGGTGGCATAAGTTTGCTTGGCGTTTGCAGTACCGGCATGGTTGAAGAAAAACGGTTCGATCCCTAGGCGGAATGCCGTCGCGAACAATGTCATGAAGACACCAAGCTTATAACAAGCGGCGTAGACCCCAACTTCCGATTCGGCAATATCTTTCGGAAGCAAGTATTTCAATAAAATTTTATCGAACGCCTCATTGATAGAAAATGCAATTCCCGCCACCAGCACCGGAAACCCGTAGGCCAGCATACTGCGCCATATTTTACGGTTGAAGGAAAAGCCGATTTTGAAATAAATGGGAAGAACCATACCTATAGTAATGGCACTGGCAATTAGGTTAGCGATGAAAACATAGGCCACCATATCGTTGGGGTGGTACCAGGACTCCCAAATAGAGGCTGGATTAGCCGCTGCCCAACGCGGAAGCACTAAAAAGAAAAATAAGTTTAGCCCTAGGTTTATGAAAACGTTCAATATTTTAATGACCGCATAGGTAGTAGGCCGCTCGTGCACCCGGTACCACGCAAACGGAAGTACGCACAGGGCATCTAGTGCCAATATTAGGATACCATAGGTTACATACGCAGTCTTAAATTCCAGAAATGCGCCCAGCGACTCACGGAAACCTAGAAAAACGGCCAAAAAAAGTATTGTCGAAACGGTAAGGGAAGTGAGGGCTGTTGCCTGTACCTGATTTCTCTGGTCGCTATGCTTGTTCACGAAACGGAAAAAAGCCGTTTCCATCCCGTAGCTAAGCAGGACATTGCCCAAGATGAGAAATGCCATTAAAGAGGCGTATACCCCGTACTCGGCGGTGCCGAGAACTTCCACATAGAGCGGTACCAAGACAATGGCGAGGGCGCGCGGAAGCACCGTGGCCATGCCGTAGATAAATGTCTGCCTGAATAATTTTTTAAGTACACCCAAAATAGCGCGCGTAAGGAGTTACAAGGTTACGAAAACCGTTACGTATTACAAACGCACAACTTAGCTTTTCTTTGAGATATACGGTGTCCAGAATAGTAGGAAAGGAAATAGTTAGCCCACTACACAAGGAAATCAGTTTGGTGGCGGTGTGGGATAGTTTAGCGATTCCTTCCTCGGAACCGAATCGAGGGTGTGGTAAAATAATTTCTTCTGATAGAAATAGCTTACCACGGCCTGGGTATCTTTCGAGGCCAACCGAACCCGATCGCCAATCTCGTTTTGAACCTCTTGGGCAGAATCGCTGTCCATTATTATATCGGAAGTTAGCGTATTGGCGAACCGCGCGATAAATGTAAGGGTCGAATCTGGGAGTCGTTCCAAATTGGCTTCCCCTCCGTGAAAGTAGACTTTTTTAAATTGTACGTTTGGTGCCGGCTCCTTTAACCGAAGAAAAAAATCGGTACCCGACCCCCCCGCCTCCAAGCCCGCCACCCAGTTTTGCACATAGGCGTCGGAAATGATAAATGGAATAGATGCCCGACTATTTTCGGCCACTGAATTAGCGCCGTTTCTGCAACCGCTTAGTATCACAACCACTAAAAACAGAAGTGTTGCATAGAATGTATTTTGTAATAATTTCATAGTTCGCAATTTAAGGGTATATCTCACCCATTAACCGCGCGGGTGTAACTTTTTTTTTAACATCGAAGTACAGGAGCATAGGTTACAAGCCTAGATGTACTTTAAGGTGGTCACTACACTCCACGGCATC
Source organism: Flavobacteriaceae bacterium (assembly GCA_002693605.1). Classification (GTDB taxonomy): domain Bacteria; phylum Bacteroidota; class Bacteroidia; order Flavobacteriales; family Flavobacteriaceae; genus NZQO01. Next base: position 7,408 of record NZQO01000056.1, read on the forward strand.
GCTGATACCCTGGTTCCAATTACCAAAGTGTGATGGAAGATACTACAAATAAAAAAACCCCATAGCTAAGCTATGGGGTTATAAGTTTTCAAAGCGATTTGTTTATCCCGCCAGGGCCTCGGCACCACCTACGATCTCGAGGATTTCGCCTGTAATTGCAGCCTGTCGTGCCTTGTTGTATTCCAATGTAAGATCGTTCTTCAACTCCTTGGCGTTGTCGGTAGCCTTGTGCATGGCCGTCATACGCGCTCCGTGCTCACTTGCAACGCTATCGCGAATCCCCTTGAACAATTGCGTTTTTAAGCTCTTCGGAATAAGTTGCTCTACGATTTCGGCCTTGCTCGGTTCAAAAATATAATCTGCGGTCGCGTTCTTGGCTTCCGAAGCATCTATTTTTGGGGGAAGAATTGGCAGAAACTGCTCGTTCATTACAATTTGTGTAGCGGCGTTCTTGAACTTATTGTACAGAACGACGATTTTATCATACTCCCCATTATCGAACTTCTGCATCAACATCTCCGCAATTTCCGAAACATTCTCGAACGACAGGTCGTCGTAAATGGCGGTATTGTGGTGTACGATGGTTTCGGTTTTTTTCAGGATATCGTTTCCTTTCTTTCCAATTGTCACAAAATCTACCTGCTTGCCCGCAAAGGTTTCGTGGGCGGTCCTCTTGGCTTCCTTAACAATGTTACTGTTAAAGGCACCTGCAAGACCACGATTAGAGGTTATGGCAACGATCAATACCTTGTTTACCTCGCGCTGCTCGGCAAACTTGCTACCGCTGTCAGCATCTAGCGTCGCACTTAAATTTTGAAGCAACTCGGTAAGCTTATCGGCATAGGGACGCATTGCGGTAATAGCGTCCTGTGCTTTTTTCAACTTTGCAGCAGAAACCATTTTCATGGCACTGGTAATTTGCATGGTTGAACCCACAGAGGTGATTCTACTTCGTATTTCTTTTAAGTTAGCCATTGTATCCCAATTGAATTTGAGCTCTACTATTCCGTTCCTCGGCTCTTTTCAGAAAAAAACCGAGGAACCGAACTTCATTTATTTTTTGTACTTAGCCGAAAGATCCTTGGCGACATCGGTCAACGTATCGATAACTTCGTCGGTCAATTTTCCGGCCTTCAAAGAATCTAGAGTGTTGCGGTGCTTGGCGTTTAGCAGTTCAAGATAGTCTCTTTCAAACTCCTTCACCTTTTCCACCGGCACGTTACGCAACAAGTTCTTGGAACCTGCATAGATAATCGCTACCTGGTCTTCTACCGTATACGGGTCGTTCTGTGCCTGCTTCAGGATTTCCACGTTGCGCTTTCCTTTTTCGATCACGTTCATAGTGGCAGCATCAAGGTCTGAGCCGAACTTCGCAAATGCCTCTAGTTCGCGGTACTGGGCCTGATCTAGCTTTAGTGTACCCGCAACTTTCTTCATCGATTTAATTTGGGCAGAACCCCCCACACGAGATACCGAGATACCTACGTTAATCGCGGGACGAACTCCAGAGTTGAACAAGTCACTCTCCAAGAAAATCTGTCCGTCGGTAATCGAAATCACGTTGGTTGGAATATACGCCGAAACGTCACCTGCCTGTGTTTCGATAATAGGAAGTGCGGTTAGCGAACCGCCACCCTTTACAATTGGCTTAAGCGACTCGGGCAAGTCGTTCATATTCTTCGCGATTTCATCATCGGCAATCACTTTTGCAGCACGTTCTAGCAAGCGTGAGTGAAGGAAGAAAACGTCACCCGGGTATGCCTCACGTCCTGGAGGACGACGTAGCAATAGCGAAACCTCACGGTAGGCTACCGCCTGTTTTGAAAGATCATCGTATACGATCAAGGCCGGACGACCCGTATCGCGGAAAAACTCACCAATAGCCGCTCCTGCAAATGGTGCGTATACCTGCATCGGGGCAGGGTCTGATGCGTTAGCCGCAACGATGGTAGTATAAGCCAAGGCGCCGGCATCTTCCAACACCTTTGCAATGTTAGCTACCGTAGAGGCCTTTTGGCCAATGGCAACGTAAATACAGTATACCGGCTCACCGGCATCGTAAAATTCCTTTTGGTTCAAGATAGTATCGATACATACTGTCGATTTTCCAGTTTGGCGGTCGCCAATAACCAACTCACGCTGGCCACGACCTACCGGAATCATCGCGTCAATCGACTTGATACCTGTTTGAAGCGGTTCGTTTACCGGCTGGCGGTAAATAACCCCGGGAGCCTTACGCTCCAATGGCATTTCATAGGTTTTACCTTCTATGGCACCTTTCCCGTCGATGGGCTGTCCCAACGTGTTCACCACACGGCCTACGATACCTTCCCCTACCTTGATAGAGGCAATACGTTGCGTACGCTTTACGGTGGCACCCTCGCTAATTTCCTTTGAAGGCCCGAGGAGTACAACCCCTACGTTATCTTCTTCTAGGTTCAAAACGATTCCTTCCAGACCATTTTCGAACTCTACCAACTCGCCGTACTGGGCGTTGGAAAGACCATACACACGGGCAATACCGTCACCTACGGTCAACACGGTTCCTACTTCATCAAGCGA
>NZQO01000057.1 GCA_002693605.1 Flavobacteriaceae bacterium
ATGGCTTCGCCCTGGGCGGCGGTCTCGAACTAGCCATGGCGGCACATTTTAGGACCGCTAGTGAAAATGCGAAGATGGGATTGCCCGAAGTCTCCCTAGGGGTAATTCCGGGTTATGGAGGTACCCAGCGCCTACCCGAATTGGTAGGAAAGGGCAGGGCCATGGAGCTGATCATGACGGCCGGGATGATAGATGCCGCACAAGCCCTCCAATACGGGTTGGTTAACCATGTAACCTCGCAAAATGAGCTCTTGGAGTTTACGCAAACCATCGCAAAGAAGATAATGAATAATTCATCTGTCGCAATTGCCGCTGCCATTAGTTCTATCAACGCGGGTTACGAGGAAGGTGAAAACGGCTACGAGACCGAAATTACCGAATTCGGTAAATGCTTCGGAACGGCCGATTTCAAGGAAGGTACCCAAGCGTTCCTTAAAAAGCGAAGGGTTAAATTCCCTGGAAAATAACTAGGAAATAGTCCAATTAAAATTGGAATAATTCCATATTTATAAATAACTTTGGAACGTCGAATCGTTTCAAAGTTATTTTTATGTCTCAATACCACCCAAACATAAAGGGTCGTGGTGCTCAAAAACAAGTGCACAACAGATTTTTTGAATTGAGCCACGAGCTGCGGGACGATTTTCTCAATTACTGCAATGCCGAAAATGAGGAGGCACAATCTAACCGCACCAATTTTATCGAAGTTTTTCCGAAGTCTTTCGTCAACCGAGTAGACAGTCCCGATGTGGGCATGGGGTATTCCGCCAATCCATACCAGGGATGTGAGCACGGCTGCGTGTACTGCTACGCTAGAAACAGCCACGAGTATTGGGGCTACGGGGCCGGCCTCGATTTTGAGCGTACCATCTTGGTGAAGAAAAAGGCCCCCTCTTTATTGGAGAAAAAAATAACGGCTAAATCGTGGATGGGAGACACAATCGTTTTTTCGGGAAATACCGATTGCTACCAGCCGGTGGAGCGAAAGCTTGAAATTACCCGCCAATGCCTCGAGGTAATGCTGAAGTGGAAGCATCCCACCGGAATTATCACCAAGAATGCTTTAATATTGCGCGATCTGGACATTTTAAAGGAACTGGCCAGGTACAATCTAATTTCGGTAAATATTTCCATTACCTCACTGGAGGAAGGCACACGTAGACTGCTGGAACCGCGTACTGCAAGTATCGAGCAACGCCTCAAAACGGTACGGGTGCTGTCCGAAAACGGAATTCCGGTACGGGTAATGATGGCACCCATTATTCCCAGTTTAAACAGTCACGAAATTTTGCCCTTGGTACGGATGGTGAGCAAACTCGGGGCCTTAGATGTGGCTTATACCGTGGTACGGTTAAATGGCCAGATTGCCGAGATATTCAGTGATTGGGCGCGCAAGACCATTCCCGATCGGGCCGAGCGTATTCTCAACCAGATTGCCGAATGTCACGGGGGCACGCTAAACGACAGTCAATACGGAAGGCGCATGCGCGGTGAAGGCGTATTTGCCGAACAGATTAAGAAAACAATGGAAATTGCCAAAAAGAAATATTTAGGGGGCGAAAAACTGCTGGCATTGGATAAGAGCCATTATCTGCAGCTGAAAAATCCGCAGATGCGTCTTTTCTAAAATAGCGTACCGTAAACAGGCTCAGTCTTTTAAATGGTTCGATTTTTGATTATATTGAATTCGGGTAATTTTTGCCTAAAAAAATCGCTGCTATGAAAACTATATTGAAGCTAATTGCACTATTACTGTGGTGTGCCCCCTTGTTGCACGCCCAGGATCGAAATCTGCTTATCCAGGGAACGGTTACCTCCATGCCCGATAACCAACCCATCGCCAATGCGGTGGTAACCATTAAAGATACCTTTATTGAGACCGAAACTGGTGCGAACGGCGTGTTTACGTTGTCCGTTGCGCCCGGTGACCAATTATTGGTCAATGCGCTTTTGATGTATCCTAAAACGGTTATGGTTTCTACTAACGAACAGCCCTTAGAGATACGGATGCAGTACAACGCAGAGGTGCTGGAGGCCATTACCGTTCGCGAAAGGCAAGAGAAGGAAGAATACGTAGAAAAAGATTTCAACAAGAGAAACAAAAATGAGGTAGGATATTCTTACGAAGACGTACAGACACGATTTATCAACGGCGTAGATGTAGATCTATACACGGTAGCGAAAAAAATACCCATGCTAGATGTGGTAGGCAATCCGCAGGAAGGACAAGTAGTCTATAATTCAAGGATGAGGGGAGCCTTGGGCGGTAGCAAGGTTCCCATACAGGTTGTGGTCGATGGCATTCCGGTCGATCAAAACGCTTTGGGCTTTATCGACCCAAGACAGGTTACCAATATGACTGTGTACCGAAGTTTGGCAGCGACTGTAAAGTACGGTGCGTTCGGTGCAGGGGGTGTTATTAGCATTACCACGACCAACTCCGGCGATATTCGAAGCAGCCGAAAAAAAACGCCCTCCTTGTTGGTTAAGGGCAACAACTATAATGAAGGTATTTTACCTATTTCAGATAATATTACTATTTCCTCTGCTCCGTCTATGCAGGAAATTAGGAAATCCCCAACCCTTTCCGAAGCGCAAAGAACCTATAATGAGCAACGCGACCAACCCGAAACCCGGAACTTAGTCTATTATCTCGATATGGCGAACTACTTTTCCAAATGGGGTGCTGTTTACGAGTATAGGGTGTTATCGGATCTGTTTAGGCAAGCGAATAACAATCCGCGCATTTTGCGGGCCATTGCGTTTGAGCTAGAAGAGAAAGGCCATTTGGCACAAGCTACTTTCGTTATGGAAAAACTTTTGGAGGTACATCCAGATAACATCCAAGCCTATCGCGATGTCGCACGGCTATATGCGGCCACGGGGCGGTACAAGCTTGCAACGGCGCTGTATAAGCAAATGATATATAACACGGTGCCCAATCTAGATTTTGAGCCCATTCACCCTATCGTCTTCAACGAGTTTAGGCACCTAATCGCCAACCATAAGAGTAAGATAGATTTCAGGGGAATTCCAAATGAGTTCCTTTCGGTCAATTTCAAAAAAGATATACGCATCGTTTTGGAATATACCAATCCGCTGGCCGAATTTGAGGTGCAATTTGTTAGCCCAACTAAGAAATACTTCACTTGGCGCCATTCGGCTTTTTACAATGAGGACGTTATAGAAGATGAAATTTCAAAAGGTTATGCAATTAAGGAATTTACGATCGAGGATGCCGACTTCGGAAATTGGCTCGTAAACGTAAAAAGTATAGACGGCAACACCGGCGCCATCCCTACCTTGCTGAAATATACCATCTACCAGGATTATGGGCTGCCCACCGAAACCAAGGAGATAAAAGTAATTAATCTCGCGAATCAATCGGAAAAAGGTACGCTCGATACGTTCATCTATTAATGTTCCGTAAGGCAGTACTATTGAAACGTAACCGGTCTTCTAAATTGGTATATTCACGCCTTAGCGAAAATCGTCCTTGGGCGGGGATTTATTTAGGCAACAGGTTCGTGTAGCTTCACTAACACTTTAAGTAAGCCGTGTAGCTGCCATCAACGTCTTCCTTCCCATTCGGCATAAAACTGCGCGAGAAATTGCTCCATAAACTCATGCCGCTCTTGGGCCAACCTTTTTCCGGTTTCGGTGTGCATCCTGTCCTTAAGCAACAGTAACTTTTCGTAGAAATGGTTGATCGTTGGCGCAGTTGAGGCCTTGTATTCTGCGGCTGTCATGCGCTCTTGCGGAAGTATTTCCGGATCGTATAGCTTTCGGTTTTTGAAGCCGCCGTAGTTGAAGGTGCGCGCTATGCCAATGGCGCCAATGGCATCGAGGCGGTCGGCATCCTGCACAATTTCTAGTTCCCTGGAGGTAAACTGAAGGGACCTGTTTCCACCCTTGAAGGAAATATTTTCGATAATTGCAACCACGTGGTCTAAAGTGGGCCGTGGCACTTTTTTAGCTAACAAGAATTCTCGGGCGGTGCGGGGACCAATTTCCTCATCGCCGTCGTGGAACTTGCTGTCGGCAATGTCGTGGAGTAGGGCTGCGAGCTGAACCACCAACTCGTCCGCCTTCTCATCTTTCAGGATAAGCATGGCGTTTTTGAATACCCGCTCGGTGTGGAACCAGTCGTGGCCGCCCTCGGCGTTTATCAGTTCGTCTTTCACGAACTGAATCGTATTCGAAATAAGTGGGTCGTTTTGGACTTCCATCAGTGTTTGATCGAATCTTTAATGGTAGTCTCTACGATTTCGATCAGGGCATCGGGTGCGTGGTTGGAAACCTTGATGGATGGGTGCACCTCTATGTTCATTGAGATTCCCAAGGGAATGGGAAACATTCCGTACTGCTGTAATTTCCAGGAATGGCTAATGCTTACCGGGAGCACGTACGCATTGGGCGCTTTTTTGAACAGGGTGAGAAGTCCTGTTTGCCGGAAGGGTTTTGGTTGGCCGTCGCGGCTTCGCGTACCTTCGGGGAAGATTACCACACTGCGGTTGTGCTCGCTTACGTAACGCGCTATCTTAATGATTTCGCCGGCGGCCTGCCTAGGGTTTTTTCGGTCTATCAGCACGCTTCCGCCGTATTTGAGGTTATATGAAATGGACGGAATATTCTTGCCGAGTTCGATCTTGGAAATAAACTTGGGGTGGTACTTGCGCAAAAACCAGATAATGGGCGGGATATCCCACATGCTCTGGTGATTAGCCACCATAATTATAGGTACGTTATTGGGGATGCTGCTATTTATAGTCACATGAAACGACGTGCCCAGCAGGTTTAGGCACCGAAGAATGATCCAGTTGAAATAATCGACGCTCTTTTTATGCGCGTGGTACCCGAAAACGTTGTAACAAACCCACTGTACGGGATGAAACACCAGCATATTAATGCCGAATAAAAAATAAAAGAGTACCGAAGCAGGATAGCTGGCAAGTTTGGCGATTTGTTTCATAATAAGGAACCGGGTTCTCTTTTCAAAAATAGAAAACCGTTTCCAAATAACTTCAGAAACGGTTTCATTTTAAGTTTCAAATTGCCTTACGGCGATGGAAATCTAACAATATTCGTTGTAAGCGCCCTTTAAATTTTCGGCAATCATATCGGCCGGTCGGCCCTCAATATGGTGGCGCTCCAGCATGTGTACCAGTTCGCCATCCTTGAACAGGGCCATGGAAGGTGAACTTGGAGGAAAGGGCACCATCTGTGCTCTTGCAGCGTCTACCGCTTCACGGTCAACCCCCGCAAAAACGGTAACCAAATGGTCTGGTGTTTTAGTGTTTTGCAATGACATGCGCGCCCCTGGGCGGGCATTCGCAGCCGCACAACCGCAAACCGAATTCACCACTACCAAGGTAGTGCCTTCCTTCGAGAGTGCCTGTTGCACCTCCTCGGAGGTGAAAAGTTCCGAAAATCCAATATTCGTAAGATCTTCGCGCATAGGTTTTACTAATTCTGGTGGATACATAGCTCTGATTTTTTATTTTTCTTCCTGATTACAAAGATAGGTATTTCAAGGCGATATGGGAACGATTTAACGATTAGAAGGAAGAGCAAGGGTGGATAAGAGGGTGCTGCTTTGTTAGCAATGTGTATCTTTGCGCTTTCAAAAAAATCAATAAATATTTCAGCTTATGATCCGTTGGCTTGGAGCTTTCATAGGATTTCTTTTTTACCGCTTTCCGGGCGCCATTGTGGGTTTCCTGTTGGGAAGTTTAATAGATAACATGTTCGGCCGAAAGTCGGCGAGTACGTTTCAGCAGGTTTTTCAGCAGCAGCGATCTGACAGGGTTACCCCTGCCGATTTTGAACTCAACTTACTTTCGTTGGCTTCCTTGGTTATCAAGGCAGACGGCAGCGTTAGCCAGCAGGAGCTCGACTATGTACGGCAATATTTCGTACAGGCCTATGGCAGGGACCGTGCCAATGCCACCTTTAGGATGTTCAATGAGGTCATCAAGAAGCGGGAAATCTCTGCACCGCATATTTGCGGAATGTTGCGACAGCGTATGCGGTATGAGTCGCGGCTGCAGGTAATCCACTTTCTATTTAGCATTGCAAATGCCGATGGCGCGGTAAGCGAGGCCGAAGTGAGAAAGATATTGGAGATAGCGGGTTACCTTGCTATAAACCAGCGCGATTTTGAGAGCATCAAGGCGATGTTCTTCAAGAATCCGGATAGTGCCTATAAGATTTTGGAAATTGACCGCACGGCCTCTACGGCCGAAATCAAATCGGCGTATCGCACCATGGTTAAGAAATATCATCCAGACAAGCTTCAGCATATGGACGAGGCATACCGAAAGGGCGCCGAGGAGAAATTCCGAAAGGTGCAGGAAGCGTATGAACAACTTCAAAAGGAACGCGGATTTTAACCTAATCTACCGTATACCGAATACCCACGAACCCGCGAATTCCCTGGTTGGGAGCGTATACATAGCTCGGGTCGAAGGTGAGGGCATACGGGTTGTTCGGCGTTGCGACCGGCTCTCCCTGTTGGTTGAAGGTTACCTCCTTATCGAACGGATCGTTCGCCCGCGCTATCAAAAAAGGTGTGCTCTGGTTGGGTGTCCAATCCAGGATGTTTTTCACTCCGCCATAAACTTCAAACGGCCCCCACCCGGTATGGGTAATTTGAATATTCTGAACGCTCCAGGCCGGACTGTATTCGGGCCGCGGATCTAACGGGCCTAGCAGGGGCAATCGCATTGGGCCGTATAGATTCCCGGTATAATCTACCATAAAATCGTATTCAAAATTTGTATACGTAAGGGCCCACGTTGCCGTGTAACGCTCGGTTAAAATTTGCCGAATTGTGGTATTGTTCTCGGTCTGGTTAACCTCCTGAAAGGTAACGCCCACGATTGCCTTGAATTGATTCGAAAAATTGGCATCCAGGTTTAAGCTCGCCCCCTTGGAGGTAGCGTACCCATTTAAATTATCATATATAATCGCATTGGCGTCGGTATCGTAATCTGGCAATATAGCATTCGAAAAATGCGTGTACCATGTGGCCGCCTCGAGCCCCAAAATCGTTCCGTTGGTGAAGTAGAACTTGGTGAGGTAGTTAAGGTTGATGTTGAGCGACCGTTCGGGGTTCAACTCCTCTTCAATAATGACCTCCCGTGCGCCAGTGAGGGCAGCGTGCTCTTCGGTAAAGAGGTTAACTACCCTAAAACCGGTACCCGCATTCAGGCGCAGAATATGATCTTCTGAAATTTTCCAGCGGTAAGCGAGCCGTGGGGTAAAGATGCTTCCGTGGCGACTATCGTAGTCATACCGGGCGCCCAACAGCACCGTATGTTGATTATTAAAGCGGATTTCGTCCTGAATGAAGAGCGACGGGATGAACACCTCCTCCGGGTCGGTGGTTCCATCCCGCACGGTCGCGGGGGTGTTGTCATCATAAAAAGTATACTTTCCGGCGGTACCGATCAGTATATCATGGTTGCCAAATTGCTTGGGCCACGTAAGCTGGGTAAAGCCAATACGCTGTTGCGCAAGGCAGGGTAGGTCACCGTATACCGAATTTTGGTCATGGTCGGTATACGAGAGCATCAGATCTATTTTTTCTGAAATGGGAAGTTGGTAATTTCCCAAAATTTCAAACCGGGTGGTATAGATACTCTCGCCATATACCTCGTCTCCCCCTCGAAACGTGGGGTTCCATTGCAGTTCGCCACCCCATCTATCTTCATAGTAAAACCGTCCCGCCACAGTTGCGGTGCGGTTGTACTTGCGGTTAAATGACCATTTATTGAAAACCGAAATACGGTCCTGCAGGGTAACATCGGTAAAGTTATCGCCGTTTGCATCTATCGGATTCGAATAATTAAAGTAATTGGTTCCAAAGAGACTCGTGGCGCCCTCCAATTTAGTGGAAAGGCCCACGTCCACATTGGTTTCTCCCCAACCGGTCACAAAAGTATCGAGGAAAAGAGCCGGTGCGTGTTCCGGTAGTTTTGTAATAACGTTAATTAGCCCGCCAACGGCCTCGCTTCCATACAGCGAAGAGGCTGGCCCTTTTACAATTTCGATGCGCTCGATTAGCGAATTCGGAATTCCGGAGAGTCCGTACACCGTCGATAACCCGCTTACAATGGGCATCCCGTCTATGAGCACCAAGGTATACGGGCCTTCCAAGCCGTTAATGTGGATATCTCCCGTGTTGCAAATATTGCAGTTCAATTGGGGGCGCACCCCATTCACGTTCTGCAGCGCCTCGAAAACATTCGAGGTAGGGTTTTTCTTCAGGAAGGTGGGGGTATACACCTCTACAGGCACGGGGCTTTCCTTTCGTAAAACCGGTTTCAACGTACCGCTAATCACAATTTCATCGAGACCCGTATCTTCGGTTAGCTGAAAATCGACAGTGGCCTCCTTACTAAATAGCTCGACAGTTTTCGTCTGAGTGGCAAAACCCGTATAGGATGCCGAAATAAGATAGGTGCCTTCTGCCAAATCGCGCAGCACATACTGGCCGCTTTCATCTGCCACCGCGCCTTTTTGAACGTCGGGCAAATAGATGTTTGCGAACGGAAGCGGTTGGTCGCCCACGCGAACGGTACCCGAAATATCATATTGGCCAAATGTCTTTCCGCCGATTATAAATCCAAGTATAAGCAGTGTTCGAAAAATAGTATTCATTTAATCTAATCCTAATTTTAGGCAAAGCTAAAAAAATAATATTGTTTGGCAAAAAATACTATCTTTGCAAGATGAATTACAGTTTTTCCGAGGAAAATTACCTGAAAGCCATTTACCACCTGGAACAGTACCTGAAAGGGGAGGTAAGTACCAATGCCATTGCCGATAAAATGGATACCAAACCCTCTTCGGTGACCGATATGGTACAGAAACTGGCCGATAAGGACCTGCTTACCTATAAGAAATATAAGGGTGTGCTGCTAACGGCTAAGGGAAAGAAAATCGCGGCGAGTGTTATTCGCAAGCATCGTTTGTGGGAAGTATTTTTGGTGGAAAAGTTGAATTTCCATTGGGACGAGGTACATGAAATTGCCGAGCAGTTAGAGCATATACAGTCTGAAGAGCTTGTGAAGCGCCTCGACAATTTTCTCGGCAACCCCGATTTTGACCCGCACGGCGACCCGATTCCCGATCCGCAGGGGAACGTGAAGAAAACGGAGAAGAAATTACTTTCAGAATGCCTGAAGAACCAACGCGGCATTTGCGTGGGCGTAAAGGAGTCGAGCGGTGAGTTCCTACAGTATCTAGATAAGAAGAATATTAGTATAGGTACCAAGATAACGGTTTTGGGCAAGGAATTTTTTGATGGCTCTATGGTAATTCAGGTGGGGCAAGACCAATTTTTCATCTCGAAGGTTATAGCAGAAAACCTATACGTACAAACAAGTTAATATATGCAGGAGATAATCGATTATTTTGACGGAATAAATCCGGTTTTAGCGGCTTTTTACGCTACGCTATTTACATGGGGACTTACCGCGCTGGGAGCGTCGCTCACCTTCTTCTTCAAGGATATGAACCGAAAGTTGTTCGACGGTATGCTCGGTTTTACGGGTGGGGTCATGGTAGCCGCCAGCTTCTGGTCACTCTTGGCCCCCGGCATAGAAATGAGCCCTGGCGAGGGATTCGAAAAAACTGTTCCCGCCATTGTGGGCTTTGGTCTCGGGGCCTTGTTTATCTTTGCGCTAGATAAGGTGTTGCCTCACTTGCACATCAATTTCAAGAAAAGCGAGGCCGAGGGTATCAAAACTCCTTGGCACCGGTCTGTACTGCTCACCCTGGCCATTACCATGCACAACATACCCGAAGGTCTTGCCATTGGGGTCCTCTTTGGAGGGGCCGCGATGGGATTTGAAGGCGCCAGCATTGGCGGGG
>NZQO01000058.1 GCA_002693605.1 Flavobacteriaceae bacterium
GGGTTTATGCTATCTATCCAATCTACATCAAGGTCTCTTACATCCATTGTAAACTTTCTAATACCGTCTATTAATGATGTATTAGCCTTTAGATTATCACTATTATTATTTATCGCTTGTTTCGCCATTTGAGTAATATTAAGAGCTGCTACAGCGTGCTGTCGTATTGCTTCAATATCCTCATCATCTATATCTGGATATTTTTCTTTAATAATTTTACCCAATCTTACTTGTGTTAATTCTTGTGGAACTAATTCATCATCAAATAAACCTCTCCCAATTGCTTCTTTATCTTGTGCAAAAGCAGCTATTACTTCATTTAAGTCCTCTTTACATATACGTTTAGCATCATCACTTTCTGGCATTACCAAGCCTTTTATCTCTACTTGATATTCTCCTTTTTCCTCATTCCAACCTACATTTTCACTATTAGGGTCATAACCATTTTCTCCATAATCATAACCTTCTTCTGGACTACTTTGAGGATTTTTAGGTGTAAAGTTAAATTTAGGTGCTAAAACTTGTTCCATTAATAAACTCGCAGATATTGCTTTTAATGTATCATTTACTGCATCTGTAACAGAATCTTCTGATGCATCTACTTCAGCAATTAAATTTGTAAATCTCGCTTGTGTTTTATTAGGTGCGTCACGAGTAGCTCTACCAATAATTTGAACTATTTCTGTTAAGCTAGAACGGTAACCTATTGTTAATGCGTGCTCACACCAAATCCAATCGAAACCCTCTTTTGCCATACCTAACGCAATTATAACATCTACGTGGTCACGATTTGTTTTAATTTCTGGCATTTTGAGAGCTGCTTGTACTAATGGGCGTTTTGTTGCATCATCATCTACAAGGTCTGCAACTTTAATTATATTCCCCGAACTTGTTTTTACAAGATGAAAACCTGTTACTTCATCAACACCTTGCCATTCACCTAACTCGCTTAGTATATTATCTACTTCTCGATGCTTATATTTTGTACCTCCAATACTTTCTCTAGAATTTACATTAGGTATATGTATAATTGTTTTTTCGTCTGGATTTAAAACTTTTATCAAATCATCTGTATAAGCTCCACTATAAAAATAATATCCAATATTTAGCGTTTTAAGATGTTCATAACCATTAAGCTGTTCGTAATACGTATATGTTACAGAATCAAATTTTAGTTCATCATCTGGCATTAAAACAGGATTTGCATCACCTCTAAAATAAGAGCCTGTCATTGCTACAATATGCGCTTTATCTCTTTCTATAAATTCTTTTAGTTGAGAACCAAGAACATTGTTTTCATCTGCACTAACGTGATGAAATTCATCTATAGCAATCAATCTATTATCAAAAACATCAACTCCAAAACGTTCAACTGCAAAGCGAAAGGTAGCGTGCGTGCAAACCAAAACCTTATCTGTACTTTCTAAAAAAGCTTTAACCGAATTTACTTTTCCACCATCTTCTCCTGGTGAGTTACATAAATTCCATTTAGGTGTTACTTCCCAATCATAATAAAAACCATACTTAGATAATGGCTCATTACTAAAACTTGAACCTATAGACTTTTCTGGTACTGCAATAATAGCTTGCTTAACATCTTGATTGTTTAATTTATCTAAAGCAATAAACATTAACGCACGACTTTTACCAGATGCAGGCGGTGACTTAATCAATAAATATTGTTCACCTCGTTTTTCATAAGCACGCTCTTGCATAGCACGCATCCCTAACTCATTAGATGTAACTGAGCTTCCATTATTAGTATAATTTACAGTTATAGTCGGTATATTTTTTTTAGTCATAATCTATTTATTGGATTTCATTTTGGTATAGAGTTGGAATAATTTCCCTAAACGTTCTGTGTCATTTTTAAATTTACGCCCAATGTATATGCGCTCTAGTACTTCATCATTACGCTCGTGCGCTAATCGTAAATCCTTTGGCATTTTATCTGGGTCATATAAATCAGCTATCGTTGCAGGAAAATGACGTTCTCTTGCTATTAATATTTCTTCTGCACAAGCTGTTAAATCCTCTTTATTTTTTTGAGTTAATGATAAAATTGGAAATGTATTCCACCCTAAAGTACTAGAATATGAATACCTCATTTCTAATCTACCACAAATAGTTGCAAGCCATATTAAATGCAATTTTGACACAATCACCGATAAACACCATAATGGTGCATTAGGCATATAAAAAGCTTTATTTGTTGGAATAATTGTATCATCAGCAATACCTGCAGGAAAATATTCACGAGCTTCAGAACTTACAATTGGAACAAAAATTTTAAAGTTTTCAGTACCTCTATACTCTCTAAACTGGTGTGATTTTAATGCAAGTTTATTGACCGCTTTATCTTTTGTTTCTAAACGGTCTCTTTTAACAGAATTTATGCGTTCTAAAATTTTTGGATAAGTAATAGCCTCATTTAGTTCACTATCTGAAATCCACAAACAATATCTTTCCAAGCCTTTTATAAATTCGTTAGAACCTAAAAAACGTCTTATAAATTTGGAAGGAATACCACTTTTAATTAATTCATTTTTTTCGTCTTTAGTTAGAATCAATCCCGCAGACTTGGAATAATATACTCCTAATGACATATCAACATCTGTAAATATTGGTTTATTTGAAGCTGGTATGATTTCAACTTTATTAGGAAGTAAATATGGATTTATAAAGTCTACTACTTTTTTAGTTTCGGAATCATAAATAACTCGTTCGCCAAAATCATTACTATCTAAACCTACTACCACAACTGTAACACCTGCCTTATTACTAGCAAGATTTGACCACTTGAAAGAAGTATAGGCAAATCTAATTTTAAAATTAAGTTTGAATATTGCTGCCCAAGTAAGAGGTACTTGTTGACCTTGACAAATACTATTAGTCGCCACTAAAGCAAATCTTGTATTTGTATTTATACTATAAAGTGCTGCCTTAAAAAACCAAGCACCAACGTAATCTACTCTTTTGTAATTCTTTATGTAATTCTTGAAAACCAATTCTAAATCACTTTTCTGTTCAGGTGTTTGTTTCCTTGTACCCGAAAACGGTGGATTACCGCAGATATAAGTCTCTCCTCCTTCATTCTCAAAATTTATTTCTGATTGATTAAGAGGTGTGGAAAATAAATCATCACCTTGTAACTTAACTCCTGTACCTGTAGGTGGACATACTGAAAGCCAATCTATCCTCAAAGCGTTGCCTTTTGTTATCCAATTTTCTGCGTCTAATGGTAAAAATTCTGCAAGTGCTAGACGCTGACCTCTATACAAGACATCACATTGATACTCTGCTATAATTAATGCTAAACGTGCTACTTCTGCTGAAAAATCTTTTAACTCAATACCTCTAAAGTTGGTTAAGGGAATTTCGCTCTCTTTATTAATTTCACCACGCTTTACATTAATCTCATTTTCAATTTTACGCATATCCTTATATGCAATTACCAAGAAGTTTCCCGAACCACAAGCAGGGTCGAAAACCCGAATTCGAGCTATACGATTACGTAAATTAAGTAGTTTCCGTTTATTATCACCTGCATTTTCTAACTGCTCCCGTAAATTATTTAAAAATAAAGGATTTAGAACCTTTCGAATATTTGGCACAGATGTATAATGCATACCTAACGAGCCACGTTCATCTTCGTCCGCAACTGCTTGTATCATTGACCCAAATATATCTGGGTTAATCTGCTTCCAATCTAAACTACCAACGTGTAAAAGATAAGAGCGTGCAATTTTTGTGAATTTTGGTACTTCTGTAGAACCTGAAAAAAGTTCGCCATTTACATAAGGGAATTTTTTACCCCAAACTTTAATGTTTTCTTTATCTCGATTTTCACGTTTAGTATCCATCGCCCTAAAAATCTCACTAATTACCTCGTGAGTATTAGAAGCGTCTGGGTCACTCATTTTTTGAACGGTATCTGTAAAAAGATTATCGTCTTTAAAAATATCTGTATCCTCTGCAAAAAAGCAAAATATTAATCTCGCCAAAAAGTGGTTCATATCTGGACGTCGCTCTATACTTGCCCAATCTGGATTATGTTGTAATAGTTCAACATAAAGTTTGTTTAAACGACTTGTCGCTTTAATATCAAATGCACTTTCACGTATTTGTTTTACTGTTGTAATATTTGCTAGGGAAAGGAAAAACCCGAAATAGTTATGAAAGTCTTTATACTCACAAGCTACAGTTTCACCGCTAAGGATATTTTCAGATTGAAATTCTACACCATCTGTTGCTAAAATAAATTCTACTTTATTCTTTTTAGTTGAAGGACTTTTACGAAGTAGCTCTAAAGATTCTGTTACTTTACCTTCTTCACTAACCAAAATGTGAATATTGTTTCTTTGTAAAATAGCACCATCTACATCTGACTTATTGGAAGTACCACTTCTTAATTTCTTTATAGTAGTACTTTTATTACCAAAAGCCTCTAAAAAGGAAAAGGGAAACTCTTTTAATTCAAATGGTTGTAAAGCAAGTTCTGATACTGCTTCTTCTATTTCTACTGCATTCATTCTATCTATTCTACGAAATCAATAATTCCTTTGGATTTACATCTAAAATTTTAGCAATCTCGTACAAGGTTTCTAAACTAGGTTGCGTGCGGTTTTGCACATAACCATTAACCGTATTGAAACTCTTGCCTAATCGCTCTGCAAGCCACACTTGCTTAATCCCTTTATCTTCCAGAACTTCTTTTATTCTGTTCATAATCTTATCTTTTAGACACTCTAAATATACATTTATCTACTTATAAATACACCGTAATGCGTTATATTTATATACATATTTTAATAGTACTATCTTGATTTGTAGGATTGATAAGGGCTTTAGAAGATTAATTTTTATATTGTTAGGCTTTCGCAAAAAAGAACACATCATTTTTACCCTTGTTTTAGACTATACTACACGTCTTAAAAACGACTTAATTGTTAATTGAAAAATCAATCTTAGATTTAAGTTTATCAAACACTATTTTTTCTTGTTCTACATCTTGGTATTTTGATAGTAATTTTAAATACTGACCACGTTCTTTTTTATGGGTTTCTTTATGATATTGTTTCATAGCTATTGCAGTATCTGAATTGTTCATATAGCCATATAAACGTGTTTCTTTAGTCGTCCAATAAGTGAAGTTAAGATTAGGTTTCTTTTTTATGTTTACATAAAAATTAAGCAACTCGCTTGCGAGTAGTTGATATTTAATAGGATTAGTTAAATCTTGAACGGTATAGATTCCTATGGGATTTGTACGCTTATTATAAAATCTATTATTGCCTGTTAATTCTACACGCATCAACTGCTCTTGTAGCTTTACATCTGCGGTTTGGAATGCTTCAAAGGTTTTGTTGTACCCTTTAAATTTATTATTGGTTTGTCTAAATTCACTACCGTAAATATTACTACGCTTTATCATTGCATTAGGTAATTTTCCTTTATAATCTAACCATCTGTTACATTCTTGGTCGGTATCGTGATTAATGACTACGCCTATATCTACTCTTGCAATCGTGCTTTTATAAATATCTACAGGAAGTTTACTATTGAGCTTGTCAAACGCAGTCAAAACCTGCGCAAAAGTGAAGTCTTGATAATTATTACCCATATAGAATTTTTGTAATGAGTTTTCTATGTGTAATTCACCACCATATAATCTAAGATTTATATTTTGCAATTCGGTTTGATAACCAATAACGTATGCCTTTTTGTTTTGAATAGGACGCCACAAGAAACCTGCCCAATCTACATTTTGCAACTTGTTTGCAAAAAAGACTTTAGGTAGGTCATCTATAATCGTTTTGGATTTAAAGGTATCGTACAAAGTAGCCAATGCATTAGCATAAGAACCTCAAAAAGGAAAACGCTAAAAACCGAAGTTATTAGCGTGCCTTTTTAAATGCCTTCTTATAGTTCTTATTTAAAAGCGTTTGCACATCTGACATACGGTAGTAAATTTTATTCCCTATTTGAGAGAATGATATTTTACCTTCATCACGCCACGTTTGAGCGGTACGCTTGCTTATATTCATAAGCTGTAAAAAGTCTGCATTGTCTAAGAATACTTCTTCTGGTTTTTTAGATGTATCTGTAATTGTGGATTTAATTTCGTCAATACGCCCTATAAGTTCTTGGTATTGGTCTTTGGATAAAATGATTGCTTCCATTGTCTTAATATATTTTATGTTACTAATTATTGATGCAACAAATATTAAGCTCTGTATAGGTACTTATAAGGTCGCCCTTATAAGACCTGATAATGAAAGTATTTTAATGAAGTGGATTATCTTTTATGTATTGTTTTGCATCTTTTTGAAATTTTTGTGAGGTATCAGAAAAATCGAGTTTAGATTTAAGTTCTAAGCCTATATTATCGGCTATAAGGTTACATAGTTTATCAATCCCTAAATGCGGTAGTATATTATATTCTCTTAATGCCTCTACAACACCTCTTAACGCTCCTTTTTTACGTGAGCTTAAAATGGATTTACCATTTTTAGTAATGCTTAAATCTTCAAGTAATTTTAATATATACTCTTGTTTATCAACATCTATTATATCATCTAAAGAATTTGCTTGTTTACTATTTTTAGTAGTCTTTAATATAACCTTAGCTAACTCTTTATTTATAATTTCTAACAAATCTTTTATTGAAGTAAACTCATTAGGATATAGTAGCTTTTCTTTATCTATATAAACAGGTTCTTCTGGGTCTTCATATTCAACATCAAAAAACATTTTCTTGTTTTTTAAGTAACCAAGTTCAAATAATTTTTCCTCTGAATACCCTTTGTTTTTAATTTTACTAAAAGCTCTTTCTACTTGTTCTTCAGTATAAAAAGAATCTTGTGCCATTTTCATTGAAAATAAATACCAGCCAACATCTTCTTTCAAATACTCTAATGCATCTTTTTCTAAATCTGTATTTTCCTTTACTATTTTATAGAGTTGTAAACTACTTATCAATTGACCTCTAAGATTATCTAATATGTCAGACAAACTATCCTTTATTTTTCGTTCATTTCTTGCATCAACATCAGCTTGCATTTTATCAATAATATTATTGAGCCTATCTTCTTTATTAGTCTCTACAAGTAGCTTAGGAATTACAGGTGTAGGCAATTTAGGTTGAAATTTTTCAATTATTACTGCATCACTAACAACACTTGTTTCTTTAATAAAATCTGCTTCTATGTCTAAAAACTCCCTTAATAGTTTTGGGTATTTTCTTTCGTCTTTATCTGAATAACCCAAGTCTTTGTACTGAGACAGTTTAAATTCACGTTGTTTCAGCTCTTTAATTCGGCTTTGTAAATAGAGTATTTTATTAGACGGTTGCGCATCATCTAATACTTGCTGTAATCTTGAAATACCTTTATTAAATAATCTTGCGAATTGTTCCCTTTGATTTTCGATATGAACTGGAAAAGGCAAAGAAAGTGAATGAAAATGTTGCATAAAATCATCCATTGATTGCTCCAACTCATTATAAATTTCTTTATCTAAAATCATTTGATGTAGTAAGTACATTACATTTACCGACGAACTACTATCTCCATTTATATTTATATGTCTTTCGTCTAAAACGTCAATATATATGCTCGTAACATCCCATAATACTGCATTTATTTTTACAGCTTCGGTTAAATCGTCTTTATACTTTTGAGCGTCATTATTAAAAAAACAATTCACTTTAAATGATGAAAAAAGGGCTGTTTGATTATCATCTTTGATTAATGCAAAAACTTCTTTAGGTTCAAACTTATTGAATGCGTTTCTATATTCTTCAAAACGGTCAATTAGCAACTTTTTAATTTCGTCTTTTGTCCTTTGAGAATTATAGGCAAAGTCTGACAACTCTTGTTCAATTTCTTCCGCTTGCTCTTTTCCTTTATCTATTGCTTCTTCTAATACTTTATGCCAAACAGGAAAACTAAAAGTTTTTTTGTAGGATTTACCATTTATAACATCTTCTAACCAAAAGGCAAGGTTTTCAATAGTGTAAAAGATTGTGTATTCATTACCAATAATTCCATCAATATTTTCTTGTAAATCGGATAAAATATTACCAACTGTAGCTGGTGTTATTTTTTTGAAGTCAACTTTACTGCCGTGAAATATTTTATAATTTTCAAGTAGTAAATCGTCACTAAATTGAGTTAATTTAAAATTTTTGAATAAAAACAGTTTAGATAAAATTGTTTTTAATTCATCCGCTTTAACTATGTCAGATGTCAACTCCTCTTCAATAATATTGAACTGACTTTCAATAAACTCTATTGGATTTTCTGTCTTTTCTAAGAAATTCTGATAATTTTGAATTACAAATATTGTGTCTCTGGTGACTATATCAATAAGGCTGTTAGATTGCCATTCTAATATCTCGTAATAATCTTTACGTTCAATACTATAGGTTTTTTCAAAACTAAAATAGTACTTACATATTTTGCCATTTAAAAATTGGTCGAAAGTATATTTAGGGATTTTATCCTCTGAATCGTGAATGTAGGTAAAAAGTAAACTTTGATATTCGCCCAAATAGACTGAGTTCATAAATGCCTCACTTTCGTCAACATCCAATAAAAAATACCTGCTTGCAAATTGGGTCAACAACCAGTTTTCTGTACTATGGTTTTTAATGTAATAAGGGTGTTCATCTATTTCTACTAATGCTTTAATTCTTTCTTGTTCTTCAAGATGAAATTTTAGAGCTTCAAAATGTTCTAAATCTTTAATTTGACTTAATACATTTAAATTGTAGTCTATTTTAGCTTTCTCTTTGGCTTGCTCATAAATACCATTGAAATGAGCTTTTAAAATATTATTGATTGGCTTGTTAAACATTTGCTCTTAGTTTAGATATTGGTCTACTGCTTTATCCAATTCTGAGTTAATAATTTTTGCGTAAATCTGTGTGATACCAATATCACTATGGTCCATTAATTTTGAAACGTGCTCTATACGCATACCCTTATTTAATGCCCTGGTAGCAAATGTGTGTCTGCTTAAATGAAATGTCAAATTAAATGGTAAGTCTATTTTATTACCCATTGTTTTAAGATACTGACCTACAAGAGCGGTTTTTCTACGTATCTGGTCTGCTCTATACTCTCTATCCTTAAAATACCTTTCTGTAATCTCTCCAAAGGGAAATACGGTATCTTCTGGACTTGCATCATCTGTATAATACTTGTCCAATATTTCTATTGCTGTACTACCTATTTTGAAGCTGTGCGGATTGTTAGTTTTACAAATGGTCTTAGATATACGTTGCTCTTTTTTGTTGTAATGTTTCCATTTTAATTCCAACACATCACTAAACCTTAAACCACCTGCAAAGACTGAAAAAATGAACATATCTTTTACTAAGGGCGCTTGCGCTCTTTCTGATACTTCTAAATTTATTAATGCTTGTAGTTGTTCTTCATTTAGATAACGTCTGTTAGTCTTTTCTTTCTTAACCTTATACTTATCAAAAGGAAATAGACTTCGTGGGATTAAGTCCTCTTTCTGAGCATTACGGAACATCAAGTTGAGTATACGTAAAGAAAAATTGATAGTTGTGTTATTGTTGCCTAATGTAGTACCACAATATCCTGCATAGTCTTTTATCATTGTTACCGTAATATCCTCAAAAGCTATATCTGTATGGCCAATAAAAGTTTCAAACTTTTTTAGATACGTAATGTAATTACGGTATGTAGAAAATGACAATGTGTTTTTTTGCTTCTCACACCTTGCATAAGCATATTCAAAGAAA
>NZQO01000059.1 GCA_002693605.1 Flavobacteriaceae bacterium
TCCTGGACAACATTTACCACAGCTCCAAGAATCGTTTGGAATATCTTGTTGCCGAGGAAAAGGAAAAGAACAGCGCGATTATAGAGTCTTTTCCAGATAGTTCGCAATGGCACGAGTACCCTTCCAGCCAAAGTGGGTACTTTCAGAACATTTCCTTGAAGAACGTAATTGCAATTGCGAAGGAGACCGGCACGAAGATTCACGTTACCATTCCGAAGGGAATGTACGTATTGCCCAACGTTACCTTTATAAAATCTGAAAAACCGCTGGAAGAAAATATGCTAGGGAAGATCCTATCGAATGTTAACTTCGCCCGCGGCGAATTGGTGCGCGACAATTACATCTTGGCTTTTAAGCAGATTACCGAGATTGCGGTTAAGGCCATGTCGCCCGGCGTAAACGACCCCGGCACGGCCATCAACGCCATCGATTACCTTACCGAGCTGTATGCCCTGCGCATGCAGAAACGCGATACCGGGGTGTTGGTGAGCGATGAGACGGCGCACGTAAAAATGAGCGTAGTGCCCTTTGGCGAATTGCTGTACCACAGCATGGCCTCGCTTAGGACGTACTGCAAGCACGACCCGATTATCGTGAGCAAATTGGTCTGGATGTTAGAATATCTGAAACGTGTTCCCGCCTTTAACGAATCGTATAAACTAGCTATTGCGGAAGAACTGAAACACTTAAGAACCGATGCCGAAGACAGTTTCGCCTCTGAATACGACGTTGGCCGTTTGCGGGACGGCAATAACTAAAAAATCTCGAGAAAAAATCTCGAGATTTTTTACCTACATTTCTCCTTTATTAAAAAATAGCGACCAATTTAATGGGTAAGGTATAGGTCTTTCCAATTTCCAATGGAGACTCGAGAGTCTGGTAATTAAGACGACTGATCAAGAATTTCTCGAGTTGCTTGTCTTCGGCATCTACGGTGAGGATAACCATTTCGCCGTGTTTGTTCATCACGAACTCGACCGTGGCGCGACAATCGTCTGCCACCGTGAATTTTGGGTTTTTCAAAAGTTTTGAAATTTCCTGGGTCGACTCAGGACTCATAGGTACGGGCAAGACCTCGCTCGCCATGACAGTACCGGTTCCAACAAATAGGCCAAGGGCCAATAAAAATACTTGAAGTTTTTTCATAATAGTACGTTTTAAATGATTGATTGATGTACCTAATAGACACCTTTATCATTGATAACGTTACAGTTACAAAACGATATTAACTATTATTTAACTTTTAACTGCCATTAAAAAAGCCCTAGATTTCTCTAGGGCTTCAGATACTTTATAGTGGGGATATGTTAGGCAAGCACCTGCTGTACCTTATCTGCTGCTTCCTTAAACTCGATGGCACTCTGTACCGCGAGTCCGCTGTTATCAATCAACTCCTTTGCCTTATCGGCATTGGTTCCCTGAAGGCGAACAATAATTGGCACTTGAATGGTGCCCATATTCTTATAGGCATCTACGATACCTTGGGCAACGCGGTCGCAACGAACGATGCCTCCAAAAATATTCACCAAGATCGCCTTTACGTTAGGATCTTTTAGGATTAGCTTGAAAGCCGTTTCTACGCGCTCCGCATCGGCAGTTCCCCCTACGTCCAAGAAGTTGGCGGGCTCGCCCCCGGCCTGCTTTATTAAGTCCATCGTCGCCATTGCCAGTCCGGCGCCGTTTACCATACACCCAACATTTCCGTCAAGATCAACATAACTAAGTCCAGCCTCACGCGCTTCTACCTCTACCGCATTTTCCTCACGCTTATCGCGCATCGCGGCATAGTCCTTATGGCGGAATAGTGCATTATCGTCTAGCGTTACCTTTGCATCTACCGCAATTATTTTATCATCACTTGTTTTCAATACCGGGTTAATCTCGAACAAGGAAGAGTCTGATTCCGTATAGGCTTTATATAAGGCGGAAACGAATTTTGTCATTTCCTTGAAGGCCTTCCCCGACAACCCGAGGTTGAAGGCAATTCGTCGCGCCTGAAAGGGCATTAGCCCCGTAGCGGGATCGACTTCCTCATGGAAAATGAGGTGGGGTGTCTCTTCGGCAACCTGCTCAATGTCCATTCCACCTTCGGTAGAGTACATGATCATGTTCTTTCCGGTAGAGCGGTTTAGCAACACGCTCATATAGTATTCTTCCGGCTCATTCTCACCGGGATAGTAAACATCTTCTGCAACCAACACCTGGTGAACTTTTTTACCCTCGGCACTGGTTTGGGGGGTCACCAAGTTCATTCCGATAATATCATTGGCAATCTTCTCGACCTCCTGAAGGTTCTTGGCCAACTTAACGCCGCCACCCTTACCGCGACCCCCTGCGTGCACCTGGGCCTTGATAACGTGCCAGCCCGTGCCGGTCTCCTCGGTTAGTTTCTTGGCCGCCTCTACAGCTTCGGCCGGAGTTTGCGCCACAATACCGCGCTGAATCTCAACACCAAAACTGTTCAATATTTCTTTTCCTTGATATTCGTGTAAATTCATAATCGCTTTTTTCTGCTTGTTTTACGAAAGCACAAAAATAGCAAATGTTGCAGGATTGCGCTAATCTTTTTTGGGTGCATATAAAGAAAAGAAGGGCGTACGGGCGTACTTCAGAAAAAATTACGGCATTGCTGCCAATTAGTTGAAAGGACTGTCCTACTTTTACACGCTAATTTTTAATCTATTTAACTATTATGACACACCAAGACCTTTTGGCCGTAGTGCGGGAGTTCGAGAGCCCCGCGTATGTGTATAACGCTTTAAAGATGGAGTCGCAATATAAACGTCTAGCCGGCGCGTTCAAGAAGGTCAAGAAGGTGAAGTTCCACTATGCCGTCAAGGCCCTCTCAAACCTATCGGTGCTGAAGTATCTAAATTCGCTTGGGTGTGGCCTCGATACCGTGTCGTTGCAACAGGTTCGCCTTGGCCTCGAAGCCGGCGTAGCTCCTTCCGACATAATTTTTACCCCCAATGGGGTTTCCCTCGAGGAAATAGAACGGGCGGCCAGTATGGGCGTACAAATTAACATTGACAACCTATCCATCCTCGAGCAATTTGGCACACGCCACCCCACAACGCCGGTATGTATACGCATAAATCCACACGTGATGGCGGGCGGGAACACTAATATTTCCGTAGGGCATATCGACAGCAAATTTGGTATTTCCATACACCAGTTGCCGCACGTAGAGCGCATTGTGCAGAATACGGGCATGACCATCAACGGCATCCATATGCATACAGGCAGCGATATCCTGGATATTGACGTTTTTTTATATGCTTCGGAAATTTTATTTGAAGCGGCGACCCACTTCAGCGATTTGGAATTTATCGACTTCGGAAGCGGGTTCAAGGTTCCGTATTCTGAAAACGACATCGAGACGAACGTGGAAGAGCTGGGCGAGAAATTGAGCCGCCGTTTCAACGAATTTTGCGAACATTACGGCAAGTCGCTAACCTTGGCCTTCGAGCCGGGCAAATACCTGGTTAGCGAGGCAGGTACTTTCCTGGTGCAGGTAAATGTGGTAAAGCAGACCACCTCCACCGTTTTCGCCCAGGTAGACAGCGGGTTCAACCACTTAATACGCCCTATGTTGTACGGGGCGCAGCACGGCATTACCAATATTTCCAATCCGTCGGGAAAGGAGCGCTTCTATAGCGTTGTTGGGTATATTTGCGAAACCGACACCTTTGCCAACAACCGCCGCATTGCCGAAATTCGCGAGGGTGATATCTTGGCCTTTCACAATGCAGGGGCGTACTGCTTTACCATGGCCAGCAACTACAATTCCAGGTATCGACCTGCCGAGATTTTCTGGTATAAGGATAAGGCGCATTTAATACGAAAACGCGAAACTTTTGCTGATTTGGTACACAACCAGCAACTAATCAAACTATAAAGAAAAAGGGGGCAATGCCCCCTTTTTTAATACTATGTCATTCGCGTTTAGTTGCCTACCTCGCTTATAAACTTGATGCGGTATAATCGTAATTCTTCCGTATCGTAATCGCCCTCGAATTCTTCCATCGCAGCCTCTATCTTATCTGTTTCGGCCTCCAAAAAATATTCATGGATTTCCTCTTGCTGATCATCGTCCAGGATATCATCTACCCAATAGTTTATATTCAATTTGGTGCCGCTATACACGATGGCCTCCATTTCCTTGATAAAGGCGTTCATATCTAATCCCTTGGCGTTTGCAATATCATCTAACGGCAGTTTACGGTCAATGTTCTGGATAATGTAAAGCTTAAGGGCACTATTAGTACCGGTCGACTTCACCACAAAATCCTCTGGCCGCACGATATCGTTTTCCTCGACGTATTGCTGAATCAGTTCCAAAAACGGATGGCCATATTTTTTAGCCTTCCCCTCGCCCACTCCGTGTACGTTCCCCAATTCTTCCATGGTAATGGGATACTTCAGGGCCATGTCTTCCAATGAAGGATCCTGAAAGATAACGAATGGTGGCAGGTCCTTTTTGGAGGCAACCTTTTTCCGTTCTGCCTTGAGTAATTTGAAGAGATTTTCATCGGCCACGTGCCCCATTTTCTTGGGAGTGGTAATACCTTCATCGTTCGCCTCCTTGAAGGAATGGTCCTCGGTCATCATAAAGGGTTCGGGATCGTTGATAAACTCCTTACCCTGCTTGGTAATCTTGATTATCCCGTAGGTTTCAATATCCTTTTTTATATAGCCCGCCACGAGAAGTTGACGCAACAGGGCCATCCAATAGGCAGAATCATGCTCCGTCCCGCTTCCAAAAATATCGAGGGTATCGGTGCGGTGCGATTTTATCATCGCGTTGATCTTGCCAACAAGCACGTTAACCACGTCCTTGGCCTTGTATTGTTGATTTGTCTTGGCGATAATGCTAAGCAATTTTACCGCGTTGCCCGTAGCCTCATGCTTTTTCTTCGGATAGCGCATGTTATCGTCCATCTGCCCCCCCTCCCCTGTTTCGGTGTCAAATTCTTCACCAAAATAATGGAGGATAAATTTTCTCCTGGAAATGGAGGTTTCAGCAAAGGCGACTACTTCCTGCAAGAGGGCGTGCCCAATTTCCTGCTCGGCAACGGGCTTGCCGCTCATAAACTTCTCCAATTTCTCGATATCCTTGTAACTGTAGAAAGCCAGACAGTGTCCTTCACCGCCATCCCTACCGGCCCTTCCGGTCTCCTGGTAGTAACTCTCTATGCTCTTGGGCATATCATTATGGATTACAAAGCGCACGTCGGGCTTGTCGATACCCATACCAAAGGCAATCGTTGCCACGACGACATCTACATCTTCCATCAGGAACATGTCCTGATGTTTTACACGGGTCTTTGCATCGAGGCCAGCATGATACGGCACGGCCTTGATACCATTGACCTGAAGGGTTTGTGCCAGCTCTTCCACCCGTTTCCTGCTAAGGCAATAAATGATGCCGCTTTTCCCCTCGTTCTTTTTAACGAAGCGAATAATATCGGCATTCACGTTTTTCGTTTTTGGCCGTATCTCATAATAGAGGTTGGGCCTGTTGAACGACGCCTTAAATGTATTGGCATCCTGTATGGCCAGGTTTTTCAGAATATCTTCCTGCACCTTGGGAGTGGCCGTGGCCGTAAGCCCGATAATGGGTATGTTATCGCCAATTCGCTTGATGATGCTCCTCAAGTTTCGGTACTCCGGCCGAAAATCATGGCCCCATTCGCTAATGCAATGCGCCTCGTCTATAGCAACGAACGATACGGTCTGCTTCTGAAGAAAATCGACATATTCTTCCTTGGTGAGCGACTCGGGCGCGACGTACAGCAGTTTGGTAACGCCATTAACGATATCGCTCTTAACGCGTTTTACCTCGCTCTTGTTCAAGGAGGAATTGAGTACGTGGGCTATCCCTTCATCGGCCGACAGGGCTCGCAGGGCGTCCACTTGGTTTTTCATTAGGGCTATTAAGGGAGAGACCACGATCGCGGTACCATCCTTAATTAGGGCGGGAAGTTGATAGCAAAGAGATTTGCCACCTCCAGTGGGCATGATCACAAAAGTATTTTCTCCTGCAAGAACGCTTTTTACAACCTCCTCCTGAAGCCCCTTGAACTGGCTAAATCCAAAATATTCCTTGAGTGCCCCGTATAACTGATTATCGGTCACGTGCTATTTGTAATTTTAAAGTTTCTTATTATTTGGTCCAAATCTGGTTGATTTGATGGATAACAATTGTAATTTTGCAACCGTTTACGTACTGCTGTATCTAATAGACAACTATTTAGTGTGTAGCGCGTGTATTTTGCTCGCATTTTAAATATACTAATTTCTGAAACAGTTACAAACATTCAAAACCGTAAATTTTGAACAGACACCAACAAATACTTTCCGTTGCAAAAAAAACCATTGAGACTGAGGGTCAGGCAATTCTGAACCTTATCGATCTCCTCGACGACGAGTTTGCGCAGGCAGTCGAGTACCTCTTTGAAAGCCAAGGCCGCGTTATCGTAACGGGCATTGGCAAGAGCGCAAATATTGCCACTAAAATCGTCGCCACCCTTAACAGCACGGGTACGCCGGCCATCTTTATGCACGCCGCCGATGCCATTCACGGCGACCTGGGGACCATCCTGGAGAACGATACGGTAATCTGTATTTCCAAAAGTGGCAATACCCCCGAGATAAAGGTCCTCGTACCGTTAATAAAGGCCATTGGCAACAAGTTAATCGGTATTACCTCCAACCGCGAATCATTTTTGGGCCAGCAGGCAGATTACGTGCTGCACGCCTTTGCCGAAAAAGAAGCGTGTCCCAACAACCTGGCCCCCACCACGAGCACTACTGCACAATTGGTGATGGGAGACGCCCTCGCCATTGCGCTTTTGGACCTTCGCGGTTTTTCAAGCAAAGACTTTGCCAAATTTCACCCCGGCGGTTCGCTGGGCAAAAAATTGTACCTACGGGTTAGCGATTTAACTTCGCTCAACGAAAAACCCCAGGTATCCCCAGATACCGACGTGAAAAAAGTGATCGTTGAAATTTCCGAAAAGATGCTCGGCGTTACCGCAGTGGTAGAGAACGACACCATAGTAGGAATTATCACCGATGGCGACTTGCGCCGCATGCTCACCAAAACAGATTCCTTTGCCGGTCTTACGGCCCGTGAAATCATGACCCAAAACCCTAAGATCATCGAAAACGACGCCATGGCCGTAGAGGCCATGGAACTGATGGACACCCACGGTATTACCCAATTGCTGGCTGCGGAAAACGGCCGTTACAGTGGGGTCGTTCACATTCATAACCTAACAAAAGAAGGCATTATCTAATAATCCATTTTCTTTTATGGCCAAACGCTTAGCGCAACAAGACGAACAAAAGGAAATGTCCTTCCTGGACCACCTGGAAGAACTACGGTGGCACCTTATACGCTCCACCGTGGCCGTGGTGATCATGGGCTTGCTGGCCTTTGTTTTCAAGGATTTTATTTTCGACGTATTGCTCTTCGGGCCTAAAAAGGCAGATTTTCCCACATACAGGTTGCTGTGCAGGGCGGCAAATGCCATAGGAATGAATAGCTTCTGCTTCGACGAACTTCCGTTTCGAATTCAGAGCAGGACCATGTCGGGTCAGTTTTCGGCACATATTTGGACCTCGATTACGGCGGGCCTTATCGTCGCATTTCCCTACGTGCTCTATGAATTTTGGAAGTTTGTTAGTCCTGGTCTCATGCAGAACGAACGGAAAACAAGTCGCGGGTTCATCTTTATAGCCTCGCTCCTGTTTTTCATTGGCGTACTTTTCGGTTATTACGTAATAACGCCCCTTTCCATCAATTTCCTTGGCAGCTATCGCGTGAGCGAGGAGGTCTTTAACGATTTCGACCTGAGCAGCTACATCTCCCTGGTCAGAGCCTCGGTATTGGCAAGCGGACTGATTTTCGAATTGCCCATTATTATATTTTTCCTGACCAAAATTGGTTTGGTTACGCCGGAATTTCTTCGGAAATATCGAAAATTCGCGCTCGTTATCGTGCTTATCATTTCAGCCATCATTACACCGCCCGATATTGCCAGCCAGGTAATCGTGGCCGTGCCCGTGGTTATACTTTACGAAATCAGCATCTATATCTCGAAGGCGGTGGTGCGAAACCAAAAACGAAAGGAACGTAATAGCCCGGGAGGCAAAATGGGTTAACGAAGACCCCTTTCAGATAGTTTCAATTTTCAACAACACTTTATATTTCATTAAATGGAAAACAACATAGTAGACGAGTTCAATGCATACCGTTCAAAGATGAACGAGAAATTGATGGAGGACAACAACAAGATCATCAAGCGTATTTTTAACCTTGACACCAACGCCTTCGCCGAGGGCGCCCTCAACAAGCGAACCAAGGAACTGCTTGGGCTTGGGAACAGTATGGTGCTTCGTTGCGACGACTGCGTGCGCTACCACCTCGAGGCATGCCATAAATTGGGCATTTCGAAGGAAGAGGTTGTAGAGGCACTTAGTATTTCGCTCCTGATTGGCGGAACTATTGTCATCCCGCACTTGCGTCGCGCCTACGAATTTTGGGAAGCGCTCGATGAAAAAAACGCCTAATTTTTTCTTCGGAAAATTAAACCGTATTTTTACCCTTCGCATTCCAGAAAAGCCACTCCATGAGACTAAGAGCCGAAAACCTGATCAAGCAATACAAGGGCCGAAAGGTAGTTAAGGGCATTTCCGTCGAGGTTAACCAGGGCGAGATCGTGGGGCTCCTGGGCCCAAACGGCGCCGGGAAGACCACTTCGTTCTACATGATCGTGGGGCTTATTAAGCCCAATGGCGGCACCATTCACCTGGACGGTAAGAATATAACCAAATACCCCATGTACAAGCGTGCCCAAAACGGCATTGGCTATTTGGCACAGGAAGCTTCGGTATTCAGAAAACTAAGCGTGGAGGACAATATTTTGAGTGTGCTCCAACTTACCGATTACTCCAAGAAGGAACAGGAGACAAAAATGGAATCGCTCATCGAGGAGTTTGGCCTCGGGCATATACGCACCAATCGCGGCGACTTGCTTAGCGGGGGCGAGCGCCGGCGCACCGAGATAGCACGGGCCCTGGCTACCGACCCACATTTTATATTGCTCGATGAACCCTTTGCGGGCGTAGATCCTGTGGCCGTAGAAGATATTCAGCGTATCGTAGCACAGCTAAAGAACAAAAACATAGGCATCCTGATTACCGACCATAACGTGCAGGAAACTCTGGCCATTACCGACCGAACGTACTTAATGTTCGAGGGAAGCATCCTAAAGCACGGTTCGCCCGAGGAGTTAGCAGCTGACGAAATGGTTCGAAAAGTATATCTAGGGCAGAACTTTGAGCTTCGGAAGAAAAAAATTCTCTTCTAGAAAAAAACCCGAAACGTTGTTTCGGGTTTCTTTTTTTTTATTTGAAAAGGACTACGATTCCTTCAGCGATTTCATATCGATGACAAACCGGTACTTGACGTCACCATCCTGCACGCGCTTGTAGGCATCGTTAATCTCTTGCATGGAAATCATTTCCACATCGCACGTAATTCCGTGCTCGCCGCAAAAATCGAGCATTTCCTGGGTTTCCTTGATTCCTCCAATTACCGAGCCTGCCACGCGTTTCCGGCCCAGTATCAGTCCGCCGCCGTGCATTGGGTCTAACGGCTCGATAGCACCCACCAAGACCATAGTCGCGTCGCGCTTAAGCAGGTTGATATACGGATTTAAGTCGTGGCCCACCGGTATGGTATTCAACAGAAAATCGAAGGTGCCGGCGTGCTTTTCCATTTCTTTTTCATCTTTTGAAATTAGCACCGAATCGGCCCCGAGGTGTTTGGCGTCTTCTTTTTTAGATGGCGAGGTAGTGATCATCACGGTTTCCGCGCCTATGGCATGCGCAAATTTTACGCCCATATGGCCCAGGCCGCCAAGGCCTATAACCCCGACCTTATCACCTTTCTTTACGTTCCAGTGGCGCAGGGGCGACCAGGTTGTAATGCCGGCGCACAATAGCGGTGCCACAGATTTTTCATCTAAAGTATCGGGCACTGATAGCACAAAATTTTTATCTACCACAATGTGCTCGGTATAGCCGCCGTAGGTATGGCCGCCAAGATGCTTGTCTTCCCCATTGTAGGTCATTACGGCTCCGTTCTCGCAATATTGCTCGAGGTCCTCCTTGCACGCACTGCAAGTTTGGCAAGAGTCTACCATACAGCCTACACCTACCAAGTCTCCTTCCTTGAAATTCTGGACGTTTTCGCCCACTTTGGTTACCCGTCCCACAATTTCGTGACCAGGAACAACGGGATACTTTGTCCCGCCCCAATCGTTGTGCACGGTATGGATATCACTGTGGCAAACCCCGCAATAGGTAATTTCCAATTCAACGTCGTCTGGCAGGACCTCCCTGCGTTCCAATGTAAACGGTTTTAAATCTTCTTTTTCGGAATGTGCCGCATAGGCCTTTACTTCTTTCATAGCGTTATCGTTTTCAACGTAAAGTACCAATTTGGGACGCATTAAATGCTTCCAAAGGGTGTTTTAACCTAATTTTATCAATTGGGTAAAACGATGCTCCACTTACTGCGATTCAAACTGAAATGCTCACGCGGTTTTCACCGCTCGATTTTTCCCTATGGAAAGGGCAATATAGAGCAATATGATTACCGGAATTGCGATAAATTCCAGCAACAGGAGGGCTACTACGCAAACAGCCAGGAATAGATAGCGCAAGAGGTTCGTCTTAACGTCCCAAGTTTTGAATTTAAGTGCGAAGAGTGGTAGTTCGGCATTGAGCAATAACGCGCTCACCACGGTTAGCGTAACCAAAAACCAAGGCGCCAGTATGACTGCCTCGAGACCCTCGGAATACTGGAATTCCAATATCAACGGCAAACTGAGAATTAGGAGCGCGTTTGCGGGGGTGGGCAGGCCTATAAAGCTATCGGTCTGCCTAGTATCCACATTGAACTTGGCCAATCTATAGGCTGAGGCCACCGCTACGAGTAAGCCGATTAGCGGCAGGTAATTATCGAATCCGGAATTCCATGCGTGTGGGTGGAGTACATCGGCAATGACATAGGGGGTACCGTTAAAAGCTTGGCTCAATAATTGCACCATCACCACCGCAGGTGCGACGCCGCTGGTAACGACATCGGCAAGGGAATCCATCTGAAGGCCAACATCACTCTGAGCTTTTAGCAGGCGCGCGGCAAGACCGTCGAAAAAATCGAAGAATATTCCGAAGAAAACAAAGAAAGCGGCCGTCACCAAATCGCCCGAAACGGCGAATAACACGGCAACACAGCCGCAAAGTAAGTTGAGCGAGGTGATTATGTTGGGTATTTGTTTTTTCATAGAAACGCTTCTGTATGTAAAAATAGCAAAGTATTTACGTCTAAGCACTATGTGATACAATATGTGCCCGAAATTATAGTTTAGTATTCTGTAAAATAGTAAGATATTTGCGAAAAAAATCAAGCTTGAAGAAGAATTTCAGTATTGTCCTTTTATTATTTGCCATAGGGGTTAATGCCCAAAGTGTTAGGAAATACTCCAACGAATTTATGAACATTGGGGTAGATGCCGCCGCTTTTGGCATGGCAAATGCCGTAGTGGCCGCTACCAGCGATGTAAACTCGGGGTACTGGAATCCGGCTGGGCTGGTGCATCTAGAGGACAATCAACTGGCGCTCATGCACGCTTCCTATTTCGCCAATATCGCCAATTACGATTACGCCGGATTTGCGATGCCCTTAGACGACCGAAGCGTGGTTGCGCTCTCGGCAATCCGGTTCGGGGTAGATGATATCTTGAATACCACGCAGCTTATCGATGACCAGGGAAGGATAGATTACAACCGCATCAGTCTTTTCTCGACCGCCGATTACGGTTTTACTTTTTCCTATGCACGCAAGTTACCCCTCGACGGACTCAATGTGGGGGTAAACGCAAAGGTGATACGACGCATTATTGGCGATTTTGCCTCGTCGTGGGGCTTTGGCCTAGATGCCGGGGTGCAGTTTGAGACTGGCGATTGGAAATTCGGTTTAATGGCACGGGACATTACCACTACCTTCAATGCCTGGGCCATAGATGAAGAGGAATTCGCTACGATTCAGGGTGCGGTCGCCGGACAAAATCAGGAACTCCCCGAAACTACCGAAATAACCATTCCGAAATTGCAGTTTGGGGTATCGCGGAAGTTTATCTTCCATTACGATTTTTCACTGTTGAGA
>NZQO01000060.1 GCA_002693605.1 Flavobacteriaceae bacterium
TATTACGTCGGTTATTTTTGGGCTTCCTTCCGTCAACGTACCCGTCTTATCAAATGCGATAGCGGTGAGCGAACCTAAATCTTCCAGTGGTTTCCCGCCTTTTATGAGAACCCCGCCTCGCGCTGCCCGGGCAATGCCGCTAAGTACCGCCGATGGTGTTGAAATGGCGAGGGCGCAAGGACTGGCAGCTACCAAAACCGCCATAGCACGATAAAAACTATCGCTCCATGACTCATTGACAACTAAATAGGCAAAATTTAAAAGTACAACCAGTAATAACACGAGAGGAACATAATATTTCTCAAAACGATCGGTAAACAACTGGGTGGGAGATTTTTGGGTCTTAGCCTCTTCTACCATTGTAATAAGGCGGCTTAATGTAGAGTCTTCGGCCTTTTTGGTTACAGTTATCTCCAAGGTAGCATTTCCGTTGATGGTGCCCGCAAAAACGCGATGGATATCTGATAAATGTTGTTGCTCTTTGGACGTCGTCGGCAGTTGCAACACGGCTATTTTGTCTACGGGAACACTTTCCCCCGTAATAGGGGCCTGATTAACGCTACTCTCACCGCTTACAATAAATCCATCGGCCGGAATTTTGCTGTTGGGACGCACCACAATGGTATCATTTATTGATAGATTGGTAATGTCGGTCTCCCTCAGGTCACCATTTATCTTTACCAAAGCGGTTTTCGGCGCAAGGTCGGTAAGGGCAGCGATCGACCTTCTAGCCTTTCCCATAGCGTAATGCTCTAGTGCGTGGCCCAAACTGAATAAGAAGAGAAGTAGCGCACCTTCAGCCCATTTCCCGAGATACGCCGCTCCTATAGCAGCCACGAGCATTAGAAAATCTATTTCGAAAATACCCTTCCGCAACTTCTTTATTGCCTCGAGAAAGGTGAAAAATCCCCCAAAAAAATAGGCTGTCAGATATGCGGTCACTGAAGGGAGGCTTATAATATTGCTTCCTATTTCCAATAAAAACCCTACCAATAGGCAAAACCCGCTGGCCAAGGAAAAGTACAACTCGGTATACGACCCTAGCCATCGAAAATGGCCGCCTTCGGGCTCGTTATGTGGTTCGCAACACGCTGCCATAAAGCTGAAGTGCTAGTTGGTTTTTTCTCCTTGACCAAATTATTTTTTCGTAATCATTGGCAATTTGATATTTGAGGGATATTGTGCACTATGGTGAATGCTGTTTGTGGCCACCACGCCTTCCTTTTCATCGTAATTTGAACCGCCGGAATTCAGATTTCTGGCAAATCGAGGAAAATTACTACTCGATATTTCAATGCGAATGCGGTGTCCTTTTTCAAAGAAATTACTTGTAGACATTGGTGTTAAGTCTATTTTATAAACATTTTCCTTTTCCATAAACACTTCCTTGTCGTAGCCTTCGCGGTAGCGCGACCGCTGTATGGTTTCATCGAGGTTGTACGCCCGGCCATCGGGATAAACATCAATGAGCTTTATCGTGAAATCGGTATCCTTGGCATCGCTGGAAACGTAAAGGGTACTTTCAATAAATCCTGAAACCTCAACTCCCTCCTCTAGCGGATCGGTTGTATAAACCAGAATATCATTACGCGCTTCCATTTGTTGTTGATCGAATGCTCCGCCCTTGACGGCATTTCCCGTACAACAGACATTTCCGCCATAGGAAGGCACGGGGTTCATTGGATCGTAGACAAAGGTGTCAGCCGATTGGTTTCCACCTGGTTTTTTTGTTACCAAGGCGCCATCACCAAACCGACTATTGGCCTTACCGTTACTCTGTAGGTAATAGGTTTTCATTTCGGCAGCTCTGGGTGGCCACTGCTCAGCGGCCTGCCATTTATTACTGCCCATTGTGTAATACTGTACGCGAGGGGTAATATCTTTAAAATTATTGGGTTCATCCTTCAACCATAAATCAAACCACTTATAGATTTGTTCGTCATAATTGAGCCGGGCATCGCCTACCGAACGTTCCCCTACGATCGTATTCTCAGTGGCTCGGGTGTACGCACAGTGCAAGGTGGGCGCGATTACCAAATACTGGTTGTCCCTAATCTTTGGATCACTCGCATTGTTGCGAACGTGGTTGAACAAGGCTATATTGGGACTTATCGACACATCATACCATGAGGCAAACCAGAAACTGGGCACACCGAAATCCATATTATCGTGGTACAAGCCACCGGTGTACCAATCGGGGTGATTGGGCGTGCGTCGCACCATTTTATCAAAAATCTCCCGTTTTCCGTTGATATTTTGCAGGATATCCTGAATGGGCAGATGCGCTAATGCCTCTGACATATCTACCGAAGGGTTTTCGGGCGCAAGATCGTAGAACCTCGAAATTCTAATAAGATCTTCCTGGGTTGCCCCTTCCGGGATTCGTGGCTTGAACTTATCGTGCTCCACCCCGTACAGCCAAGAGAAGAAAAGCAATTGCTCTACCCCGCCTCGGTACCAGTTGCCCTGTTCATAATAATCTCCTATGCGGCCCACGCCGGCCCCATATCCCTGCGGCACCATAGCGGCGTGCGAGGGATGGTCCAGTGCCGCCACGGCCATTTGCCATTCGGCGGTCGAACTGCAACCCAATGTGCCAACCTTGCCATTGCTCCAAGGCTGATTTTTCATCCATTCGAAAGCATCATAACCATCGGTCAGGGGAACTCCCAGGATGTCCCACTCGCCTTCAGAAAAGTACCTGCCGCGTTCGTTCTGCACCACATAAGCATACCCGCGAGACACGGCCTCGTAAGCTCGTTCGGCAGTTCTGGATTGTTGTTCACCATCGCCCCAACTGTTGAAGTTATAGGGTGTTCTGGAGAATATTACGGGCACTTTGCCGGGGGCTTTGGGTCGATAAATATCGGTTGCCAGACGCACACCATCCCGCATGGGCATCATTACCTTTTGGTCGACTATGGCAATGGATTCAAGTTTATCCCAAACGGTTTCCTGTGCAATGGCGTTTAGCCCGCCAACGAACAATAGAATCGTAAAAATGTAGTATACTTTTTTCATGAAGAAAGGATTGGTTTATGTTACATGGAACCTTAAAATTATACGAAATATAGTTGGGTTGCCCTTCATTTATAAACTTTAACATTGCGCGCGTGTGAGGGATGGATACTTCCGAGAATGAGTATCCCTTAAAATCTTGTTATACTTTGTTTAGGTGGCGTTAAATAGCTTTTTACTTAGCCGTTTCAATTGTACCTTGAAGAAAAACAAATAATTATGGCAACGAATAAAGATGAAAAGAGAACGAAGGATACCGATTATAATTCCGATGTAACCCAGCACGATTTGGAAATATTGGGTCAAGATAACATTCACGGAGATGGTGGCGACGACCAGCAATTGCGCGAACGTGCGCAAAAAATTGACTTTAGCGGAAAGAATCTTGACGTACCGGGCCGAACACAGGCTAAAAAAGGCAACGGCCCCAACAACTTAAGAGATGAAGAAAACCAATTGCACAGTCAGGGCGGTCCGGAAAACGAAAATCTGGAGCGGGACGATGCCGCACTCTAAGGCAAATCCAATTCTTCCAACATAAAAAAATCATTCACCGGTTTTTGGAATATTCGTGATAACCGCAATGCCAAAACCGTGGAGGGCACATATCTATTAGCCTCAATAGAACTAATTGTTTGGCGCGAGACCCCTATGGCTTGCGCCAAATCTTCTTGTGTTAAGTTCAAAATTGCGCGCTCCACCTTAATACTATTTCTCATATCCTGCACCTTTTTAATAGCGCGTGGAAAAACATAACTTGAATTAGCAACATAAATGTGACTAACTGCCAGTGGTTCAATTCCAATAATGCATTTTCTCGATTTATCAAGTACGAGACGCCAAACGTTACATATGGCTGAACTATTGCGTAGAGCACCCCTACGATGAAGGCTATGGCGTACGACTGGGAACGGATTGATTTTATCATTTCATCTTCTATACGCTCGCGCGAAAGCGAAATAGCGAGCAATCCCATAACGAATAAATTGCGTACGATATATCTAGTCCAAATAGAATCGCTGTCTATACCTTTTAAAATAAAGAGTGCTGAAATACTTAATATGGCGATGATTGCGCCTATTTTCTTTGCGTAGTTGGGAAGCTGGAAGTTGATCAATTTTCTGAAAACCTTACGGTCCCAGGCTGTTATTTTCTTAAGCGACATAGTATAAGTTTATCTGATTTGATGTCAAATATACTTATAATAATGTAAAATACACTTTACATTATATATTGTTTCTAAGAAATGCTATTCTTCCTTGAACACAACTATCGTAGCCTTATACCCGGTGAGCAAATTCCATTCCTTGGCGGAAACAAGTTGACCCTTATCGTCGTATACGTGAAGTTCTGCTGTGTTGGGACCGGACGATCCTTGATTTAATGCCTCAAATTCAATACGGTTAATTCCCTCCTGCAAAGGAAGGTCGAAACCGTGGAAACTACCCCGCAATGAAATTCGGGATTGAACAATGTCATCATTCACATACACCCGTATTACATCACCGTCAACATACTGATGGTCCCGATAGACCACGTTCACCGTATGGCCTTTAGTGGTTATTCGGCCAAGGTTTTGATCACTTCCAAACTCTTCCTTCGCCTCCTTATCTTTCGTGAAATATTTAGGCGCCTTATTGGAAATATTATCCATTAAACCATCGTCTTTCCCGAACTGGATAGCGGGTTCTTCCTGCCCCAGGCTGGTATCCATCTTAGGCTCGAACGGATCTTTGGGAATGGTTAAATTAGGGGCGCGCGTAGCGGGCAGCTCCAAGCCGGTAGGGGCACTGAAATCATCTTCTATAGCCTCAATATTGAGCCTGACCGTCGGGTTTTCTATCTGCGCAGTGCCAGATAGCGTTACGAACAGTAAGAGGGGCAGAAGGAACGAAAAAAAATTCATAGGTGTAATTTAACAGTTTCCCTCTTCAATAATTGAACCAAACCATTTAGTTCGCACTTACTTTATCTAACATTTTTTTTTCGTCTATTGTCAGTTCCAGAAATGCGGCCTTTTCTAAAGCTTTCAAATGCTCTTTTCTTGTGGCGCTAACAATTGGGGCCGTAACGGTTGGGTGATGAAGAATCCATGCCAGGGCAACGGCCGCGGGTGAGCTGTGGTGGGTTTTGGCTATATTTTGCAGGGTAGCGACAATTTGCCTGGTGCGGTCGTTAAAATGTTTTTTCACAAAGCTGGTGCGTGAAGATTTTTCAACATCAGCTTCAGTCTCATACTTGCCCGTAAGCAACCCACTGGCCAACGAAAAATAGGTGACAACCCCCAATTCATGTTTTCTGCAAACACGCTCTACGTCTCCCTCGAAATCGGTCCGGTTTATTAGGTTGTACTCAGGCTGGATGACGCGATATAAGGGCAATTCGGAATTTTTCGAAACAGTTATCGATTCTTCCAAACGCGCTGCGGAAAAGTTACTGGCCCCAATGTACCGAACCTTCCCCGCATCGATCAATTTTTGGAATGCTCCCAAAGTTTCCTGTGGCGGCGTAGTTTCATCATCCTTATGGGCGTAGTATAAATCAATATAATCGGTTTGCAAACGTTTCAATGAGTCGTCTACAGATTTCAGAATATGCTGTTCCGAAATATCTACACCGCCCTGGCCCATGTCCATCCCCACCTTGGTGCATATGATAAACTGTTCGCGGTTACCCCTGGACTTCATCCATTTACCAATTATCGTTTCGCTTTCTCCGCCAGAATTCCCATTGTACCAGCGCGAATAGACATCGGCGGTATCGATACAATTTATGCCAAGGTCGCTAATGGCGTCGAGCATTTGGAATGACTCCTGCTCGTTCAAGGTCCAACCAAAAACGTTTCCCCCAAATATTATAGGGGCAATGTGTAGCGACGTATTTCCTAATAGAATCTGTTTCATAACGTTTATTGTTTCAACAATTTTATAACGTGCCGGGTATGGCTTTCCTCCATAAAATACAGAAAATAGACGCCACTTCCAAGCGTCTCTAGAACCGTTAGCATCGTATTTGCCTCATTATGCGAAACACTTACCGGTAACGATCTTCCCGAGATATCGACCAATCGCACTTCTGAAATACTGTTGGAATGAGTGCTTGAAATGGTCAAGGAATTGGAAAATGGATTGGGAAATACAGTGATTTCGCTCCCTGAACCGGTAGAAATCGAGAGCACATCACTTTGGTAATCAGCAACTTGAAAATCATCAAAATAAAATCCATCGCCTGGTATGGAACCGTCGGTCTGCATGGCAAAACGGAAGCGCACCGTCCCCGCTTGCCGATATTCGGAAAGGCTATAGGCCGAAACGTTCCAAGATTTGTTCTGTGTGAAGTTCGCCAATGTCTCCCACGAGGTCCCGCCATCATCGGAAAGTTGAAACATCACCATATCACCGGCCTCGAGTGAATGTTTCCCTACAAAACTAACTACGGGCGAAGTGGTTCCCGAAAGGTCCACGGGGGTGTTCAACGTAAAGAAATTGCTCGTACCATTCTGCGAATTTCCGCCGTTGGAATCACCAAAGCAGGCTATGCCGCTATACGAATCGTCGGTAACCACGCCCCATTGTATTCCATTGCCGGTGGCGGTCCAGTTGGCCGCCCCATTCTCCGCGGTATCGAGAAACAAGGTTTCCTGCTGGCCAATCTGCACGGGAATTTCTAGCGATTCGTTCAAAACACCGTCTTGAAACGTATTTACGATAAGGGTAAACCCGGTTTCCTGAATATTGGCATCAATGCCAATCTGGAACGGGAATTGTTGGTTAGAGGCCCGCTCTCGGGGCGGAATAGTTCCGTAGGCAACTGCCGGGGGTACCTGCACACTTGGATTGGAGGAAATTATCTCTACGCTGACATTTTCAGCACCTTCCCCTACCCCAACATTCTTTCCCTCTACGACAAGGTCGAAATTACCGCCCGGCGTCACTTCCCCAATAATAGTATGGCTCTGTACATCGATATAGGCACCAGCAATCCAGGTTTGATACAGCATCGGTTTTACGTTTTCCTCTACCAATCCAAAAATTTCGCTGGGCAAGGGCCAAAAGCCGCTCCCGTCAATCTCTGGGGTCCAGCCATAAATTCCTTCAGAATGCAAATAATCGCGCGTAGTACCGCAGCTAGTATAGCCAAGCATTTGAAAGGTAACCCCGTAGGTGTACTCATTCTCATCCAGAAATGCCGATGCCCACTCGCTATAAATACCGAAGGCCGGCGGATTGGTATCGAACCCATAAGGCATCAAATAAGTGCCCGCGGTTGAGTGCGTTGAGAAGGCCGTATTGGGTTGCGCCACCGCTAGCAGGTCGCGAACGGCCACTGTTTCGGGCTCTGAAAATGCGGCCGTACCACGATAAGTGCCGGAGCACGGATCAGAGCTTGAACAGGAGGCGTCATTTGCATACCCAAATGCATAGTTCCGGTTTAGATCAACACCCAGGCAACCGCCTGAATTGGGATTTCGGTTTTTACGCCAAAGCCCTCCCCCATTGGGATTGGTAGCCCGGTTGTGCTCGTACCCATCGGGGTTCACAACCGGCACAAAATAAATTTCGCGGTTATCGATCAAGAATGCAATTTCGGGATTGGTTGTATACCGTTCCAGCAACCAGAACATATAGTTTATGGTTGCCGCCATAGAAATGGGTTCCCTGGCATGGTGCAGCGCATCGAAATACGCTGAGGGCTCATTTTCGTCGATATCAGGATTGTCTGAGATCTTGGCCATCCAAATTTCCCTTCCTTCAATAGTAGTTCCTATACTAACTTTCTCTGAAATGATATCGGGGTATTTCTGTCGCATTGCGTCCAGTTTTAGTCCTATCTCATCATAGGTATAATAACCGCCCATGCTGCCAAG
Organism: Flavobacteriaceae bacterium; assembly: GCA_002693605.1. Lineage (GTDB taxonomy): Bacteria > Bacteroidota > Bacteroidia > Flavobacteriales > Flavobacteriaceae > NZQO01. The sequence continues at coordinate 7,886 of NZQO01000060.1, forward strand.
GCCAAAACCATCGGCAACGTTCTTCCCTTTCTGGTATGTGGTATTTTGCCTAAGGTCATTTTCCAACTGCCCGAGGTACCATGCTTCCATATTCGGAATTAACATCGTATACGAAAGGCCCAATTGCTCGAGGTGATATTTCTCTTCCGCGGAAACATATAAAATTAGGTTGCCAGCGTCGGAAAACTCAAGGTGATCCAAATCGAACCCCTGCTGCTGCAATTGCGCAATCTTTTTGGAAGAATTTTCGTCTAAATGTATTTTACTGGTACCGGAAGCTACTTGGGCCTGTAAGGCACTGATACACAGAGTTAAGGCAATAGTGGTGACTAGTTTTAAGAAACTGGTTATTCTCTTTTTTTTCTTTTCCATATAAAGTAAAGGATAATAAAAACGATGGGTAAAACGATATATATAATGACATCTGCCGGATTCATCAAATCTAAGGGCGAATAATCGCCACCTTGAGGTACGCCGGTGGGTGTTTGGGCATAGAAATTGCTACAGGAAAGAATAAAAATAAAAGTTGCTATCGGTACTATTCCACACTTTTTTTCCATCAGTTTATTTTTTAGCTGAATGTACTTAAAATAGCTAGTTTCCGCAGAAAATTTAACAAATAATGTTAAGTTTTTGGAATTGTGGAAAGTATGGCGTACTATACCGTGTTGCAATAATTTAAAACAAAGGAAATATATATGAGACAGCTCAAAATTACGAAGCAGGTAACCAACCGTGAAACCAAATCTTTGAACAGTTATTTACAGGATGTAAGTAAGATCGACATGATTACTGCCGAAGAGGAAGTAGAGTTGGCACAGCGCATTCGTGAGGGAGACCAGGCAGCATTGGAAAAGTTGACACGCGCTAATTTGCGTTTCGTAATTTCGGTGGCAAAGCAGTATCAAAATCAAGGACTTAGTCTATCAGACCTTATTAATGAAGGAAATGTTGGTCTGGTTAAGGCTGCCAAACGTTTCGACGAGACTAGGGGTTTTAAGTTTATCTCGTACGCCGTATGGTGGATTCGCCAATCCATATTGCAGGCCATAGCTGAGCAGGCCCGGGTGGTACGCTTACCGTTGAACAAGATTGGTGATATCAGCAAGATTAACAAGGCTGCTATCCATCTCGAGCAGATACACCAGCGCAAGCCCACACCCGAGGAAATAGCCAAGGAATTAGACATTTCGGTTAGGAAGGTAAAGAGTTCCTTGAAAAACTCGAACAAGAGTCTTTCCATGGACGCACCCTTCCAGGAAGGTGAGAATGATAATAACCTGTACGACGTGGTAAGCTCTGGAGAGAGCCCGAACCCCGATAAATCGTTAATACACGAATCGTTGCGCATTGAGATTGACAGGGCCCTCGACACCCTTTCTCCGCGAGAGGCTGATGTAGTGCGCCTTAATTTCGGACTGGGCGGGCAACCTGTAATGACGCTACAGGAAATTGGCGATACCTTTGATTTAAGCCGTGAGCGGGTGCGCCAAATTCGCGAAAAGGCAATTCGCAGGCTGCGCCAACAATCTAAGAGCCATATCCTCAAAAAGTACCTAGGATAAATTTTTTAACATTTTAAGACTTCCTTATTAAGCGGGTATACTTTCTACCGTTATCTTTATGTTTCAACTAAAGATATATGACGATAGAAATTATACTCGTTTTTTCTATACTATTTACCACCATTGTTCTTTTTGCCTTCGAGGTTTTTCCCGTAGATAAAATAGCCCTTTTCATAATCGTCTCGCTTGCCGTTTGTGGCTTGGTAAAACCGGAAGAAGCCATCTCAGGCTTTTCAAATTCGGCTACGATAACCGTCCTTGCCTTGATGATCATCGCCATCGGGATGGAGGATACGGGCGTTATATCTACCCTTGCCAGGCTATTGAAAAACCTGCACATATTGCCATTATTACTTTTGTTGCCAGCATTTATGCTCATTACAGCGAGTATTTCGGCCTTCATTAGCACCACTGCGGTTGTAATCGTGTTCATAAAGATCATTTCAGAATTTTCCAAGCGCTTCAACATTTCGGAATCCAAGCTGCTATTGCCCATTTCGTTTGCGGGAATTTTGGGCGGAAGCTGCACCCTTATGGGAACTTCCACCAACCTTATCGTAAATTCAGTAGCGCGCGATCTAGGTGCAGAGAGGTTTGGCTTTTTTGAATTTACACTCTACGGCCTCGTGTTTCTTATCGTTTCTATTATTTTCATAACCATTGCTTCCCGATGGCTTCCCAAGGGCCGCCCCGAGGATATAGAAGAGGAATATAAACTGGAAAACTACGTGACCTACGTTATCGTGACCGAAGATTCGGAATTAATAGAGAAGAAAATAGAGGAAACCTTTCTTTTTAACGATGGGGAAATTAGCTTGTTGAAGCTTATAAGGGGAAATCAGGTTAACAACGCCCCGGGACGCTATATTAAGTTACTTAAAGGGGACAAATTATTGTTACTCTGCAACTTGGAGAACCTGATGCGCCTAAACGAATTCAAAGGGCTTGACATTCACGAACGCCTTAATGTAGGCGAGGCAGCATATAATCTTGATGCGTTCGACCTTCCGAAGAAAAACAAGGACCTAAATGAAAACCCAGAAAATCTCGGTTTTGTAGAATTGCTGGTTCTACCCGGTTCCAATTTAATAGGAAAGACCTTAAAACAAATCAGAAAACAGAGCATTCAGAATGCCACCCCCATTGCAATACGGAAACGGAAGAACATCCGGAATACAAAGGAGCGCCTAATTAGAAAGGATCTGGACAAAATAGCGATAAAACCAGGCGATCGACTCTTGGTGGAAACCCCCATAGAAGATTATCCTCGGTTGGACCAAATCGAGAATGTCGCTATTCTGCGGCAGTATGACACCCCCCTACCCCAGGATTCTTTTAAGAAAACGATAGCCTTTGGTATTTTGCTCTTGGTTATTGGGCTCGCTGCAAGTGGCGTGTTAAATATTCTCATTAGTTCCCTGCTAGGCGTAAGCCTGCTACTGCTAACCAATTGCATTGCACTTACCGAAGTATACCACCGGGTAAACTGGCAGGTGGTATTTTTATTGGCTGGAATGATACCGCTGGGAGTGGCAATGCACAATACGGGTGCCGATATGTGGATTACAGATGGGCTGCTTAACGTGCTCATGGGAAAATCGAACATCATAGTAATAGGGCTAGTTTTTCTGATTACCATGATTATGAGTGGCGTTATTAGCAACAATGCCACGGCAATTATTATGACCCCCATCGCCTTCTCGTTGGCAGAAGGATTGGAGCTGCCGTATAAGCCTTTTATACTCTCGGTGTTATTTGGGGCCAATTTTAGCTTTTTTACACCTGTTGGGTACCAAACCAACACCCTAATATATGGAATGGGGTTTTACAAATTCCGTCATTTTTTAATCATAGGAGGCCTATTGTCTCTAATTTTATGGATTTTGGGTACCTTTATGCTATCCAGTATCCTCTAAACTCTTAAATTATTTTTACAATTATGGATGAAAATACATTTTCAATTAACGATGCAATCGCAAACCTGTGGGAAAAACTAGGAGGCTGGCTAGATGCGCTAATCTTGAAACTGCCCAATTTTGCCGTTGCCATTATCGTGATGGTGCTTTTCTATTTTCTGGCGAAAGGCCTCAACAACCTTTCCCAAAAACTTTTATTCA
>NZQO01000061.1 GCA_002693605.1 Flavobacteriaceae bacterium
AGGATGCGTTATTGAACTATAATCGGTTTCATGCTTTGAAATTATGGTAGCTACCCCATTACTACCATTATAAGAAAAGGTAACATCATCAAAATCTGATGGTAATGGATAGTCGCAACAGCACGGCCTAAATATATAATCAAAACCCGGCTGGAACAATGGTATTGGCACGTCTACTGCAGGATTATCATTATATATTCCAGCGTATGGTTCAAACAAGGCTGCAATGCCATCTATATTTAAACTATTTGTAAGATCAATATCGCTTATAATTGTTCGACGCATTCTATGGCCTTGACCAGGCGTTAACTGATTTTTCCAGGCAATGTAGGCATCGCTCATAACGTTGATTATATCCAAATGGTCAATTTCATATTCGATATTTATTTCGTCAGTTTCAGAACCGGTATAGGTCCAAATACCGTTACTTTCGGAAATCCAAGGATAGGTACCTCCATGACTAAACTGTGTATTGGCCGCGGTATCCACCACGTTATCGTCTGCACAGGGCGCGTTATATTCATTATTCGGGTGACAAGGGCCAGGGGTCGCTACCCGTGTGGTGTGCTCCTTGTTGGAAACACCATTATGTGTTGAGCGCGTATGGTACAAGCCCAAAGCATGGCCCATTTCGTGTATCGAGGTAAACTCGTTCAGCTTATTTACTTTCAAAATCAACATATCACTACCCACGCTTTTTGCCGCACCCCCGAATTCTGAACCGTAAGGCACATAAATATTCATTGCATTGGCCATTTTGTGATTATTATTTTCCGCATAACCCCAAAAACTAGTTATATCACTACAACGACCAATGTTTCCATATCCATTTGGATCGAATTGGCCAGGATATTGAACGCACCGATATGCTCCAGTGACGGGGTGCGGTTCGTATTGTACTAATGGTAAGTTTGTAGGACTATCGAAAGAGCTATAGCCCTGATATTTGAAAAAAATGTTGAATTCATTAAAAACAATATTGAGATAAGCTATGTTTTCGAGTAATTTTTCCTCATTAAACGTGAGACCCCCATAGGAACCATCAGGAGCTTTAACCTGCCAATAAAACACATTTAACACCAAAGGTACTAAAGTCGATTTATTTATGGGAGTTGTTTCGACACTATATGTCCCGCTGAAATTAATATTGTCGAAATTTTGGGTACCGCATTCCTCAAAAATACTTTGAGATTTCGCGACACTCGTCGCTAGAACAGATAACAATCAGAAGATCAGTAATTTCCCCCCCCCCCCGTTAAAATTTGATGGTTTTTCATAATTTGAAATTTGATTGGTTTATATCGGTCTAATATATATTTTAATTGCTTACGATCTACATATTATTTACTATATTTTTATCGGTTTCACGAAGAACGTGGGTCAACCTTATCAAATTTATAATTAAAGTTCTTCGATTTCTTAGCACAAGCTTTTTTACCTTTACATCAAAAAAATGAAAATATACACCAAAACCGGAGACAAAGGCACCACGGCCCTTTTTGGAGGCACCCGCGTGCCCAAGCACCACATCCGTATAGAGAGCTACGGCACGGTAGACGAATTGAACTCGCACCTGGGCCTTATTCGCGATCAGGAAATCGACCCCCACTATAAAAATATATTGGTTCACGTGCAGGACCGCCTCTTCACCCTGGGTGCCATTCTCGCCACCGACCCCGAAAAGGCGACATTGAAGAGCGGGAAGGAACGCCTTAACATTCCGAGGATTTCCGAGGAAGATATTGCGAAGCTGGAAACCGAGATGGATGCGATGGACGAGGCATTGCCGCCTATGACGCATTTCGTGCTGCCGGGCGGCCATACCACCGTGTCATATTGTCACGTAGCGCGCTGCGTATGCCGCCGGGCCGAGCGTATGGCCACGTTGCTGCATTCCGAGGAACCCATTGACGAGCGCGTGCTGCAATACCTGAACCGTCTTTCCGACTACCTGTTTGTACTGGCACGGAAATTGACCCATGACCTGCAAGCCGAGGAAATTAAATGGATTCCGGAGAAACTCTAGCCCTCGCGCCCGTAAAAACCACGTTCTTAAAAATATAGCAGAAATAATTGCGATTTTTCTTGACTTTTTGATCTAAAAATTTATTTTTGCAAAAAATTAAAACCCAAAGTGCTATGTACTGGACTTTAGAATTGGCATCCTATTTAAGCGATGCCCCTTGGCCGGCAACCAAAGACGAATTGATCGATTACGCCATTAGGACCGGTGCGCCGCTAGAAGTGGTGGAAAACCTTCAGGCAATCGAGGACGAAGGCGACTCGTACGATTCTATCGAGGAAATCTGGCCCGATTATCCCACAGACGAAGATTATCTGTGGAACGAAGACGAATATTAAACTACGGGGTGGAAATTGATTCCTTCCCACAAAAAATACATCAAAAAAAGTCTCAGCAATGAGGCTTTTTTTATGCCCGAAACACACCAATTAAAACCAACAAAACCTTTTGACAACTGGTTTTTTTGCGCTTTTTTTGTAAGTTATGGCAAGACGGGGTTCCGCCCGTACAATTGAGCAGTAATACAACAACAACCCATGGGAATTTTAGACAATATTTTAAAAGTATTTGTAGGAGACAAATCCAAGAAGGATATCAGCGAGATACAACCGTACGTTGAGCAGATAAAGAAATACGAAGCCAGCCTAGAGAAGCTTACCTTAGACGAGCTGCGCGCCAAGAGCGACGCTTTCCGCAATAAGATAAAGGAAGACCAAAAGGAAATCCAGCAGCAAATAGACCAGCTTTCGCAAGATGCGGAAGCGATGGAAGATATCGACAAGAAAGAAGATATCTACAACCAGATAGACGCCCTAAAGGATGAGCGCTACGAGGTGGAAAAAAAGACACTCGACGAAATCCTTCCCGAGGCCTTCGCGGTGGTAAAGGAAACCGCCAAGCGCTTCAAGAACAATAAGACACTTACCGTTATCGCCTCTACCTTCGACCGTGAACTCTCCGGCCAGAAGAAATACGTTACGTTGGAAGACGACAAGGCCATTTGGCAGAACTCCTGGGATGCCGCCGGAAAGGAAGTCACCTGGGACATGGTACATTACGACGTACAGCTTATTGGCGGGGTGGCCCTGCACCAGGGCAAAGTAGCCGAAATGCAAACGGGTGAGGGAAAAACCCTTGTGGCGACCCTTCCCGTATACCTAAACGCCTTGGCGGGCAATGGCGTGCACTTGGTAACCGTGAACGACTATCTCGCCAAGCGAGACAGCGCCTGGATGGCCCCTATCTTTGAGTTCCACGGAATGAGCGTAGACTGTATCGACTACCACCGTCCCAACTCTGCCGAGCGCAGCAAGGCCTACAACGCCGACATTACCTACGGAACCAACAACGAATTTGGCTTCGACTACCTGCGCGACAATATGGCCCATGCGCCACAGGACCTCGTGCAGCGTCCGCACCACTACGCCATTGTAGATGAGGTAGACAGCGTGTTGATAGATGATGCGCGTACGCCGCTCATTATTTCTGGCCCCGTGCCCGAGGGCGATCGCCACGAGTTCAACGAGCTAAAGCCCAAGATCCAGGATATCGTAAACATTCAACGAAAATACCTTACCGGTGTGCTGGCCGAGGCAAAGAAACTAATTGCCGAGGGCGACGCCAAGGAAGGTGGCTTCCAGTTGTTGCGCGTGTACCGCGGACTCCCCAAGAACAAGGCGTTGATTAAATTCCTATCGGAAGATGGGGTGCGGCAAATTCTTCAGAAAACGGAGAATTATTACATGCAGGACAACAACCGCGAGATGCCCAAGGTGGATGCCGAACTGTATTTCGTGATCGAGGAAAAGAACAATCAGATTGAACTTACCGATAAGGGGGTAGAGTATCTCTCCGGAAAGGACAATCCCGACTTTTTCGTGATGCCCGAAATGGGAACCGAAATCGCAAAGATCGAAGATAAGGGCCTTTCGCCCGAAGAGGAGGCAGAGCTTAAGGAAGACCTGTTCCGTGACTTCAGCATCAAGAGCGAGCGCATCCATACGCTAAACCAATTACTGAAGGCCTACACCCTATTTGAAAAGGACACCCAGTATGTGGTGATGGAAAATAAGGTGATGATCGTAGATGAGCAAACCGGCCGTATCATGGACGGGCGTCGCTACAGCGATGGGCTTCACCAGGCTATCGAGGCCAAGGAGGACGTGAAGATCGAAGCGGCCACGCAGACCTTTGCCACCATTACGCTTCAAAATTACTTCCGTATGTACCGCAAACTCTCGGGTATGACGGGTACGGCAGTGACCGAGGCAGGCGAACTGTGGGAAATCTACGAACTGGACGTGGTGGAAATACCCACCAACAGGCCCATTGCCCGCGAGGACAAGGAAGATAAAATCTATAAGACCAAGCGCGAAAAGTACAATGCCGTGATCGACGAGGTAACCGACCTTTCCAAGGCTGGGCGACCTATCTTGATCGGGACGACATCGGTGGAAATTTCAGAATTGCTAAGCCGTATGTTGAGCATTCGAAATATTCCGCATAACGTGCTGAACGCTAAGCTGCACAAGAAGGAGGCCGATATCGTGGCCGAGGCGGGCAAGAGCGGGATGGTGACCATCGCCACCAACATGGCGGGCCGTGGTACCGATATTAAATTGAGCGACGAGGTTAAGAAAGCGGGCGGTCTGGCCATTATTGGTACCGAGCGTCACGACTCGCGACGCGTGGACAGGCAGTTACGCGGGCGTAGCGGTAGGCAGGGAGACCCCGGTAGCTCGCAGTTCTACGTATCGTTAGAGGATAACTTGATGCGCCTCTTCGGAAGCGAGCGAATTGCCAAGATGATGGACCGCATGGGCCTTAAGGAAGGCGAGGTGATACAGCACAGTATGATCTCAAAATCGATTGAGCGCGCCCAGAAGAAGGTAGAGGAAAATAACTTCGGAATACGAAAGCGCCTCTTGGAGTATGACGACGTAATGAACTCACAGCGCGAGGTGGTATACAAGCGCCGCTATCACGCCCTTTTTGGTGAGCGCCTGCGCGTGGATATCGCCAATATGATTTACGATACTTCGGAAGTGATTGCCGAAAGCAACAAAATGGGAGACGATTACAAGAACTTCGAGTTCGAGCTAATCCGTTTCTTCTCTATGAGCTCGCCCGTTTCAGAAAGTGAGTTCAAGAACATGGACGTGCAGAAAATTGCCGGAACCGTTTACAAGGCCGCATATGAGCACTACCGCCAAAAGATGTTCCGAAATGCCGAAATGGCCTTCCCGGTCATCAAAAATGTCTATGAAAACCATAAGGAACAATATAAGCGCATCTTGGTGCCGTTTACCGATGGCGTAAAGACGCTGAACGTGGCAACCGACCTTGAAAAGGCATATGAGACCGAAGGCAAGACCCTCGTACAGGATTTCGAGAAGAACATTACCCTTGCCATTATCGACGACTCCTGGAAAACCCACCTGCGCAAGATGGACGAACTGAAACAATCGGTACAGCTTGCCGTGCACGAGCAGAAAGACCCGTTGCTTATTTATAAATTTGAGGCCTTTGAACTGTTCAAGGCGATGATCGAAAAAGTAAATAAGGATGTTATTTCGTTCCTGTTCAAGGGAGAGCTTCCGCAGGAAAACCAGCAACAAATCCGCGAGGCACGCCAGGTACAGACCAAGGAAAAATTGCAGGAGCAAAAGGAGGAGATTCCGAACATGGACGAGCGCGCGGCCCAAAGTCGCGCGGCCGGGAATACCCAGCGCCAGCAACAGCAAGTAACCGAGACCATCGTGCGCGAACGTCCAAAAATTGGCCGGAACGACAAGGTGACCATCAAGAACGTGATGAGCGGTGAAAACAAGACCATGAAATACAAACAGGCCATTCCGCTTCTAGACAAGGGGCAATGGGTGTTGGTAGATGAGTAGCCACCCCTTTATACAAAAAACAACAGCCCTTTGCCAATTTGGTAAAGGGCTTTTTATTACTTTAGATTGCACACAATCGCCTTTTCTATGAAAAACATTGCAATTGAACTAAAATGGGCCGTGCTCATTACCGTGGCTACCTTTACCTGGATGCTATTGGAAAAGACCATGGGTTGGCACCACGAGCACATCGCAAACCATTATTGGCTCACGCTGTTGTTTTTCCCAATCCTCATATTTCTGTACACCCTAGCCTTGCGTGAAAAGCGCCGCAAATATTACCAAGGATCAATGAGTTGGGTGCAGGGTTTTTTCAGCGGGGCAATTTTGAGCGTGATTCTCGCCATTTTTGCGCCGCTCTCACAATACGTTATCCATACGTATATTACGCCCCACTACTTTCCGAATATAATTGAATTTGTCGTAGAGTCGGGGCAAATGCCGCGAGAAAAGGCCGAGGCATATTTCACCCTTACTTCCTATATCATACAGGCGGCCATTGGCGCGGTGGTTGGCGGACTCGTAATATCGGCCGTAGTGGCGGTATTCCTGAAGCGGAAAAAGACCGTAGCCTAAGCAAGGAAATTCGCTCGCCCGTTCGGGAAAATGTTTATTTCTGAAGAAAGAGATCGTGCTAGGCTTAGAACGAAAATGTGAAGGGAGGGCACACGACTAGAAATGCTCCCTTATTGTAATTTCACGTTACTGTAAGTGGCGTTGATAGTAAAGAGTTTGTCGGCACTCTTTTTTTGGTTAAAGCCCTTGACGAATACGCGTCCGTCATTTTTCGTATGGGTCAATTGAAGCGACTTAGGGTATGAGAGGGTCGATTTTTTTCCGTTGAAGTAAAAAGAGAATGCCGTACTGGGAAGTTCAATCATCGCATCGGTGTTCTCGAGCAGAATATCGAGCCCGTTGAAGGAATCGCCTACGTTCAATATTCTCAAATTTCCGAAGGAACCGGAAAGGGTGCCATTATCGGTAATTTTCCCGATGAGCACGTTGCTCGAATTCGCTTGTAGGTTAATCGTATTTACTGACGCCAGGTTACAATCGTCTACATATTTTACGTAGAGCGTGCCACGGTTCCAGTTCTTTACCACCACCGGGGCATAAGCAGCATTGATGAGGGTCTCCCCCCCACCAATACTGTTTGCCGTTAACGGTGAATAGTTGAGCGTGGCCCGAACGTTCATGGCATCGGCCATTTTAATCTCTCCGTGCCTAACATTTATTTCGGTTTTGGCGCCTTTGGGCATGCGCACGATAATGGTCTTGGTACCTTTTGCCTCTGGTATTTTTCCCGTTTTAGTGCCTTGTATAACGACTGACCTGTTTCCGTTGGCGTCGGTGGTAACCTTCTTACTGTAATTACCGTCCTCGCCGCCGTACTGCCGCTCTATCTCCTTGCCCCAGGTTTCCATTCGCTTTCCGAACGATTCGCCCCACTGCTCCATCTGTTCGCCAAACTGCTCGCCCCAAGCTTCCATGCGTTTCTCCATTTCGGAACCGTGTTTTTCTTCCCATTGCTTCCCAAATGCCTCGCCCCATTTTTCCATCTTGTGCTCAAAGTCCTTCCCGAATCTCTTTTCGATCTGCTTCTCCCACTTCTTCATATAGGCTTCCTCGTTCGCCTCGTAAGCCTCGTAATCGAACTGTAGGTCGCCTAGATTTTCCATCAAATCGTCCGGTAGCGGCGGTACTTCAAGGTTCCCTACCAAGGGCAGGACGATACCCTCCATTAAGGGTCCCATAAATTCCATATCGGGCAGTGGCGGCATTCCGCTTAACCTATCGCCACCGGCGTGCCTTCCATGGGCAGTGGAGGTAACGACAACCTTCCTACTGTTGCCAAGTACGTCTAGTTTCCAATTCCTAAAGGCGTCCCTCTTTTCGGCCTCGCTAAGCTTTTCGCCATCAATATACGCCTCAACCTCTACCTTGTCCTTGTTCCAGGTTTCGAAGATAACGTTGGTATGTGTGGTATTTACCTGTACGAGCACATCATTGGTTACGCTAAACGATTCGGTACGGCTCGTTTGCGCGAGTGCGGCGGTAAAACCAAATAGGGCCAGGGCCGCAATTTTAAAGTGTAGTAACGTTTTCATAATCTTGATTTTTAAGTTCCTTTAATTTGTTTTTAAGTTTGAACAGCAATTCCAAACGTAATTTCAAATTATCGATCATGGCCGAAATCGTGGCTTCTGATGGGCCTAATTCACCCATTTCTGAGGTGAGTTGCTTATATTCTGTATCCAGTTCGGCCAACCGGTTCATATACCCATCAATTAGATCCTTATTGTCCTTGGTTACCTTGAGCGATGCCAATTGCACGTTTATCCCGGTAAGGTAGAACTCCTCGATTTTTTTCAAATCGGGCGAGATATCTGCCAATGACATACTGACCCCATCGCCCGGTGTAATAGGATCCGCTGCAGGTTCGGGCATCGTAACCACGCTATTTTCCGTGGGAATTGCGGGCGCCAGGAGCGTATAGTAGCCGAAGGCACCCACCGCCACGAACACAATGCCAATGGCAGCTACCTTCATCCATAGAAACAGCCCGCTTTTTTCCGCATTTTTCCCTTCCGTGGGAAATGCCGCGGAAAGCCTTGCCTCGAACCGGGCCTCGTGCCCATCGGGCAGGGAGGGGCCCCCTTGCCCGTGTTCTGCTATCATCTTCTTAATATCCCGTGCCATATTGTAAATGTTTTAATGTGTTCTGTAACTGTAATTTTCCGCGATATAGATTGGTGCGCGACGCACTTTCCGAAATATCCAGGATACTGGCAATCTCCCGGTGGTCGTACCCCTCCAACAAGTAGAGCTGGACCACGCAGCGAAAGTTGTGCGGCAGCTGCCCTATGGCGGCCAGCACCTCGTCCATCGTGGTCTCATCTGGAACACTCCAGTCCGAATCTTCGTCCGGAACGTGCAGGAGCTCGTCATCTAATGGCTCAACGATGGCCTTTTTCGCCTTGATGCAATCCAGGCAGGTGTTTATAACGATACGCTTTAGCCAGGCGCCAAAGGTGACGTCCCCCTTGAACTGGTCTAGCTTTTTAAAGGCCTTGATGAAGGCCTCCTGAAGCGCATCTTCTGCCTCGGCAGTGTCCCTCAAATACCTGCTGGCAACTTTGAACATTCCGTCGCAATACTGTTTATAGAGCGCCATTTGCGCTTTTCGGTTGTGCTGTCGGCATTGCTCAACAAGTAACGAATGTGACAATTTGATGGTTTTTTGGTTGCTGTTCTCTCTAAGGACGATACTTTAGTTTGACTGTTGCAAATCTTAACTAAATTTTAGTATAAATTAATAATAATGTAGAATTTTGTGACCCCTAATTGTAGTAACTTTACTTAAACTGAAACGGTGTTATGAAACAGAAATACGAAGATTTCAACAGACTCAACAGGTTGCTGGTAGCGAGCTTTGAGGCGGAAAAGCTGTATTACAACGCAGCTCAGGATGCCCAGACTACCGACCTGAAACGGTTTTTGAATTACATGGCCACCGAGCGAAACCGAATGAGTCACGATATCTCCAACGAGTTGCACTCGCGGCATATTGAACCGCTGAAGGAAGACGCCGAAAAAGGAAATATTGACCGTACCTGGAAAGAAATTGCCGAAGCCCTGGAAAACTTCAGCGCTTCCAATATCTTGAACCAATGCATAGCCCGCGACAAGAATAATATTTCGCGCTACGACGAGCTTATAAACCGAAAGCAACTGCCCGAAGCCATCATTACCCTGTTAATGAAGCAACGGGACAAGCTAGAATGGTACACCAAGCAAGCCGAGCAGCACAAGAAAACACATTTCGAGAAGGAACAGTTAAAGCAGCAGCAGACCGATGCCGCTGTGGAAGAAAAAAAAACGGCTGACGTAGTGAAAGATGAAAAGGGAAAAATTATTAAGTTTCCCAACAAAGCCAGTTAAGTAGGAAAGCCCCGATATTCGGGGCTTTTTTTGTAATAAACTATGTTTTGTGACTTTATTCGTCCAATAACAGGTTTAGCGTTACGGTAATATTATCTCGGGTAGCCTTAGAATACGGGCAAATCTCGTGGGCCTTGTTAATTAGGTCTTCGCCTGTTTTAACGTCGAGGCCCGGCAAATAACAATCGAGCGTGGCCTCTAGGAATGCCCCATCTTCATCTTCGCAAAAACCAATGGTGGCCGTGACCGAAAAATCGTCTGAAAGCTCCAAGCGCTTCTTCTTCGCAATTAGCGCAATGGCGCCGCCAAAGCAAGCCGCATACGCGCAGCCAAACAACTGCTCGGGGTCGGTGCCCTCACCGCCTTCGCCGCCCATTGCCTTGGGCACGCTAAGCTCGTGATCTAATTTGCCGTCATCAGTACGCACGTGGCCGCTTCTGCCGCCAGTTCCTGTGGCCGTTGCTTCATATAAAGTTTTCATGGGTTTATTTTTTTTATTGATTTCATTTCAATATACTATGAATCGCCCCGGAATTAAAACCGATATTCATAAAATTGTCATAAATTTCGAGCATGGCAGATCCTAGTGAAAACGACAGTTCCCTTTCCGAAAAAAAAGGCACGCCTCCCATTGCCAGGGTCAGCGCCAAGGTGGCCCACGCCGTGAAGCGCAGACGCTCACAAGTGCGCGACATCAACCAGTTGGCAAAAGCCATTTTAGACGGTGACAAAACGGCCCTTAGCCAGGGCATTACCTTATTAGAAAGTACCGCTACAAAGCACCAACCACAAGCCAAGCAATTACTCGAGGCGTGCCTGCCCCACGCCAACCGGTCGTTGCGCATTGGCATAACCGGCGTACCCGGCGTAGGTAAGAGCACATTTATAGAACAATTTGGCATGCTTTTGGTCTCGCTCGGTAAAAAAGTCGCGGTGCTGGCTGTAGACCCAACCAGCAGCATTAGCCACGGCAGTATTCTTGGCGATAAAACACGTATGGAGGCGCTGGTCAAGGAGCCAAACGCATTTATCAGGCCTTCTGCCAGTGGCGACTCCCTGGGCGGTGTGGCCAGAAAAACACGGGAGGCAATTATCTTATGCGAAGCCGCTGGTTTCGACACGCTACTGATTGAGACCGTGGGCGTGGGGCAGAGTGAAACTGCCGTACACTCCATGACCGATTTTTTCCTATTGCTGAAACTGGCCGGCGCGGGCGATGAGCTTCAGGGCATAAAGCGCGGTATCATGGAAATGGCAGATGCCATCGTAATTAATAAGGCCGATGGTGAAAATATACGCGCCGCCAAGTTGGCCAAAACTGAATTTAACCGTGCCCTACACCTTTATCCCCCGAAGGCAAGCGGTTGGAGTCCAAAGACCCTTACGTGCAGCGCGCTTAAAAATGAGAATATCGATGCCGTTTGGCACGCGGTGGAAGATTATTTCGAATTGACACGCGCTAATGGATATTTCGAGGAAAAACGCAACGAACAGAACAAATTTTGGTTGTTGCAAACCATAGAGAGCCGACTGAAACGTGAATTTTATGAACATCCGAGCGTTAAATCGGAGTTCGAGAAGCAACTGGCGTTATTGGAAGCTGGAGAAACTACTCCATTTCAAGCCGCTGAAACCCTACTTAGGTTGCGAAATTCGTCTTAAACCACGCCACCTGGGCCGTGAGCCCATCACGCAAGGTTGTGGTAGGATGATAATTGAGCATTTTTCGCGCCTTTTCAATATTGGCCTTGGTACGCGATTGGTCGCCTGGGCGCGGAGGCAATTTCTGAAACTGGATCTCGGTGCCTAAAATTTCAGAAACGAGCTGAATCCCCGTTTCCGTTGTATTCTCAATCTCGGTACCCAGGTTAAATATTTCCCCATTGCAACTTTCGTATTTATCCAGCACGCTCACGATGCCATCAACAATATCCTGGACATAGGTAAAGCTCCGTAAGTGCGCCAAGCTTCCCTCGTAGAGCGGAAACGGTTTGCCGTTTAGGGCGCAATCTATTAAACGGGTGTATAACTTATCGGGGCGTTCCCGTGGGCCGTATACCGAATAAAGGCGCAGCGAACAACTGCGCAATATACCGCGCCTTGAGTAAGCCAGCACGAGTTGCTCGGCCGCCAACTTGGTAACCCCGTACCAGGAGGCAGGCTGTGGGGCCTCGGATTCGGTCATAGTTGCCTCAAGGCCATAGATTGAGGAGGTGGCAATATTCACCACGAACGGACACGTGGATAGGGCTTCTGCGTAATCCAATAGGTTTTGGGTAGCGATAAAATTGTTACTGAAGTAATCATCAAACGAAGAAGTGGCCGAAATTCCCGGATGCGCCGCAAAGTGAAAGATGGCATCGGGTTCTTCGCCAACTTTATCGGCTAAGGAATCGTAGCGAAGATCGGCCTGAACCAATTCAATTCCTTTTTCAGAAAGCGCCTTGGCGTTCATCTTCTTTCGCGCTACCTCGTAATAATCGGAAAAGTTATCGAGCCCGATTACCTGATGGCCCATATCTGCCAGCCGTTCTGCCGTGTGGGAACCTATAAAGCCGGCTGCGCCCGTAACCAATATTTTCATTTAACCCTGTTTTTTCAATTTTCAAAAGTACGCAATTTACGGGGTTTCCAAAGCAGGGGAAACAACCTTTGCCCCACCGCCTTAATCCTATACGATACAATCTTGTTCTAATCTAAAAAACCTACTTTTGCAGAAACAGCCACTGCAACGCCATGCACGAATTTACCATAATCGTACCTGTTTATAACGAACAGGATAACCTACCCCGGGTGGAAAGGGAACTCCTCGCCTATACCCGCATTGCCACCAGAAAAACTGCAATTCTTTTCGTAAATGATGGTTCTAGCGACAACAGTCAGGAACTCATAGAGGCTATTTGCCATCGCAATGCTGCATTTTCCTTCATCGCATTCAAGGAAAACCGCGGATTGAGCGCTGCCATAAAGGCCGGTTTCGACAACGTGGAGACCCCGTTAACGGGATATATCGATTCCGACTTGCAGACGGCTCCCGAAGATTTCAACCTACTGTTGGAACATATCGATAATTTTGACTTGGTAACGGGAGTTCGGGCCGACCGAAAAGACTCGTTCGTAAAGAACATGTCGTCGAGAATAGCCAACGGAATTCGAAGGGCTTTTACCCACGACGGCATGGACGATACCGGTTGCCCTCTTAAGGTGATAAAAACGGATTACGCAAAGCGAATTCCCATGTTCAAGGGCTTGCATCGTTTTCTGCCCGCGATGATCTTACTGCAAAATGGCACGATTACACAAATTCCCATAAGGCACTTTCCACGCGTTGCGGGCACCGCAAAGTTCGGACTTTGGAATAGACTGCTAGGGCCGTTGCTGGATTGCTTCGCTTATCTATGGATGAAGAAAAAATACATCAACTACGAAATTGAGCGCAAGGGATGAGTCACTGGTTAGTTTATACCATAGGTTTCCTAGCCCAGATTCTATTTTCCGGAAGGCTGTTGGTGCAGTGGATTCTTTCGGAACGCAGCAAACGTATCATTACGCCCGCTTTATTTTGGAAACTGAGCCTCTTGGCTTCCTTTCTGCTTTTCCTGTACGGCTACCTTCGTAACGACTTTGCAATTATGTTGGGCCAGTCGCTCACCTACTTCATCTATATAAGAAACTTGCACTTACAGGGAGAGTGGCAGAAATCGCCAAAATGGTTCCAGTTATTTCTTATCACTTTTCCCATATTTATTGTAATCTATGCGTACAATAATGGGGAATACGACCTAGACCAGTTGTTCCGAAATGATGCCATACCCTTTTGGCTACTTGTGCTGGGTATCGTATCGCAAATCGTGTTCACGCTTCGGTTTATCTACCAATGGCTCTATTCGGAAAAAACGAAAACATCGCAACTTCCCATCACTTTTTGGCAACTAAGCGTATTGGGGGCTTCGCTAATTTTGATATATGCCATTTTCAGAAAAGACCCGGTGCTGTTTATTGGGCATATAGCCGGCCTCATTATTTACGTCCGGAACATTTTCATTTGGAAAAAACAACTTCGTGAACTTCGATAGACAGTCACATACGGTTTTACTGATACTCACCTGCCTGGGCATATTCTTCGTTAATCTCGATGCCCTCTACGTAAACATTATGGAAGCACGCAATTTTATTACTGCACGGGAGATGTTACACGATGGAAATTGGCTCCTTACCACGATTAACGGCGAACCGCGCTACCAAAAACCCCCGTTGCCCACGTGGCTAACGGCAATTTCCGCAGCGTTATTCGGATTAAAAAGCCTAACGGCACTTCGTCTTCCCGCGGCGTTGGTAACTTTATTGCTCGTATTGGTTTCGCACCGTTTTTTCCTACAGCTCACCCAGCGTAGGACCTTCGCCTTTGTAGGGTCGCTCATTTTGGCCACCTCGTTCTATATCGTCTTCGCCGGGCGCAATGGCCAATGGGATATTTTTACCCATGCCTTTATGATGGTTTGCATCTATCAGTTCTATCTCTTCTTTACTTCGGAAGAAAAAAAATACCGGCGCGCTCTTTGGGCGGCCGTGTTCTTCAGCCTTTCGTTTATGAGCAAGGGGCCGGTATCGGTATACGCATTGTTGTTGCCCTTTCTTTTGGCTTTCGGTATCGTGTACCGCTTCAGAAACATGAAATCCCGGTGGTTGCCCCTGTTGCTCTTTCTTGTGGTAGCGATAATGTTATCGGGCTGGTGGCATTGGTACACCTACACCTTCGATCCAAAATCGGTAGCCGAGATTACCCAACGTGAAACCGCCAACTGGACCGGGTATAACGTACGGCCCTTTTATTATTATTGGAGCTTTTTTACGCAGAGCGGCGTATGGACCCTGTTGGCATTTATAGCACTGTTATACCCCTACCTCAAAAACCGGGTGTTCAGTAAAAAAGGCTATCAATTTACCATATTATGGACTATCCTCTCGGTAGTACTACTTTCCCTGATTCCAGAGAAAAAATCGCGCTACCTGCTGCCGGTCCTCATCCCTATGGCCTTCAATACGGCTTTTTACGTAGAATATCTTTTCCGGAATTTCAAATTGCTCACAGCCAAACTCGAAACCTATCCGGTCTATTTAAATTTCGGACTCATTGCCCTAATCGGGCTGGTGTTTCCGTTAGGTGGCTATATATATCTATGCGAGCAACTGGACGGGTATTGGGTTTGGTTCGTCCTACTCTCGGTAGCCCTGTTCCTAATTAGTATCTTTATGCTTCGAAGTTTATTCCAAAGGCAAATACAGCCTGTTTTCTATCTTACCATCGCTTTTATCGTGGCCATTATGTGCCTGGGCCTGCCCATGGCAAAGGCCCTTACGGTCAACCCATCGTACAAACCCCTATCGGAATTACGGCAATGGAAGGCCGAACAAGGTGTAACGGTATATGAAATGACCGATTTTTCGCCGGAAATGGTATGGGACTATGGGGAGCCAATTCCCATTTTGGAACGGGACGGGACGATAACCATCCCCAAGGCAGAATCGTTCGGGGTACTCGTGGCAGAGAATGACCTTCCGCTGTTTCACAAAACCTTCAGTAATTACACAATTGAAAAGGTAATGCGGTTCGACATGAACCCGAAGGCGCCTGGAGATCGTTCCCACAAAGTGCGGCTGTGGCGTGATCTTTACTTGGTTTCTAGGTAAGGTAGCGGTTTTTTAGCCATTTCTGAAGCAGGTAAAAGCCCCACCCCAAAAGTCCGCCAAAGAACATTCCGGTAACGATATCCAACGGATAGTGAACCCCGAGATAGATACGACTGTACGCGGTTGCCACGGCCCACAATAACATTATGAATGGAAGGTAGTAATACCTATGCCTTAACAGCAACCCAATAAATACGGCAACCGCCATGGAACTGGCCGCGTGGGCCGAGAAGTAACCGTACCGCCCGCAGCCATCGGCCACAAAACGCATTAACGGTTTTAAGGTTTCAACCCGACACGGTCTGGGGCGTTGAAATAACACATATTTAAATAGATTTGCCAACTGGTCGGTGGCGGTTACCATAAGGGTTACGGTGAGCAGGATAAGTCCCGTTGTCTTTGCGCCAAATTCCCTATAAATTAAGAATAGCAAGAGTGCGTAGAGCGGGATGGATGACCATTTTTCAGTTACGAATTGCCAAAAACCATCCCATCCCTCGTTCCCCAAGTTATTGAGGTAGAGAAAAAGTTGGGTGTCATAATGCAGCAAGTCTTCAATCATTCTCGTAGCGGGCTACTTCCCGATCGTAAAACTCGCTGGCTTCGCGAATGTAGTTTTCGGTTTCGGCCTCGATCTCATTTTGGTCATGCTGATCAAATTCTTCCAGCCATTCCACTTCATCGTTCTCCAGGTTGATGATAAACCGCGGAAATTCGGTATGAACAACGAAGACGGCATCGGGATAATCGGTATTATCGCCCAATAAAAATTTAGGAAATTCCATAGTTATACGGTTTCTGAAGTAGCTATCAATTTTTTGGAAAGGTAATTAAATCTAACGAATAACATCACCGCGCTTGCCGTAAGGCCCGCCAATAGGCCG
>NZQO01000062.1 GCA_002693605.1 Flavobacteriaceae bacterium
CCCGCCGAGGCCGAGGCGCTCACCGATCTGCTGGCCGAACATTTCGTGACCTATTACGGCGCGCCCGATGCCACGGCCGCCCGCCCCGTCGCCGCCGAGGAAATCGCCCAAATGGCCGAGCTCTGCGAAGATCACGAGCCCAACACGCTCTTGACCGTCGCCCGCGAACTCACCGGGGCCGGCGTCCGCGAAGCCTTCCGCACCATCGCCCCGCAAGAGGCCGGTCTCGACCAATTCGCCATCCACGGATCGCTGGACGAGTGAGGGGCAAGATCACCCCTCCCACTGAACGCTCTTAGGGTCTCACACAGGGGCCCACCCCCCACTGAGCGCTCTTAGGGCGTCACACGCTAGCCCACACAAGGCCTCAAACGCGCACCTTCCGTGACACGCCGTCTTGGCGTGTCGGGACACTCAATGGCGTATCGGGATGGCGTGCCGGTATGGCGTGCCGGGAAACCCATTTTGACGCGTCGGGATATGTGCTGGCCCGTCGGGATACGGGCTGGCGTGCGCACTATCGGCCCAGCGTAATCAATTGGCGCAACCTGATCGGCCCAGCGTAATCAATTGGCGCAGCCTGATGTCGCCGCCGCCGCGCGATCACATCGGTACTGCATGACCCCCAGAACTGCATGACCCCCAGCGCCACATGACACCTGCTCTACCTGACAGGGGCGCTGCAAGACATCGGTGGGACACTACGTCCGCGCAGCACGACACCACGCCCGGCACAAGCCTCCGAGAAACCCTCCAAACACAGCTACATACGATCATCTCCTCCATGGCTCCGCCCTCATGGGACCGTCACATCGTAGAAGAGAGCCTCTAAAAAACCGTGAACAAAAAACCCGCCCTGCCGTCGCAGGGCGGGCATACCGCCTACCATACCTCTTGGGCGCTGGGCTTATTCCGCCGCCTTGGCCATCTGATCGGCGTTGAAGACAAACAGCGTCTCGCCCCCGATCGTATAGCTGTCGATCAGCGCCTTCGCCCGGTCCGACACCAGCCAGTCTTCGAGCTGCGCCACCAGATCGCTTTTCACATGCGCATGTTTCTCCGGGTTCACCGGCAGATAGGCATATTGGTTAAAGAGCACCGGGTCGCCTTCGAACACGATCGCCAACCCCGCCTTGTTGCCAAAGTTGAGCCAGCTCGCCCGGTCCGACATGATATAGGCGCCCATGCCCGCCGCGGTGTTGAGCGACGCGCCCATGCCGGCGCCGACCTCTTTGTACCACGCCCCCTCGGGGGTGATCCCGGCGGCGGCCCACAGGCTCAGCTCTTTCTTATGCGTGCCGCTGTCATCGCCCCGGCTCACGAAATCCGCCTCGGCCCCGGCAATCGCGGCCAGCGCGCCCTTGGCATCCTCGGCCTTGCCCGCGCCCGCGACATCATCCTCGGGGCCGACAAAGATGAAATCATTATACATGATCTCGCGCCGATGGGTGCCGTGACCCGCCTCGAGGAACTTCTCCTCGGCCTTGCGGCTATGGACGAGGATCGCATCCACATCCCCCGCCTCGCCGAGCTTGATCGCCTGCCCCGTGCCCACCACGAGCAACTGCACCTCGATGCCCGTGTCTTCCTTGATCGCGGGCAGCAGAATATCCGACAGCCCGGAATTGTGGAACGACGTGGTCACCGCCATCTTCATCTCTTCGGCCTGCGCCGCGCCGGTCGCGGCCAGCCCAAATACCGCCGCCATAATCGTCCGTTTCATTCCACGATATCTCCTCTTAAAAAGGCCCGTGCCTGTGGCGTTTCGGGCTGGTTGAAAAATTGATCTGCCGGGGCGCGCTCATGCACCCGCCCCTTGAGCAGGAACACCACCTCATCAGCGAGCCGCCGCGCCTGCCCCATGTCATGGGTCGACAGGATGAGCCGCGTGCCATTGGCCCGCGCCGCGCCGAGGATCTCTTCGATCTCGCGCATCGCCCGCCCGTCGAGCGCCGCACAGGGCTCGTCGAGAAACACCAGCTCCGGCTCGGCAATCAGCGCCCGCGCAATCGCGAGCTTTTGCCGCTCACCGCCCGACAGGACCGGCGCCGCCCGGTCGAGCATCTCGCCCAGACCCACCCGTTCACCCCAGACGCGCGCCTGCGCCCGCGCCGCCGCCCGCTTCATGCCGCGCACGGTGAGCGGATAGGCGATATTGTCGAGAACCGAGCGCCGCATCATCACCGGCTGTTGGAACACAAAGGCCTGCCGCCGCCACGCCTCTTCGGTGCTGCACGCCCAGTCAAGCCGCCCACTGCTGAGCCGCGCCGCCCCATGCAAGAGCCGCAAGAGCGTCGTCTTGCCCGACCCGTTCGGCCCGATCACCACCGTGACGCCCTCACCGCCAAGGGTGAGATCCACCGGCCCGACGAGCTGATGCCCGGCCCGCCGCGACGTCGCCCCAGCAACGGTGAGAGGGAACAAACCGCTCACCAGCGCCCCTCCCGTTCCGTCCGCCCGACCCAATGGATCGCCAGGTTGACCGAGATCGCCAGCGCGATGAGGACAAAGCCCAAGGCCAGCGCCAGCGCAAACTCGCCCTTGCCGGTCTCGAGCGCGATCGCCGTGGTCAGCACCCGCGTCGCATGGTCGATATTGCCGCCGACGATCATGATCGCGCCGACCTCGCCAATCGCCCGGCCAAACCCGGCCAGCGCCGCCGTCAACAGCGCCCGCCGCGCATCCCAGAGGAGCGTCGCCACCTTCTGGCGCTGCGTCACATTCATCGAGATGAGCAGATCATGATAGTCATGCCACAGATCGCGCAGCGACTGATGCGCGATCGAGGCGATGAGCGGCACGATGATGATGACCTGCGCGATGATCATCGCCCAGGGCGTGAACAACAGGCCCAGCGCCCCAAGCGGCCCGGAGCGGCTGAGAATCACATAGACGATCAGCCCGACCACCACCGGCGGCAGCCCCATCAGCGCGTTGAGCACCGCCACCACCATGCGCCGCGCCCGAAACCGCCGCACCGCGAGCAGCGCCGCCAAAGGCAGCGCGATGACACAGGCAATGAGCAGGGCCGACAAGGTGACCTGCAAGGACCGCAGCGCGATCTCCAAAAGCTCTTTGTCAAATGTCACGACCAGCCAGAAAGCCTGCGCCAGCCCGCTCCACAGATCGACCATCCGCCGACCCCTCCGTCCCATAGTCCGCGGACCCTTACAGGTTGTTTCGCGGGATGCCAGCCCCTTCGCACCCCACGGCAGGCTCCCGGCCATCCTGACCAATCGCACCCCGCGCCGCGGCTCCGGGCTGGACATTTTGTCCACACCCGACTCGGATCGGCGCCTGCAGGCCGCCCGCCGCCCCTGATGCGCCACAGCCGCCCGAGCCCGACCCAAGCCTAACCCAACCTTGACCCAACCCCTATCCAAGCCCACCTCAGGCGCTAAAAACTTTGATCTGCGGCAATTTCGAACATTGCCCCGCCCCGCCCGGCGTTCTAAAACGGCGCATGATCCCGGGCCCCATGG
This sequence comes from Flavobacteriaceae bacterium, assembly GCA_002693605.1. GTDB lineage: Bacteria > Bacteroidota > Bacteroidia > Flavobacteriales > Flavobacteriaceae > NZQO01. The sequence continues at coordinate 3,483 of NZQO01000062.1, forward strand.
CATATGCCGTTTTGCGCCCGCACACATGCAGCAGGAGGCGCAAATGGCAGACGCAGCCATTCATGGCCATGACCATCACGATGACCGCGGGTTCTTCACCCGCTGGTTCATGTCCACCAACCACAAGGATATCGGTATCCTTTACCTGATCGTGTCGGCATTCGTCGGCCTGATCTCGGTTATGTTCACCGTTTACATGCGGCTCGAACTCATGGAACCGGGTGTCCAGTACATGTGCCTCGAAGGCGCACGTTTCATCGCCGATGCGGCGGCGGACTGTACCCCCAACGGCCACCTCTGGAACGTCATGATCACCTATCACGGTGTCCTGATGATGTTCTTCGTGGTGATTCCCGCGCTCTTCGGCGGTTTCGGCAACTACTTCATGCCGCTGCAGATCGGCGCGCCGGACATGGCTTTCCCGCGCATGAACAACCTGAGCTTCTGGCTCTATGTCACCGGCACCTCGCTGGGCGTCGCCTCGCTTCTGGCACCGGGCGGCAATGGTCAGCTCGGCTCGGGCGTGGGCTGGGTGCTCTACGCGCCGCTCTCGACCTCCGAGGCCGGCATGTCGATGGATCTCGCGATCTTCGCCGTCCACGTCTCGGGTGCGAGCTCGATTCTCGGCGCGATCAACATGATCACCACCTTCCTGAACATGCGTGCCCCCGGCATGACCCTGTTCAAGGTGCCGCTCTTTGCCTGGTCGATCTTCGTCACCGCATGGCTGATCCTGCTCAGCCTGCCGGTTCTGGCCGGTGCCATCACCATGCTGCTCACCGACCGTAACTTCGGGACGACCTTCTTCGACCCCGCAGGCGGCGGCGACCCGATCCTCTATCAGCATATCCTGTGGTTCTTCGGCCACCCCGAGGTGTATATCATCATCCTTCCGGGCTTTGGCATCATCAGCCACGTGATCGCGACCTTCTCGCGCAAACCGATCTTCGGCTACCTGCCGATGGTTTGGGCGCTGATCGCCATCGGCGGTCTGGGCTTCGTGGTCTGGGCGCACCACATGTACACCGTCGGCATGTCGCTGACCCAGCAGAGCTACTTCATGCTGGCGACCATGGTCATCGCGGTGCCGACAGGGGTCAAGATCTTCTCCTGGATCGCGACCATGTGGGGCGGCTCGATCGAGTTCAAGACGCCGATGCTCTGGGCCTTCGGCTTCCTCTTTCTCTTCACCGTGGGCGGTGTCACCGGCATCGTGCTGAGCCAGGCCGGCGTCGACCGCGCCTATCACGACACCTACTATGTCGTGGCGCACTTCCACTACGTGATGAGCCTTGGCGCCATCTTCGCCATCTTCGCCGGGATCTACTTCTACTTCGGCAAGATGACCGGTCGCCAATATCCCGAATGGGCCGGCAAGCTGCACTTCTGGGTGATGTTCCTCGGGGCCAACCTGACCTTCTTCCCGCAGCACTTCCTCGGCCGTCAGGGCATGCCCCGCCGTTACATCGACTACCCCGAGGCGTTCAGCCTGTGGAACTGGTGGTCGTCGCTCGGCGCGTTCATCTCCTTCGCCAGCTTCGTGTTCTTCTTCGGCGTGGTGATCTACACCCTGCTGCGTGGCGCCCGCGTCACCGAGAACAACTACTGGAACGAATACGCCGACACGCTGGAATGGACCCTGCCCAGCCCGCCCCCCGAACACACGTTCGAAATCCTGCCCAAGCAGGAAGACTGGGACAAGGGCCACGCCCACTAAGGCACGGCACTCTCAAGACACAGAAAAGGCCCCGGATCACTCCGGGGCCTTTTGCTTTGGGGGCCCAAGTCTTCGAACCACCTCTTTGACACAACAAAGCCCCCCAAGCTGGACTTGAGGGGCCTCTCAGCACTGGCCTGATGCTTGGTGTCGCGTCGTTGGCCAGTGGCCCTTGCTAGGGTCTTAATGCGGATGCCCAAGGAGGCCCGCCACAATCGACCTACCGGATTGGCTGGCTATTCCGAGCCCAGGCGGAAGACGCCGACGCGCGAACACATTGCTCAGGTGACGGAAGCACATAGAGGACAAGCCACTAAGCTGGCCGCGACGCGCCCCAGTTCGGTCCTTACCCAATCGCAACACATCCAACCTGCGGACCCCAACCGCACAGATCATATCGCATTTTGCCCATCGGGGGGGGCTGCCCCCCTCTTGCGGGCCGCCGCAACTTTATCTGAAACTTGGATTGATAGCCCTGTCCCTCTTGCGGCGCAGATTTGCTCACGGCACCAATCGCGCAGAGGCCCGCCCTGACTTGGATGGGGCGCGACGACCCCTGATATAGGACAATCATTCTTCCTGTGAGACCGGACGCGTCTCGCCTCAACAGGCTCAAAACCTCCACTGTCGCTTTACCGCCGTAATACCGACGTCCTGCCGACGTGCCATTTTCAGCGCTTCGCAGGCCCCGCTCAGCCCATCCCATGGCTGCGATCATAACCATTGACCGGCGGCGATTGCCACGCTCCGAGGGCCCCCTCCTCCGGCTCGAACACCTCCACCAGAAGCGGATAACAGGCCGCCGTATCGCTCGAATGCTCTGACGAACAATCGCCCCCCGGACAGGCGCTCAGCGCCCCGAGCAGGTCGATTTCCGCAAAGAATTCAAGGTAATCCCCGGGCCGCACCGGGCTCGCCTTCATGAAATACTGCCCCGTGTCCCGTGTGAACCCGGTGCACATGAAAACATTGAGCACATCATGCACCAAAGGCTCCGCCTCCTTGAGGCTGAGCCCCTCCGCCTCCGCCAGCGCCCGGATCAGGTTGGAATGGCAACAATGATGATACTGCGACCCCTGCAAAAGATTGCCCGTATAGGGATCACACCGCGTCCCGATCACATCGTGAACCGACCCACCGAACCCATCCATCCCGTACCATTCGAGCGTGTCCTCGATGATCGTGGCCATGGGCCGCAGATAGGGAAAGCTCGACCACATCCGCTCGCCCGTCGTCAGGTGGGTGCCGTGCAAAGCTCTTGATTTCCCCGAATAAAACCGTTCGTTCAGGTCATTGGCATTCCACAGGTTGAGATCGCCGACCTGCGGGCCCTCGACGCTCGAAATCCGAAAGAACTGCCCCGCCTTGACGCGAAAGGCACAGGCCTCGCGCGGCGCGGCCAGCGCCTCGTCGACCTTCCTCGCCCCCGCCCGCGCCCCCCGGTAGAGATCGAGCGGCACCGCCGGCAGCGTCTCGTTCGGATAGCAAATCACAGGGGCAATGGCGCGGCGCGCCTCGGCATCCTTGGGGCGGGTCATGGCCTCATCCTTTCTGCGGGGGGTCTTCTCTGGGACAGATCAAAGGCGGATTGCCATCCGATGTAAAGGCCTCCGCCCCGCAATACATACAGCGATAGAGGCTCTGCCCCGGCGCCGCGCCCGCCCCCTGCCGCCGCCACCGGCAAAGCCGCCCGCGCCGCTTGCCAAAGATCAAGAGCAGCACAAACGCCGCCAACAGCCCCACGATGATCAGCATTCGCACCTCTTGTTCATCTCTTGGCAAGATTTCTCGGCCATCCTGCCCGGGGGTTGGCCTATCACACCGCGCTTTGCGACGGCAGGCCTGCGGGTCAAAATCGGCGCAAACCGGGGCAGACCAGAGCAAAGCGCGACAAACCGGGGCAAATCGGGACAATTCGCGCAATTGCGCCGCGTCTCACGGATCGCTAGCGTTAGAATATGGAGATCACCCGACCGCCCTATTCCTACCTCGACGACCCCGAGGTGCCGACATTCGACGCGCCCCGTCATCTGGCGGTGATGGACGCGCAATGCGCGCTTTGCGCCCGAGGGGCCCGCTGGATCGCCCGCCACGACCGGCGCGAGGAATTCCGCATCCTGCCCATTCAGACGCCCTTGGGCGCCGCTCTGCTGCGGCATTACGGCATGGACCCGGACGACCCGAACTCGTGGCTCTACCTGACCGAGGGCCGCGCCTATAGCTCACTCGACGCGACAATCCGGGTGGCCCAGCATTTTGGCGGCCTCTGGCGCGCCCTGTCGGTGCTCCGCCTCCTGCCCCGCCCGGTGCAGGACTGGCTCTATGCCCGCGTCGCCCGCAACCGCTATCGCCTCCTGGGCCGCACCGACATGTGCGCCCTGCCCGATCCCGCCCTGCGCAAACGGCTGATGTCCTAAGCGACGGCCGGCAGCGGCACGGCTGACGCAAACCCACGCCCTGCCGCCGCGTCCCCCCTGTTACAGGGGCCGCAGCACGCTAGACTGTGGACA
>NZQO01000063.1 GCA_002693605.1 Flavobacteriaceae bacterium
AGTATAAATAAAAATATATAAATAATTGTTCTGATCTTTGTTGCATCGAAAAAATAATTTTAAAACACGAAAAAAATGGTAAACACAAAGGAAACTAGAACTGAAAAAAGCGTGGTGGTTGAGAAGATACAGTTGGTCGATGGCGATTTTACGCCAATCGAGGCACTGGATGTAATTCGCGGCCTTATTGACGAGAAGATCAATTTCCATAAAGTGCAGCGACTGTCCATCACCGAGCGGGAGCAATTGGCCGATACCGGCTATCCTGACGGGCGCATACGTGAATTGATGCAGGAAAAGGAAAAGGCAAAGGAAGCGCTTTTGGAGGCGTACGAGAAGGGATACCAAATTCGCATTAACGGTATCCTGGAAATGGAATTCGTAAAGTAAGTTGGAACGAGCCTAGCGCCCTTCCATGGATTTTTACGGAGTAGCCGATTACTTAACCAATCCCGCACTGCTTTTCTTCATCCTGGGTCTTATTGGCGCCCAGTTGAAAAGCGACCTTGAAATTCCACAAACTTCCTCGAAGTTTATAGCCCTTTATCTCCTGCTCTCCATTGGTTTCAAGGGCGGGCAGGAGTTATCGCACAGTGATTGGGGACCCGACATATTTTGGGCACTGGCACTCGGACTTTTCTTGGCGATACTGGTCCCCATTTATACGTTCTTTATCTTACGCAGTAGGTTCTCCTATGCCAATGCGGGTGCCATCGCCGCGGCCTACGGCTCGGTTAGCGCAGTTACCTTCGTAACGGCGGTAAGTTTTCTGGAGATGAAGGCCATTCCGTTTGGGGGCCATATGGTTGCCGTAATGGCACTTATGGAGGCGCCTTCCATCATTGTAGGGGTCTTCCTGATGTACTATTTCTCGAAACAGACGAGCAGGGTCCCCTTTAACGGCATTGCCAAGCATTCGCTTTTTAACGGAAGCGTGGTGCTTATCTTGGGAAGCTTGATCATCGGTTTCGTGGCAAGCGATGCACAGGCCGATGGAATTAAGCCCTTTACGACAGATATCTTCAAGGGGTTTTTGGCGGTATTCCTATTGGATATGGGAATTACAAGTGGCAAAAAAATTGGCTCGCTGCTAAAGCAGGGATGGTTCGCGCTCGCATTCGCAATCTTAATTCCCTTACTCAACGGATGTCTGGTAGCCGTGGTTTCTGGAATGTTCCTGAACGGGATAGGAGACCGCTTCTTGCTGGCTATATTAGCTGCAAGTGCCTCGTATATTGCCGTTCCGGCGGCAATGCGTATGGCGGCGCCCCAGGCCAACCCTGGGTTATACCTCCCCATGGCGCTGGCGATAACCTTCCCCTTCAATATAACTTTAGGGATGCCATTGTATATGTTCTTGGTACAATGGAATTGAAAATAAGCGTTGTTAATTTGTTAATTGTTGAAATGGCCGCAGTCGAAAGATTGTGGCTTTTTCAATTTTTGTGGGATTATTCAAATTCGCGGCAGTCGTTTGTGGGAATATACACACCGGCCGCCTGTTGATAGGTGAGGGTGGCGCCCAAGTGCCCTACATAAAAGAGCGCTGCGGTGCCCACAAACATAAGCAATAGGGAAAATCGCTTCAGTAATTTCTGAAAATGCGCAGTATAGCGATACCCATATCGAAGAAGTAAATCGAGGCCCATTGCGGCCGTAAAGATCCAAGCGCAATTATATCCCCAATTTTCGTGTGTCTTTAAAATCGTGGGGTCGCATAGGGTTCGTCCTACCGCGCCATCGGCCAAGTTGCCCGTGTAGATAGCAATCCAAATGCCTACGACGCCCAGGTATAACAGTAAGCTTCCGCCGTAGTGAAATGTCTCCCGGTTGGAAAAGCACGCAATGGTTTTGGCCACGGTGGCAAAAAGCAATAGGGCTATTGGAAAATGAACGGACAGAGGGTGAAATACCTCTGTCCGCCAAAAATCGGGCATTGTCTCCAATACCATTACTCCATTATATTAACCGAAATGGGGTCAAGGCGTTTCCCGTTTCGCTCAACGGTGACCTCTACCTTTTGGTCTTCCATAAGTTCAGAAAAATCGACCGGCTGCCCATTTCGCGTTAGTTCAGTGGTTTCGGTAAAGTATAGTTCCAGCGTTCTATTGTCTGAAATGGTCACGTAAATCTCGGTTTTTTCCAGCTCTACTTCCTTAATGGTGCCTTGGTACGTACCAGATTCAACTACATCGGTACTCTCGCCACAAGCGGCTACCATTAACACACTAATTGTAAGGAATAAAAAGGATAAGCGTTTCATAATTTAATTTTTTAAAATTTCGTCACTAAAGGTACGCAATTTCCTAATGATGTGTAAACGAGAAAATAGGTCCTGTGCCGTGATTTCCCTATTTCACATGTTCACAGAAAGGTAGCTTCTAAGAGTAAATATGATGGCTATTACCCATTTTCAGAATGGAAAAAATAATTGCGAGGTTGTCTTTTGAAACCCGAATTTAGTTTTTATCTTTGCCACCGTTAAAATGGCGAGGTAGCTCAGGTGGTTAGAGCGTCGGATTCATAACCCGGAGGTCACGAGTTCAAGTCTCGTTCTCGCTACAAATTAAAATTCAGTTCCAGAGCGGTCTAGCGAAAGCTAAACCGCTTTTTTTTTGCTCGATCGGCCAATTCATCTCGAGACTCAAATTCGCACGGAAATTTCCCGCTTTTATTTCCCTCTTTCTGAAATCTAAGAATCCTATTTTATCTTTTTATTTACTTGGTTCGCACTCTTTCCCAAAAGTAATATCTATTTAAGTTCTTTTAAAAAATTATGTGGCCACCTAGCTTAAATTTGAGATTGGCAATTTCTACCTAGGGTTATTGCGATAATTTTTGCGAAGCACATTAGCATCATTGAGGGGCCTTAATATTTCGCTCAGCTGGCAATAAAAATTTTTGAGGGGTAACTTCACAAATTGTAATTAAAATCTATATATTGGGCACATACTAACAATCAGCTATGGACGAAAAAGTAAAATATGAGATGGAGTTTCCCATACAGGTTTCCCCGTCGTTACTCTACCAGTATATTTCAACCCCCTCCGGTTTAAGCGAGTGGTATGCCGACAACGTAAATTCGCGGGGCGAGTATTTCACCTTTATCTGGGAAGGAAGCGAGGAAAAAGCGCTGTTACTGAGCAAGAAAAGCCCCGAACGTATCAAGTTTAGGTGGGTGGCCGACTCAGAAACCGATTTCTATTTTGAGCTTCGTATTCAGGTAGATGAAATTACCAAGGACGTATCGCTGATGGTCACCGATTTTGCCGAGGAAGATGAAGTCGAGGAGGGCAAGATGTTGTGGGAGAACATGATTTCCGATTTAAAGCAAATATTGGGCTCTGCCTAGAACATATAGGCCTATTTCTGAAAGGCCCCAATTTATAGTATCTTTGCGCCGTCCCGAAAAATTGGGACGGCTTTTTTATGGCAAATACCGAACAACAGGCACTTCAACCTACCGAGCAACTGCAAATGGACAACCGTGGATTTCAATATGGCGATGCCGTATTCGAGACCCTTCGCATTTCGGGCGGGAAGATTTACTTCTGGGAGGATCATTACTTTAGGCTAATGGCATCTATGCGCATTATGCGTATGGAAATACCCATGTCGTTCACTCCAGATTTTTTGGAAACTACTATACTCGATGCAGTCAATTCGTGGGAGTGGAAAGCCCCGGCCCACAGGGTAAAGCTAATGGTGTGGCGGGAGGCCGGTGGCAAGTACACGCCTGCCAAGCGCGACGTGGCCTATAGCATTATTGTAGAGGGCCTCGATAACCCATTTTACACTCTTGGCAATAACGCCTATGAGGTAGAGCTTTTTAAGGACCATTATATTACCTCGGGGCTACTGGCCACCCTTAAGACTAACAACCGTGCCTTGAACGTACTTGGGTCAATTTTTGCCGAGGAAAACGAATACCAAAATTGCCTGCTCCTCAATGAGCGTAAACAGGTGGTTGAGGCATTGAATGGAAATCTTTTTGTCGTGAACGGATATAAAATCAAGACGCCTCCTTTGGCAGACGGGTGTCTTAACGGAATTACGAGAAAACAGCTCTTGAAAATTATTGCGAAGATTCCCGATTATGTTTTGGAAGAGACATCGGTTTCGCCCTTTGAACTTCAGAAGGCGGACGAGCTTTTCATCACGAACGTCATTACGGGCATACAGCCCATTTCAAAATATCGTAAAAAAGAGTATGGGAACGAAGTAGGGAAGGAGCTCCTGGCGAAACTGAACGTCGCGGCGCGCCTGGGTTAATTGTAGGTCGGGTTTTCCGGCGCATTGCTCCAAAGCAAATAATCACCTCCAAATTCGATCATCTTTTCCTTCCAGAACGAGTTGTACGACTTGCCAATCAGGTCGTTCTCATAAATGTTGGGCACGATTACCCAACTGTTCACCTGTAGCTCCTGTTCTAGCTGTTCGTTTTCCCATCCTGAGTACCCTAGGAAAAAACGAATTTGGTCCTCGGTCAATTTCTTCTCCTGCAACAATTGAATCACGGCGTTAAAATCGCCCCCCCAATAGATTCCGTTGGAAATCTCCACGCTATCGGGAATTATTTCGGGAACACGGTGAATAAAGTACAAGTTGTCCTGCTCCACAGGCCCACCGTTATATACGATGTGATCTGCAGTTATCTCGGGTATGAAGTCCTTTAGAGTGTAGTCCAACGGCTTGTTCAGAATAAACCCTACCGATCCCGTAACATTATACTCAGCCAAAAGCACGACAGACCTATTGAAGGAAACATCTCCAATAATTGATGGTTCTGCAACGAGCAACAGTCCTTTGGCTGGTTTTAAAGTAGTCATACTGCAGCTTTTGTTATTTAAAGCTAAGGATAAAATGTGAAAAAACCTATTATTGGCAGGCGCATTTTAATTTTCCTATAAATAAAAACCCCGCCGAAGGGCGGGGCATGCTTTATAAAAAAGCAATTTTTTGTGATTAGTTCACGGCACTCTGCAATTCTGAACCAGCTTTGAACTTTACTACGTTCTTAGCAGCGATCTTGATAGTCTTACCCGTTTGTGGGTTTCTACCTTCGCGGGCAGCTCTCTTAGATACAGAGAAAGAACCAAAACCTACCAATGATACGCGGTTTCCTTTTTTAAGGGATTTCTCCACGTTGTCTAGAAATGATTCCAAGGCTTTTTTTGCTGCGGCTTTAGTGATTCCGGCATCTTCTGCCATAGCATCGATTAAATCTGATTTGTTCATAGTACTTCTAAATTAAATTGTTTGGTTAAACTTGAATTAATTGCTCTACAAATTTAATCGGATTATCGGTTCATGCAAGGAATGACGGGCAAAATAGCGTTTTTTGTTAATAACTTCGATTCATTGTTAATAACCTGGGGCACTTTCCGCAATATTTTGAAACAGCAGCAATGATAGGGGTTTACGACAATTTCGCATCTTCTTTAAACGTATAGCCATTGAGGAGGGAAGTCGCATCCATTTTCTTTTTTCCCGGCAATTGCAATTCGGTAATAATCACAAATCCATTAGTAACTGCTACCTTGATTTCTTTTTTGGTGGCGCGAAGGCTGCCAATTTCGTCGGAATGCTCCTTTATTTCTGCGATGGCATTATATATTTTCAACGACACAGTCTCTTCTCCCTGCGACAATTGGCACCAAGCCGCTGGATAGGGGGAAAGCCCCCGTATGAATGCAACGATCTGTTCCGCAGGCTTGCTCCAATCAATGCGCGTGTTCTCAGGATGAAGCTTGGGCGCCTCATGAAAATTACCGTCCAGCGGCTGCGGTGTAGCTTTCAAATTGCCCGCGGCTAATTGGGTAATGGTTTCAAGCACGAGTTCGGCACCTACTTCCATGAGCGTATCGTGCAAGCTTCCGGCCGTTTCATTTTCCGAAATGAGCACTTCCCGCGACAACAAGATCGCGCCGGTGTCGATGGCCTCGTCGATAAAGAAGGTGGTTACGCCCGTGATTTTTTCTTGGTTGATAATTGCCCAATTGATGGGCGCCGCGCCTCGGTACGCGGGCAATAAGGAGGCATGCAGGTTAAAGGTTCCCAACGCGGGCATTGACCATACCGCCTTGGGTAACATTCTAAAGGCAACCACGATCTGCAGATTGGCTTGAAGACCTTCCAATTGGTCCAGAAATGCACTGTCCTTCAAATTGGTAGGCTGCAGAACGGGTATGTCGTGCTCTAGCGCATATTTTTTTACCGCGCTCGGGGTGAGCTTCCTTCCCCTTCCCGAGGGTCGGTCTGGGGCCGTTATCACTCCCACGACGTTCTGTTTGCTCGACACTAACTTATGCAATACGCCTACTGCAAAGTCGGGGGTCCCCATAAATACAATTCGTATATCGGTCATATTCGTTGGTATTGATTCTTAAAGTTTAGTTGAATGCGCTCCCTATCCATCAACATTCGAAGCACGTGGATCACCTTTGGTTCTGCAAAAGTAAGTCTTTCTGAAATTTCACGCGAGGTAAGGGCGCTTTCTTCCAGCAGTGCCAAGATTTGCTCAGAAAGCAGGGAAATTTCCTTTTTATTCGGAATTGCCTCGACCGTTGCACAAACCGAGCAGATACCACAGGGGGATGTATTATTTTCACCGAAATAGGAAACCAATTGCACCATACGGCACACGTTCTCATTCATGGCGTATTTCAGCACAGCGGCGACTTGGTCGGCCTTGGTTTGGTTAAGCGCAAGAACCTGCTTGGCAACGACATTTATCGTCTTGTCATCTTCCCTGGGCACCATAAAGGTTAGGGTGGCATCGGTAATCTTGAGCTCCATTTCCAGCAGTCCGTCGCGTTCCATAGCCTGCAGCGTTTCGATGATAGTCGCAACCGACTGCCCTGTCTTGGTTGCGATAAGCTCGAGATTTATTTTAGAGGGAGTTTCAAAAATCCCACCATAAATCCGAAGCATGGTCTTGCCAATGACCGAGGCGATCATATTCTTTTCGAAATAGCGCAACAATGCTGTGGAAGGCACTATAAATTGCACGAGCGATTTACGCCCAAATTCTTGGGAGAGCTGGACAATACCCAATCGGTCTAGGCTCTGTAACCCGTTATAGGCTAACAAGGTGTTAAGTTGGTATGTTTGGCAGAACTCGGTAAAACTGAAGCTGTGGCTGGTAAAGGCGCCCTCGCCGTAGGGAATTTGAAAATAATTGCTCAATGTTCGGTACAGTTCTTTTAACTGGGTGGGTGTGGGGAGCGATTCTACAAACTGTTTTTTCACCAAGATCTTGTCGTATTCCTGCAGGAGCAACACCGCGCGTGCCGGGGCACCGTCCCTTCCGGCGCGTCCCGCCTCCTGGAAATAACTTTCCATACTCTCGGGAAGTTGGGTATGGATCACGTACCGAACGTGCGCGTGGTCAATGCCCATGCCAAAGGCATTGGTAGCCACCATTGTGCTAACCGTTCCTCTTTTCCACGCTTCCAGTCGTTTTTTCTTTTCTGAAGGGGCGAGACCGCCGTGGTAGAATGTACTCGAGATGCCCATTGTATTCAGTTGGTTGCTGGTCTCAACGGTGGCCTTGCGGCTTCGCACGTAGATAATGGCCGATTGGGCATTTGCCTTCAGCAATTGCTGGATGCGGTACAGTTTGTCTTCTTCGTAATACACTTGGTACGCCAAATTATCGCGTACGAAAGAAGCCTTGAACACGGCCGGAAGCTCCAATTTCAACGATTTTATGGTGTCTTGTAGTACTGCTGGCGTAGCAGTGGCCGTGAGCGCTATTGTGGGTACGTAGGGGTGCAGTTCACCCAACAGGGTTATTTCCTTATAGGCGGGCCTAAAATCGTTGCCCCACTGCGAAATACAGTGCGCTTCATCCACAGCAATTAAGTTGACGTTCATTTGCCTGATGGCATTTTGAACCATTTCTTGTTGAAGCCGCTCCGGCGAGAGGTATAAAAATTTATAATTTCCGTATTTGGCATTGTCTAGAAGTACGGAGAGCTCATCGAAGGTAATTCCTCCGGCAATGGAAAGGGCCTTGATGCCACGGTCCTTTAATTGTTGAACCTGGTCGCCCATTAGGGCCACCAAAGGGGAAATGACAATGCAGATGCCGGGCTGTATGAGCGCTGGAATCTGGAAGCAAAGCGACTTTCCGCCCCCCGTGGGCAAGAGGGCCACTGTATCTTGACCGTTCACGACACTGGTGATAATCTCTTCCTGCAATGGTCTAAAGGAGGCGTGGCCCCAATAGTCATTCAGGATTTGGAGGGCCGTTTTCACAGGCCTCGCGCTAAAGTGTCCAAAATGTGGGTTACACGCGTATCTACTGGTCCCCTAGGCACTTCGTGCACGGTGTAGCCGTAACCTAGGTAGGCATCGTAAAGAAAGGAATGGATTTTTTGGGCCTGTTCGAACGATTCGTATCGCTCATTGTCCTGGGTATAGATTTCGGGCCACGGGGGCAACAAGAATACGGTGTCGTACCTATGGTTTCTGCAGGTTTCGGCAAATTGATCAGGATAATGCGTGCCCACATAATCAAGATATGCAGTTACATCGGGCAAGCCCCTGTCGTAAAAGAGTACAGGCTCTCGCTGTGCTGTAGCCTGCCTGAATTGCGCTAACCGCCCCTCAAGCAGCAGCTCGCTAAATAAAATAGGATTGGTAAGGAAAAGTTGCTCGATGCCGCGTTCTTGGGCTTCCTTGATTACCTCCCGGGAAATCTCGTGTAGACAGGGGTGTCCCAGGGTTTCTAGATGGTTTAATAGTGTGGTCTTTCCGGAGCTCGGCCCACCGGTAATGACGATTCTTCTTGCTTCCAATCGGTTCAATTTTTGACAAACTTAAACAAAGTACGCAAATTTTATTGACACCTAAAGTGTATCTTTGTAGCTGCAAAGCGAGCAAGGTGCTATGGAAAACGATAAAAAGACTACCGAATTTTACACACGGCTTAGACAGCAATTGAAAGAGGACACCACTTGGCCGGCCCAGTACCTATACAAGTTTATCGTTCATTCGCAACTGGAGAAAATTGCAGAGATTGAGGCGATATTCGACGGTACCGACGCGGTCATCAATAGGCGCGATTCCTCTAAGGGAAACTACACGAGCCTTTCGGTAAAGGTAACGATGCAGTCGCCCGATGCGGTGATCGAAAAATATCTTGAAGTTTCGAATGTTGAAGGTGTCATTTCGCTATAAATTTAGTATTTTGCAAGTCAGATTTACTTCAGAAGAATACTTCCTAATAAACAACAATTAATTTTGGTAGATAATTTAGAATACAATTCCGATCGTCCGCATCTTATCATTCCCGAGTACGGTCGACATATACAGAAAATGATCGAGCATACCGTGGCCATAGAAGATCGTGAGGAGCGCAACAAGAGCGCAAAGGGC
>NZQO01000064.1 GCA_002693605.1 Flavobacteriaceae bacterium
CTCGGTACACCCAATGGCATCCAGGTGCAGCAGTTCAATATAATCTGGCAATAGCGCCTTCACCTCATCAAATTTGTGCTGGTTGTGCGTGGCAAATACAAGTTTCATCTCCTAATTTTTGAATGGTCAATTAATCGGTGGCCAAGCGAATACTCAGAAATCCTTTCAGGCTGGGCACCGCGGACTTTTCAGGATTGCGAATGTAGGGCAACCCGGTTTCCCTCACTATCTAGGAATACGCCCATATAGCCATGCTCTTCGGAAATCTGTGTTTTTGGTTGGTAAATACTGCCCCCGGCCTGCTCGACCCTATCCAATTCGTGCTGGACGTTTTTGGAAAACAGGTACACCAACGGTCCCTCTTCTGAAGGGATATAACTTTCGTGCTTTATTAAGGTGCCGGCCGCCCCGGGTGCATCTTCGGCAAAAGGAAACCACCCCATTTCGAGCTCGCCGAATGTTACCGGTTTAATGGCAATCTCAAAGACCGTCTCGTAAAATTGAATGGCGCGCTCCATATTGGATACGGGTATTTCGACCCAGGCAATCATATTGTGTTCCATAAGTGGCAAGGTTAGCGTTTAGTGACGAAAAGTTACGAATTTTTCTCCTCTTTATAGCGGGCAATAATCTCTTCTGAACTTTTTATCGTTTTCAGCATCCACTGCAATTTAATCTCGAAGCGCTCCTTTTCGGAAAGCGCCCAGTTGACTGAAGTTTGCTTCATTTTCGTTACCACGTGCTGGAGAATTATCGCTGCCGAAACCGAGATGTTCAAGCTCTCCGTGAACCCGTACATTGGAATTTTAAGATAACCGTCTGCCTCTTTCATCACCCGGGCGCTAAGCCCGTCGCTTTCCTTTCCGAAGAAGAAGGCACTTTTCTTCGAAACATCAAACTCGTGCAGTACTTGGGAATCATTATGCGGAGTGGTGGCAATAAGCTGATAACCGTCGGCGCGCAGCTTTCCCATACATTCGGAAATCGTATCATACCGGTGTAGGCTGACCCATTTTTGGGCGCCCATGGCTATTTCCTTATCTACCCGCTTTCCGAATTTCTCTTCCACCACGTGCAAATCCTGTATTCCGAACACATCGCAGGTTCTCATTACGGCGCTCGTATTATGGAGCTGGTAAACATCCTCGGTAACTACCGTAAAATGGCGGGTACGCTTGGCTAGGACCTCTGCGAATAGAGCCTTTCTGCGATCGGTCAAATAAGTTTGCAGGTATTGAAATAGTTGTAAATCCAAGTGAAATAGGTATTTTTAGTGGTACGAAGATAAAAAAAACCAACCAATGAAGATTGCCGTTTTAACGGGCGCCGGTGTGAGTGCCGAAAGTGGCCTAAAGACTTTTAGGGATAGCAACGGGCTCTGGGAAGGGCACGATGTTATGGAAGTGGCCTCCCCCCAAGGCTTTGCCAAGAACCCTGAGCTCGTGTTTGACTTTTACAACCAGCGCCGCAAACAGCTCTTGGAGGTTAGCCCAAACGCCGCGCACCTTGCGTTGGCCGAGCTCGAGGATTCCCACGAGGTCCATATAATTACTCAAAATGTTGACGACCTGCACGAACGTGCCGGAAGTACTAATGTGATTCACCTGCACGGGGAACTCTTGAAAGTTCGCAGTTGCGAAAATAGCGATGATATCCGGTCTTGGGAGAAAGACCTTGTACTTGGCGATGTCTGCGAGGCCGGACATCAATTAAGGCCGCATATAGTGTGGTTTGGCGAAATGGTTCCTATGATGGAGCCCGCGATGGACCTTGTGGCGCAGAGCGACGCCGTGATAATTATTGGTACTTCCATGCAGGTGTATCCCGCCGCCGGTTTGATGCAGTATGCTCGAGAGGGTGCGCCCATTTATTTCATAGATCCAAATCCGTCAATCGGTTCAAACTCGCAAATTCGAGTTGTTGCCGAAAAGGCCACGGTTGGTGTTCCCAAGATAGTTGCAGAATTAAAGCGCGCCTAATGACGCAGTCAACGTTATGGCAACAGTTGCAATTTCAGAAGGGCTACCGAAAGGACCGGTTGGAAGCTGCGCAATGGGTCCTTGACCGTCCACACACGTTCGAGCAGTTGTTGGAGTACTCTTTCCGTTCCGAAGATCGCGATTCGTACAAGGCGTCCTGGGTTCTGGAATTTGTCTGCCTAGAACAGCTGTCGCTTCTCTATCCGAAGCTCTCGTACTTTCTTGAAGAACTTCCCTCCGTCACGCTCGATCAATCGCTACGGCCTTTTTCCCACATTTGTGAGCTGTTATGCCTTGCAAATTACAAACAGAAAGATCTCGCCCTGCAAGCTGTGTTTACCGAAGTGCACAAAAAACAAATGGCAACGTGCTGCTTTGATTGGCTGATAACGCCGCAAAAAGTGGCGTGCCAAGTGCGTGCAATGACAAGCCTTTATTACCTCGGTACCGAATTTAAGTGGATTCACCCAGAACTGGCCCATATCGTGCGCACTAAAATGCCAACCGGGAGTGCGGGTTATAAAGCCCGTGGAAAAAAAACACTGCAGAAAATCGAGTCGGGTAAATTCTGAAAAACGGCTCGAAAAAGGTATCTTTGCCGTTTTAAATTTCAAACTATGTCCAGCCATTCCTTACAAGCAATCTCACCCATTGACGGCCGCTACGCCTCCAAAACCAAGAACTTAGTTCCATTTTTTTCAGAAGAGGCACTCATAAAGTACCGCGTTCAGGTAGAGATTGAGTATTTCATCTCGTTGGTGGAATGGCCGCTTCCGCAGCTTTCAGAATTTAACACGGAAACCTTTAGCGACCTGAGGAAACTATACACCAATTTCACTACCGAAGATGCCCTCGCCGTTAAGGAAACCGAAAAAGTAACCAACCACGATGTGAAGGCCGTTGAATATTTCATAAAGAAGAAATTTGACGATCTCGGCTTGCAGAAATACAAGGAATTTATCCATTTTGGCCTGACCTCGCAAGACATCAACAACACCGCAGTACCGCTTTCATTGAAGAACGCTATGAATGAGGTATACGTGCCGCAGTTTCTTGAGGTGAAGAACAGGTTACACCAGCTCGCTTCCGATTGGGAAGATGTGGCCATGCTCGCACGGACGCACGGGCAACCAGCCTCTCCAACCCGACTGGGAAAGGAAATTGCTGTCTTCGTAAAACGGCTAGAAGAGCAGTTCGACCTGCTGAACGATATAAAAAGTGCAGCCAAGTTTGGTGGTGCTACGGGTAATTTCAATGCCCATAAGGTTGCGTACCCGAACATAGACTGGAAGGAATTTGGCACCAAGTTCGTACAAGAACGATTGGGCTTGCACCATTCCTTCCCCACCACCCAAATTGAACATTACGACCATATGGCTGCGCTTTTCGATTGCCTGAAGCGCATAAATACTATTTTAATCGATCTTGATCGAGATATTTGGACGTACGTATCAATGGATTATTTCAAGCAGAAGATAAAGGAAGGTGAGGTAGGGTCCAGTGCCATGCCGCACAAGGTAAACCCCATCGATTTTGAGAACAGCGAAGGAAACTTGGGGATAGCCAACGCCATTTTCGAGCATCTGGCGGCCAAGTTGCCAATTAGCCGATTGCAGCGTGACCTTACAGACAGTACTGTACTTCGCAATATTGGCGTGCCCTTGGGGCATACCGTAATTGGTCTGCAATCTACCTTGAAGGGGCTAAACAAATTGCTCTTGAATGAGGCAAAACTTAAGGAAGACCTAGAAAATAACTGGGCCGTGGTCGCCGAGGCCATCCAAACTATCTTGCGCCGTGAAGCTTATCCAAATCCATACGAGGCCTTAAAGGGGCTTACCAGAACAAATACCGCGATTACCGAAAAATCCATTTCCGATTTTATTGAAACATTAGCTGTTTCCGAAGAAATAAAGGCCGAAATGCGAAAAATAAGCCCATCCAACTATACCGGCATCTAAGCCGATTTTGAAATTTTTTCCATAAAAAAAGTCCGTATGGAAAATTAGTTCCCATACGGACTCACTAAACTTTGATTTTGACCAGCTATTGGTCGTCGGTCTCGAAGCTATTTATAATATCGCCGATTCCCGTTAATTTTGATACGTCTACATCCCCCCGCTCGATAGAGTTCATCAACTTCATCATCTGGTCTGGGCGCATATCGTCGCCAATTACTCGGAACAGGGCAAAGCCCTTATCGTCATCACTTGCGAATACGATGATCTCGTCTATCGCGTCTTCCTCGCCAACATACTTTAGGGTGGCACCCCGATTGTTACTGCCCATTTTCATAAGCATTTGGTATTGGTCTTGTTTCAGAATTTCCTTAACGGTAGACATCTCATTCTCGTAATTGGCAGTATTATCATTTTTCAGCGGGAATGCCAATACATTTATCTTCTTAACGGTGGCGAGAATTTCCTTTTCCTCTTGGGAGAAATCACTATTGTCGCCTTCCAGTAAACTCGCGGCAATATCTACCTTCAAAAATTGGTCATCCTCTTGCTTATCTACCAGGTAGCGCTGCAACGATTTTTCGTTACTGCAGCTCATTAGGGAGATTATGGCAATGCCTATGGCGGTTACAAATTTTACAAGATTCATGGTTATTGTTTTTTCTGGTCAATATTCTTCAACTCCTCGCTGCCGGGAACATTCAGGTCCTTGGTTAACTTCGAAATTTTCTTAAGATCGATATTGCCGGTAATGCTCATAATGACCGACATGTCCTTCCCGTCAATTTTACCATCTAGGTGCATTAGCAATTCGCTCACGTGGTTTTCGCTCTTACCTTCCTTGCTGTAGAACTTAATGTTCTTTCCGTCGTCCTTTACGCGCATTAGCTCGGCAAGACCGTTGGCCTTGGCCACGTAGTTGCTAACCGCCTGATTCATATCTTTCGCTACGGAAGGATTATCGGTGGTGAAAATTTTAATGTTTTCCAGACTATTGATGAGCGAAAGGTATTCCTTTGTCTCGGGATCGTTAGAATCAAGGTCCATCTTGCTAAGTAGCTTGAACATATTTTTCGTGGCTACAAAAGAGGTGACATCCTTTTTGTCTTCAAACGAATCGAAGGCGCTCTGTGCGTGGATAACCATAGGTGCGATAAAAATCGCTGCTAAAAGTGCTAGTTTTTTCATGAGTATGTGTTTATAGATTACTTTAAAATTTTATTTTTCGTGATGGTAAATTGATTGATAATTGCAAGCTCTTCGGCGCCATCGTTAAAGTTTTGCGACAAGAATTTCATTGCCTCCTTTGTTTTCTCGAAGGCGGCAATAGCTTCGCGCTCTTCCTGCGTTAATTTGGGCTGTGTAAATACAAAGCCGGCAATACCGATGCCTATGGCCACGGTGGCGGCGATGCCATACCTCCAAAAGGCAACGCGGTAGTGGGGTAATTCCACCTTTCGTTGCGATACTTCCTGCCGCGCTGCGGAAAGTCCTTTAAATAAGGGCGTATACGCCTGTAGGTGCGGGGCTACCTCACGGCTCTTGAAATAGGCGCACAGGGCGGCTTCTTCCTCTAGGCTGGTTTGGCCTTCAAAATAAGCCTCAAGCAGTTTTTCGATGTTAACTAACTCCATAGTTGTATTTTTTTAGTAAGGCTTCCCGTACAGTTTTACGTGCGCGGGAAAGATTCACACGAATGGCGGTTTCATTGCTGTCAAGCATTTCGGCGATTTCTGAAAACTCAAACTGTTCTACATCGCGCAGTTGCAAGACAATGCGTTGCTGCTCGGGGAGGGTCTCCATAATCTTAAAGACCATCGTTACGCCGTCGTTTGCCTCTACCTCCCTTTCCACACTTTGCGAGTGCTGGAAGGTATTGTGCACGATTTTGAGATTATTGGCCTGCTTAGATTTCAATCGGTCCAGGCAATAATTCTTTGTCATCGTAATGGCAAACGCCTCGGGATTCTTGTAATTTTTGATTTTACCTTTTCCCTTCCACAATTTCAAATAAACTTCCTGAACTGCATCCTCCGCTTCATCCTTAGAGACCAAGATTCTCTTGGCAAGCCTGTAGAGCTTATCCTTAAATGGAAGTACGGTTCCTAAAAATTCGTTTTGGTTCATTTTTTGTTGGTTGGTAAACTAACAGTTGGCTTGCCGTTCTATCTTTACGACGAACCACCCTATGTTTTGTTACAATTTATTTTATTTTCGCAATACCGTACTTGTTCTGAAAGTTTTATATTCTGAAATTATTCTATCCCTTCCTATGAAAAAACGCTCAATTCTTGCCTTGCTCTTTTTGGCCACCTTGTTTACATCCTGTTTCGAGGACAATGACGACAACCTACAGATGGCAACGGTTCTGGAAATTCAGGACTTCATTTATCGCGGCCTCAACTATTACTATTTGTACAAGGGTGAAACGCCAGAGCTAGCAAACGATGCGTTTGCCAATCAGGAAGATTTAAACGGATTTCTCGATAATTTTGAATCGCCCGAAACGCTTTTCGACTACTTGCTAGCACCCCAGGACCGCTTCAGCATACTTGTTGACGATTATATTTCCCTCGAAAATTCGCTGAGCGGGGTTAGCGAGAACAATGGAATGGAGTACGGGCTAGTTCTTTATCCCGATGGCAGTGGCCGGGTATTTGGCTACGTACGCTATGTATTGCCAAACAGTGATGCCTCTGCGGCCGGATTGGAACGGGGGGTTATCTTCAACACGGTAGACGGGGTACAGCTTACCGAAAACAACCTTTCGCAATTGCTCTCTCCAACCTCCTATACCATCGGTTTGGCGACCTTTAATGGTCAAGATATTCAACCTACCGGCCAAAGTGTGCCACTTATCAAGGAACAGTATACAGAAAATCCCGTCTACATTGCTAAAACTCTTAACGTTTCTGGACGGAAAATAGGCTACTTAATGTACAATGCGTTTACGCGCAGCTTCGACCCACAGTTAAATGCCGCCTTTGCGCAGTTCAAGGCCGATGGGGTTACCGATGTTATCTTGGACCTCCGCTACAATGGCGGCGGGTCTGTGGAAACGGCCAAGGATCTATCCAGTATGGTAACCGGGCAATTTACCGATCAATTGTTCTATAGCGAGATTTGGAATGATGACCGTCAGGAAAATTTTGCCGAAGATGCCTTTTTCGACAATCGAATTAGCACCGGCGAGGCCATCAACAGCCTGAACCTAACTCAAGTTTACATAATTACCACCCAGCGAACCGCATCGGCAAGCGAGTTGGTGCTAAATGGATTGGACCCATATATTGGCGTGACCCAAGTTGGCACCACCACCACCGGAAAATTCCAGGCGTCCTTTATTCTGTACGATGCACCCGCCCCAGGATTTGCAAGAGACCTGGCAAACCCCACGCATACCTACGCAATGTTGCCGCTCGTCTTTAAAACGGCGAACGCCAATGGGGTAACCGACTTCATAAATGGACTGCCGCCAGATGTAGTTATTTCTGAAGATTACAGCAACCTGGGCACCTTAGGCGATACCGAGGAACCGCTATTGGCGGCTACCCTAAACCAAATCGTGCCGACACCCAGCCCCGCCCCCCTATGGAAACCCAGTATACCATTGGAAGAAATTTCGTGTAGTAATGCGCTCGATCCTCTCGATGGAATTATGATTGCCGAGCAATAGAAAAATCCCGAGCCACGACACTCGGGATTTTTTTTCTTCTGAAGAATGCTACTAAAAATTAAGCGAAAAGCCCACGCGCGCATTTCGACCCTGGGTCTCGTACCGGAATAGTTCTTCGTAGTCCTCATTCAGCAGGTTCGATACCCCCGCGAAAATATTCAATACTTCAGAAATTTTCCTGTTTATTGTGAGCTCCAACAAATTGAAGGAACCTAGCGTTACCGTTTCGCTCATAAAAGTGGTGGGGCTAAAAAAGCGGTCTTCCCGATCGCCTACATACTGGTACGCCAGGCCAAAAGTAGTTGCCTTGTTCAATTGGTAGCCTACCGTAGCGTTTACCTTGTGCTCTGGAATGCGCAGCGCGAACCTCTCCTCTGCCTGCGTGTTGGTATAATTTGCGGTTAGTTGCCATTGGGTTCCGAAACGCTTGAAAACTTCAACCTCTACGCCACTGTTCTCAAAAGTCTCGTCGATATTCTGATATTGGGAGATAAAAAGGTCTGGGTTTACGGTGACGAAATCTACATAATTCGTTTCCTTGCGGTTAAAATAAACGGCGCTTAGGCGAAAATCGGTTCCGTTGGTGAACTCCACACCTCCCTCCAACGTACGGTTTTCCTCGGGCAAGAGCGACTCGTTTCCGTACAATGGATCGTAAAGTTGATACAAGGAGGGCGTTATGTAGGCCGTGCTGAGACTTGCCAATACCTTCAAGAGGCCAGCGCCCAGCTCAAAAGTATAGGACGGATTTACGTTGTATACCAAATGGGTGTCGTAGGCGCTATGGTTGTTCAGTCTAGCCCCTGCATTGACGGTGAGACCGAATTCGGAAATGTACACGACATTCACATACGGATCGATGATCTCAAATTTGGCGGTGTCCTCGCTAACATCCTGTGCAAAATCGGTCGCGCCAAACGGAATGGTAAACGAGTTGAAACTGCTGAAATTTCCGTTCAGGCCAATAAGCACGTTCAAATTTTTGAGGATACGATGATTTAGATAGGTATCGAAAGTATATGCCCTGCTATCAAATTTTGACGGGAACCCTGAAATTATCTCTCGCTCAATCCACGTAAAGGCGTCATTGAAAACGTAGGTGCCGTTGCGGTATTTCCATTCAAACCGCCCACCGGTCTTCAACTGGTCGGTAATGCTTAGGTGATCGGCATCGGTATAATCGAAATTATCGAAGCCTGCCTTAAACTTATTGAAACTGAAAAACTGCGAGAACGAGATATCTTCGGTAAAGTGATACCCCAAATTAATACGCCCATCATAACGATTGAAAATATCTGCCTCGAAATCGGCCTCCCCGTCGGGTGCCTCAATGGCAGATAGCCCGTCGGTATAAGTATTTGAAAACTGCGTATGGTAAAAGAAGTTGCCAAGAGTGCCGTTAACACTCGCTGCGTTAGACATTGTAGCAATTTGGTAATCGTTCTCGCTAGCCGATTGGTTGCTTCCCAATACCGAGGTAAACGTTGCCGCAATAGGGGCCGCTGCCGCCTTTTTGGTGGTAATGCTAATTACGGCGGCGGCGGCGCCACTTCCGTACAACACGCTACTGGCACCCTTAATAATTTCGATTTCGGCGACCGTGGCGATGGGAACCAAGCGTAAATCGTAATCATTCGCAATTTGGGAGGGATCGTTCATCTGCACCCCATCAACCATAATTACCACCTGCCGGTTGCGACCGCCACGCACGTAGTACGCCAAATTTTGACCGGCATTGCTGCGGGCGCCATTAATTTCTATGCCCGAAACTTCGTTCAGTACCTCGGCGACAGATTTCCCCACGTTTCTATCCAAGATGTCTGATGTGATTTTCGTAACCACCTTGCCGCTATTTTTGCGGGCAATGGGCACCTTGGTGTCTATAACCACAGAGTCCAACACCTCTGGGGCGGTTTGTTGTGCGTGGGTTACGCCCCAAGCACCAAGGCAAATTGCAAAAAATGTAATTTTTTTCATTTTAAAAAGGTTTAAAACGAAATAGAAGGAAGAGGTAGCAAGAGCATTTCAAGTTTGAAAAAACCGACAACCCGATACTACGCAATCTCAACTTTTATCCCGAAAGTTTGATATTAATTTTTGAAACGTGGCAGGTCTCCTGGCTCGCCCTCGTGTGCACCTTCCCGTTCAAGAAAATTGAACAGTGGTTTGAAGTGGCACAAAACCACCCTTGCAGATGGTTCGGCTTACAGTTGCGGGAACAGCTTCGGTTTCTCACCGAATTCCCTTTTCAGTGCGTGTTGCACACCAAATTTCAGTCGCGAAGATACTTTTTTATTCGAAGAAAATAGAAATTCCAAAAAATTTCCGCCTCCAAAAGACAGTGCCAATTTTTCTTTCGAACAAAATTCTTGTGGTGAATGTGGTTTAAGTCCTATTTTTGGGGATGCGAAAATTACTTCTCCTTACCCTATCCATTTTCATCGTGGCATGTACCTCAAACTCAAAGAACGCGAGCGAGGAAGCGAGTGAGAAAGCTAAGAAGAGCATCGAATATGCCAGTGGTTTCACGATCGAGGACCGTTCCGGTTACCAGGTTCTCACCATTACCAACCCTTGGCCCGGCGCAGAAACCCAATTTCGGTATGCCCTGGTTTCAGACTCTGCAGATTTTGATATTGACGAACAATTTGATGCCATCGTAAAGGTTCCCGTTTCCAACCTCGTAGTAACCTCGACCACCCACATTCCGTCGCTGGATATGCTGGGGGTTTCCAATTCAGTCTCGGGCTTCCCAAACCTCGATTATATTTCTTCGGAAGTAATGCGGAAACGTGTCGCCCAGGGTCTCGTGACCGAACTGGGAAAAAACGAATCGATCAATACCGAAGTTCTCATTGAACTAGCGCCCGATGCCGTTATAACCTTCGCGGTGGAAGGGAGCAATAAAACGGTAAAGACCATTCAGAAAACAGGTATTCCCGTACTGTACAACGCCGATTGGACCGAGACCCACCCATTGGGCAAGGCAGAATGGATCAAATTTTTCGGAGCCTTGTTCCAGAAGAATGAAGAGGCAGATAGTATTTTCAGGACCATAGAAAAAAATTACCAGAACGCTAAAAAACTTGCCGCGACCGCACCGCAACGCCCCACGGTACTAAGCGGCGCAATGTACAAGGACGTGTGGTACCTTCCACAGGGCGATAGCTGGGCTGCCCAATTTATTGATGATGCCAATGCAAACTATCTTTGGGCAGGCACCAAGGGAACCGGAAGTCTATCCCTAAACCTCGAATCGGTGCTTGAAAAGGGAAAAACCGCCGACTTTTGGATCGCCCCCGGGCAGTTCGAAAGTTTGCGACAGCTTCAGGAAGCCCACCCGGTATACGGTCAGTTTAATGCCTTTCAGGAGCAAAACGTATACAATTATACCTTCCGGAAGGGACCTACGGGCGGCGTAATCTATTACGAGCTCGCTCCTAACCGGCCCGATTTGGTAATGAAGGACCTCATTGCCATTTTCCATCCGCAGCTGTTACCATCGCACGACTTGTATTTTTTCAGTATCTTAAAATAATGCAGGCTACGACGACATATAAAAAAGCATTTATTGTACTTACGCTGCTTTTTCTGTTGTCATTTTTGCTAAATGTTAGCCTTGGTTCGGTCTCCGTGCCATTCGATGCGGTAATTTCTGCCCTGGTGGGAGGTGATGTGGCGAAGGAAACGTGGCGGTTTATCATACTTGAATATCGATTGCCAAAAGCCATAACCGCTATTTTGGCAGGGGGCGGTCTCGCAGTATCAGGATTGTTGATGCAGACATTGTTTAGAAATCCGTTAGCGGGGCCATTCGTACTGGGGTTATCGAGTGGAGCCAGTTTGGGCGTAGCCATGGTAATACTTGGCGCGGGCGCCTTTGGCGGATTTTTCGGCGGCACATTGGTAAGCCAGTGGAGCTTGGTGGTTGCATCTGCCCTAGGTAGCTTTTTGGTGCTGCTCGCAGTACTGGCAGTTACGCTGCGGGTCAAGGATACAATGGCCATTCTCATTATTGGGTTAATGTTCGGAAGCGTTACCGCGGCCGTGGTAGCGGTCCTTTCCTATTTCAGCAATGCCGAACAGCTTCAGCAATATGTGTTTTGGAGCTTTGGAAGCTTGGGAAATCAGTCGTGGCCAGGGGTTTCCATTCTTACCGCTTGCAGCATTATCGGTATTTCAATCAGCTTCTCTTGTGTAAAGTCGCTAAACGCACTGTTGCTAGGCGAAAACTACGCCAAGAGTATGGGGCTCCAAATAAAGCGAACCACCTTGGGAATCATTCTGGCCACTAGTATTCTGGCCGGAAGTATCACTGCCTTTGCCGGACCCATTGCCTTCGTGGGCTTGGCCGTGCCGCATATAACCCGTCAATATTTCAAAACTGCCAATCATTTGGTACTGCTTCCGGCTGTGCTCCTATGTGGGGCTGTGTTGCTATTGTTGTGCGATACCGTGGCACAGTTGCCCAGCAGTGAATATACCTTACCCATTAACGCTATTACGTCCCTTATTGGAGCGCCCGTAGTAATCTGGCTGTTGGTGAGAAAACGAAAACTGTTCTTTTAGTGAAGCTGAAAAATGAACATAGCGTCCTAACGGCTAAAGATCTCAGCATCGGCTATCCGAAGAAAAGTGAGAATACACTAGTAGCATCGCAAATATCCTTCTCGCTTCCGCAAGGTTCGCTCACGGGATTGGTGGGCGCAAACGGTATTGGAAAATCGACCCTGCTCCGTACCCTCACGGGAATGCAGTCCCCATTATCGGGTAGCGTTCAGCTTGGGGAAAGTGACATTACGTCCTTCACGCCCTTTCAGCTGGCCAACCAATTAAGCGTGGTACTTACGGAGCCCCCGGCTTCCAAAAACCTAAGCGTTATTGAGCTGATTTCCCTGGGCAGACAGCCCTATACCAATTGGCTCGGCACGCTAAGCACTACCGATAAAAAGGCCGTGTTAGATGCTATGGAGGCCACCGAGACCCGAGCATTGGCACATCGAAAATGCTTCGAGCTGAGCGACGGTCAACTGCAGCGCGTGGCGATAGCGCGGGCACTCGCGCAGGACACCCCCATCATCATCCTAGACGAACCCACCACGCATCTCGATCTGTACCACCGTGCCTATGTACTGAAGTTATTGAAAAAGCTCGCGTCCGAAAAAAAGAAGACGATTCTCTTCTCCACCCACGAAATTGACCTCGCCATTCAGCTAACAGACACCTTGCTCGTAATGGCACCGGGAGGTACTTTTTTCGGGGAGCCCTGCCAGCTTATCGAGCAAGGACTTTTCGATGGGTTATTTCCGAAGGAAACCATTCATTTTGATAAAAAAACAGTACGATTTTCAATCAAGAAATAGGCTTGGCACTTTCTTAATTGAAGATGTATAACTACTTTTGGAAAGCGGTCTTCCCCACCGAAATATCCATTCAAAACTGAACTTCGTGAACGAAACTTTCTTATTTCTAGTGTTAGCGGCCGTATGCCTACTCATCGGCGCATACATCGGCAATCTATTTGCCCGTTTAAAGCAAAAGTCGGAAACCGGCAAACTCGAGGAACGCATCGAACTGTTAAGGCAACAAGAGGAAAAGCTGAGCGAGCGCTACGATGTGGTTGCCAGCGAACGTGAGGCGATACGGAAGGAAAAGGACTTACTAAATAACGAATTGGTGAGGCGCAATGCCGAGTTTGAAAACCTGATGGAAAAGAACTTGGAACATAAGGCCGAGGTAGAGAAAATACAGGAAAAATTTTCGAAGGAATTTGAGAACTTGGCAAATAAGATATTGGACGAAAAGTCGAATAAATTTACCAAGCAGAACAAGGAGAGCTTGGAAATATTGTTGAACCCGCTTCAGGAGAAGATTAAGACCTTCGAAAAACGCGTAGAAGACACCAATAAGGAGAGCGTGGGCAGGCACGGTGAACTGCGCGAGCAAATCAAGCAACTTTCTGCCCTAAACCAACAAATGAGCAAGGATGCCGATAACCTCACCAAGGCCTTAAAGGGCGATAGCAAGATGCAGGGAAATTGGGGCGAATTGATTTTAACGCGAATCCTGGAGAAATCTGGCCTGGAGCGAGACCGGGAATACACGCTTCAGGATAGCCATACCACCCCCGATGGCAAACGGCTTCAAACCGATGTGCTCATCCACTTGCCCGACGGTAAGAAAATGATCATCGATAGCAAGGTATCCCTTACGCATTTCGAACGCTTTGTTTCCGAAGAAGATGAAAGCCAAAAGGAAATACACCTTAAGCAACATATCGCTTCCATTAAGCGGCACGTAGACCAGCTTAGCGGCAAGAAGTACCAATACCTTTTGGAGGAAAGTCCCGATACGGTATTTATGTTCGTACCCATTGAGCCTGCGTTTGCCATCGCCTCGGCGCACGAACCAAATTTATACGAATTGGCGTTCGATAAGCAGGTGATTATCGTTACACCGGCCACCCTACTCGCCGCCTTGCGTCTGGTCGAAAATCTGTGGCAAAACGATAGACAGCGGCAAAATGCGCTCGAAATTGCCACGCAGGCCGGGGCATTGTATGATAGTTTTACCAATTTGACCGATGAACTCATTAAAGTTGGAAAGCAAATCGGGACCGTTCAAAACAGTTATGAAAGTGCGATGAAAAAACTAACTGGAAAGGGAAATCTCGTGCGCCGGGTGGAAAAACTTAAAAAATTGGGCGCAAAGGCCAGCAAGAACCTCGATGCGAAATTGCTAAACCGTGCAGAGGAAGAGGATATAGAGATAGAGGAATAATTTTGTGGCTCACAAAGCTATGTGAGTTACTTTCAACATTTTCCTTGAAAATGACCAAAACTTCGAAAGCCAATTCGAACTATCCAACTTATATTTTAGCTTTGTTCACGAGAACGTATGATACATTTTGTGGCATTATTAGTGGGAATGCTTATTTCAGAAGATGCATACTACAAAATAAAAGCTATCTTTAAGAAATTATGAAAAAAACGCTGTTTATCATTCTTGGAAGCCTATTAGCGCTCTACCTCGTATATTTTGCCTTTGTTTATTTTGTGCCCTACAGCGAAGGAACGCGGGCTGGCGAGCTAATTAAATTTAGCAATAAGGGGGTATTGGTTAAGACCTGGGAAGGCGAAATAAGCCAAGGTATTAGCGGGGCGCAGATTTTCGAGTTCTCGGTGCTCGACCAAGAGCAAGAAGTGATAGAAAATTTAAAGGAATTTCAAGGACAATATGTGAAACTCACCTATGTGGAACGTTTTGCCACATTCTTCTTTTGGGGCGATACAAAATACTTTGTTACTGAGGTCTCGCGCGAGCAATCACCACACTTCAACCGCAATTAGAATCCGTTAACTCCTTCAACTATTTAATATTTGATGAACTTCAGCACGGTCGATGCCTTATTGCTGGTAAGCTTCACAAAATAAACACCCGCGCTAAGATTTACCGTGGGAATCACATTATCAGACCCTACTTGTCCAGAGGAAACTACGTTTCCCAACGCCGAATAAATTTGAAAGTTCTCCACCGGCCTATTGGCGGTGAGAAATAGGTCTTTATAGGTAGGGTTGGGGTAAATTTCTACCGAAAACTGCCTTGCATCTGCTATTCCCGCAACACCATCGGCAGTAATATTGTCTATATGTAGCGTTCCCTCAAGGGCTTGCCCGTTATAATCGATATTCTCGTTACTAATAATCCGGATTTGGGTAACGTTAGATAGCACTTCTTGCACGGTATTGGGGCCGCCCACGACCGTAAAATCGTTCGCCGTTATGGGAATGAAGAAAATATCCCACTCAGTTTGCGTTGTAGGTAGGGAAATGGCATTCGAGGAGGCAATCCGCGAACTTCCAGGACCGCCTTCCATCGCAACGCGTAAGGTAAGGTCATTGGCACCAGGGTTCTTCGCAAGAAAACTAAGTTGGAAAACCCCGGCGTTGGTATAATCGCCCGTCCATTTGGAAGTCGTGTTTTGAATGACGAGCTTGCTACCGGCCCCAACGCCGCCACTGCTTATTTCTTCCAGGAAATTGTCGCCGGCCCCTGTGGGCCCGCCGGTGGGTATATTTGTTGGGGGGTTGGGTGAGCTATTTCCATTGCTCCACCCTTGGGTAGTACCATCTTCAAAGTCGCTCGTCGTACTTACCTGTATCTGCGAGATTGCCATAAATGGCAGGCAACATACGGCCAGTAGTAGTAAGAGTAATTTCTTTTCCATAAAAAAAGGGGTTTGAATTAAACCCCTTTAAGATACTAAATATTAAATAATTACTTCCCAATATTTTGTTATTACCTGCTCAAGTACATTTTTCTGCGTGCATAAAGCTCATAGAAGTCATCGTCCTTTAGGCTCTTTATGAATAGGATACTCTCACCGGTACTTTTCATTTCGGGTCCTAGCTGTTTGTTGACCTTCGGAAACTTATTGAAACTGAATACCGGTTGCTTGATGGCATATCCTTCCAGTTTCGGATTAAATTCAAAATCTGAAAGTTTGTTGGCGCCGATCATTACCTTGGTAGCGTAATTTACATAGGGCTCGCCATAGGCCTTTGCAATAAACGGTACGGTACGTGACGCCCTAGGATTGGCCTCGATGATGTACACCATATCGTCTTTAATGGCGAACTGGATGTTTATAAGCCCCACCGTGTTGAGTGCCAACGCTATTTTCTTGGTATGGTCCTTAATTTGCTGCAGTACAAGATCGCCCAGGTTGAAAGGGGGCAACAGCGCGTTGGAGTCGCCCGAGTGGATACCGCAAGGCTCAATGTGCTCCATGATTCCAATTATATAGACGTTTTCACCGTCGCAGATGGCATCGGCCTCTGCCTCGATGGCCCCGTCGAGATAATGGTCCAGCAGTAATTTGTTATTCGGGATTTTCCGAAGCAAATCGACTACGTGCGCTTCCAGCTCTTTCTTGTTGATTACGATCTTCATGCCCTGACCACCCAATACATACGACGGGCGAATCAATAATGGGAAATCGAGTTTATCGGCCAACTGTAGGGCTTCCTCGGTCGTTTCGGCAACCCCAAAATTCGGGTAGGGAATATCATTATCCTTCAGCAAGGTGGAAAAACTTCCGCGGTCCTCTGCGAGGTCTAACGACTGGTAGCTGGTTCCCATAATCTTGATACCGTACCTGTCTAACTTTTCGGCAA
Organism: Flavobacteriaceae bacterium; assembly: GCA_002693605.1. Lineage (GTDB taxonomy): Bacteria > Bacteroidota > Bacteroidia > Flavobacteriales > Flavobacteriaceae > NZQO01. The sequence continues at coordinate 16,790 of NZQO01000064.1, forward strand.
GTTTAAGGGCAGTTTGCCCTCCTAACTGTACGATAACACCTTCGGGTTTTTCGTGGCGTATAATATCGTAAATGTGCTCCCAGAATACCGGCTCGAAATAGAGTTTATCGGCCACGTCAAAATCGGTAGAGACCGTTTCTGGGTTACAGTTTATCATAATGGTTTCGTACCCACATTCGGCAGCGGCCAAAACGCCGTGCACACAGCAGTAATCGAATTCGATTCCCTGGCCTATACGGTTGGGGCCGGAGCCAAGTACGATAATTTTCTTTTTGTCGGTCACCGGACTGTCGTTGGCAGTATAGCAAGTCCCGTCTGCGCTTTCTACTTCATTCTCGAAAGTGGAATAGTAATATGGGGTTTGTGCCACAAACTCGGCAGCACACGTATCTACCAATTTATAGACACGCTGTACGTTGAGCTCTTCCCGCTTATTGTAAACTTGGCTTTCCAGGCATTTCAGCATATGCGCTATTTGCCTGTCTCCATATCCTTTTTGCTTGGCTTCAAGCAATAATTCCCTCGGAAGTGTATCTAAAGTATAGGTTGAAATTTCCTTCTCGAGCAAATATAGTTCTTCATATTGACGAAGGAACCACATGTCGATCTTGGTAATCTCGTGAATTCGTGCTAACGGAATCCCCAATTGTATGGCATCGTAAATTACGAAAACACGGTCCCAGCTGGCATTTTGCAGCTTGTCGAGAATTTGGTTATAGTCGGTATACCCCTTACCATCTGCCCCGATACCATTTCGTTTAATTTCCAACGATTGGGTAGCTTTGTGCAATGCTTCCTGAAAAGAGCGCCCAATGCCCATAACCTCGCCTACCGATTTCATTTGCGGCCCGAGAATACGGTTCGATCCTTCAAATTTATCGAAATTCCAACGAGGAATTTTCACGATTACATAATCTAGCGTAGGCTCAAACAGTGCTGAGGTGGTTTTTGTAATCTGGTTGTTCAACTCATCAAGCGTATAGCCAAGGGCTAATTTTGTTGCAATTTTGGCAATGGGATACCCCGTAGCCTTCGATGCCAAGGCCGATGAACGTGATACACGCGGGTTGATTTCAATGGCTATAATATCTTCCTTTTCATCGGGACTAATGGCGAACTGTACGTTACAGCCACCGGCAAAATCGCCAATGTTGCGCATCATTTTTATAGCCATATCGCGCATGCGCTGAAATGCGGTGTCGCTAAGCGTCATCGCCGGAGCCACCGTGATACTGTCACCGGTATGGATACCCATCGGGTCCATATTTTCGACCGTACAGATAATTACCACGTTATCGTTCTTGTCACGCAGCAATTCAAGTTCGTATTCCTTCCATCCTTGCAGTGCCTTGTCGATTAGCACTTCGTGGATGGGCGACACTTCAAGTCCGTGCGCCAGCGCCTCCTCGAACTCATCTTCCGTCTCCACAAATGCAGCCCCCGCACCCCCAAGGGTGTATGAAGCCCTAATAAGCAGGGGTAACCCAAATTCCTGTGCAATTTCCTTTCCTTGAAGTATCGATTTTGCCGTTCTGGCGGGAGCTACGGGAATACCGATGCGCTCCATGAGTTGCTTGAACTTTTCGCGATCCTCTGTAATGTTTATGGCATCGATATCTACGCCAATAAGCTTTACGCCGAAATCTTCCCAAATTCCCTTTTCATCTGCCTCGATACATAGATTGAGGGCAGTTTGGCCGCCCATAGTAGGTAACACAGCATCAATTTGCGGATGTTCCTTTAAGATTTGAACGATGGACTTCGTATTAAGCGGGAGTAAATACACATGATCGGCCATTGAGGGGTCGGTCATAATAGTTGCCGGGTTGCTGTTTATCAAGATGGTTTCAATGCCATCTTCGCGCAGCGAGCGCAGCGATTGTGACCCTGAATAATCAAACTCACAAGCTTGGCCAATAACGATAGGCCCTGAACCAATAATTAAAATGGATTTTAAATTTTCGTTTTTACGCATAGGTACAGTACTTTTTCGGTGTCGCAAAATTACGACGCGTTAGGGTATAAAAAAAAGGTGCTGTATAGAAACAACACCTTTTCTGTATATTACTTATCAACATTATTTTTTGTGTCGTGGCTCAGACGATACAGATAATCTCTTTCTGCCTTTCGCTCTGCGGGCAGCCAAGACCTTTCTTCCGTTTACAGAAGCCATGCGCTCTCTAAAACCATGTTTGTTCCTTCTTTTCCTTTTTGATGGCTGAAATGTTCTTTTCATTGTAAATCTGTATTAATACTTCTGACAAATTTCGTTATATAGACCTCTTCTCAAAGTCGGGTGCAAATATACAATCATTTTTTAGTTTCCCAAACCATAAATTGAAAAAAATTTATTTGTTTTTACTACCTTTGTCGCCCCATAAAATAGAGGAACTATGTTCAACAAAAATATAAAATTGATTTTGGCTGCCCTGGTTTTCGGTACGGCAATTTGGCAATTTACAGACCGCAACATTGGTAACGGCATAATGCTCATTCTACTTAGCATTATATTCGTGTTCTTATATTTTAAAAATGAAATTATCCTATTGGCTTTTCTGCGCCTTCGAAAGCAAGATTTTGACGGGGCCAAAAAATGGCTAGACAAAATTAAAAACCCCGAGGCCTCGCTCATTAAAAAACAGCAGGGCTATTATTACTATTTAAACGGTTTAATGGTTTCCCAAACCAATATGAACGAGGCCGAAAAGTACTTTAAAAAGGCCGAAACCCTTGGCCTGAACATGACTGCCGACATGGCCATGACGAAGCTAAACCTTGCCGGTATTGCCATGACCAAAAACCGCAAGCGCGAGGCACAACGATTGTTGGGCGAAGCCAAGAAGCTGGACAAGCACAATATGCTGGACGAGCAGATTAAGATGATGCAACAGCAAATGAAACGCGCTGGCCAGCCCAAGCAACACTATGGTGGTGGCGGCCGTGGCGGCCGACGGATGCGTTAAGCCAGTTAAGATTTTTCTTACTTCTAAAATCTACTTAACGAATTTATCGTTACTTGGTCGAGTAACCGTAAATAATTCCTACAAAGAAACTACCTTTGGTAATCAACTAATTTACGCCAATGGGTAGAAAACTACTACTTCTTTTCGTATTGCTACCTTTCCTTGCCCTGTCGCAGCACGACGATGGGCACAAATTGCTTTTTTCTGAAGTCATTGGAAAAAACATTAAAAATTTCCGCCTACAATCGCAAATGGCCTTTGCTACTGAA
>NZQO01000065.1 GCA_002693605.1 Flavobacteriaceae bacterium
CACCACGGCTTTCAACGATTCGTTCCGAATGGCCTGCTCTACCCACAGGCGCGTGTCCTTACCGATACTGCCGTGGTGCATGGCAATTTCGCCCGCAAATTCGGGGTGCTTTTCAAGTAACTTCTGAAACCATATTTCGGCCTGGCCCCTAGTGTTGGTGAAAATAAGGGTAGTCTTGCTGTTTTTTATAATGGGCACTAACTGATCTAGCAGATGTAACCCCAAGTGGCCGCGCCAAGGGAAGGTCTCCATCTTTTTTGGGATTATGGAAATCACCTTTATTTTGGTTTTCTGTCGAGAACGGATCAGTACAGAATTTTCCTGGAAGGCTTTATCTACCCCCAGGAGCACCTCCTGTGCCTGCCCCAAGTTTCCGATGGTAGCCGATATTCCCCAAATGCGAAGCTGTGGGCACACGGTTTTAAGCCGCGATAGGCCCAGTTCCATCTGTACGCCACGCTTACTACCCAAGAGCTCGTGCCACTCGTCTACCACCACGGCGGTAAGGGTCTTAAAGGTCTTCTCATAGCCCTTTGTGGCGAGGAGCAGCATCAGGCTCTCGGGGGTGGTTATGAGTAGGTCGGGCATATTTTTCTTCTGCTTGGTCCGTTCGCTCTGCGGCGTATCCCCCGTTCGTATGCCCACGGTGAGCCCGGTTTGCAGATCATCTGCCACGCGTTGGGCAGCTTGTTGAATTTCGACCGAGAGCGCTCGAAGCGGCGTAATCCAAATGGCCTTGATGCCCTTGCGGTGATTTTTTTTATAATCGGGGTTTTCCCTCAGGTATTGCAGAACGATTGGCATCCAAAGCGCGTACGTCTTGCCACTTCCCGTGGGGGCATTCAAGAGCCCGTGCTTGCCCTGCAAAAATGCCTTCCAGGTTTTTTTCTGAAATGGAAACGGCTTCCACCCTTGGCGGGCGAACCATTCATGGGCGATATTGATAAGCTGCTCCTGGTTCATTTTGGAATGAGGGCTTTCAGGTCTGTGAGGGTATTTGCTTCTTGAATGGGCTTGTCCTTGCGCCAGCGCAACATGCGCGGAAACCGCGTGGCGATACCGCTCTTGTGTCGGCTGCTTTCGGCAATTCCCTCAAAGGCGATCTCGAACACGTGGTGCGGGGTAACGCTGCGCACGGGCCCAAATCGTTCCAGGGTATTTTTCTTGATCCATGCATCCAATTGCCTAAACTCGGCATCGGTGAGGCCAGAATACGCCTTGGCAAAGGTTACCAACTCGTCGCCATTCCAGAGGGCGAAGGTGTAATCGGTATACAAGTTGGCGCGGCGACCGTGGCCGCGCATTGCGTAGGTGAGCACGGCATCGATGGTAAAGGGGTCGGTCTTCCATTTCCACCAATCGCCTTTTTTACGGCCCACCAAATAAGGCGAATCCTGCCGTTTCAGCATCAGGCCCTCGCTGCGCTTTTCGCGCGCTAGGTCGCGCTCGGCAGCGGCCTTTTCCCAAGAGTCGAATTCCATCGTCTCGCTGAGATAAAGCCCTAATTCATCGCAATTGCAATTGCCAATGAGGGCGTCGAGGAGTTCCCTGCGTTCCGAAAATGGCCGGTGCCGTATATCCTCGCCCTTCCATTCCAGCAAATCGTACGCGTTGAGAATGACCGGCGTTTTTTTGAGGAGCGCCTTCGAGATGTACTTTCTCCCAATGCGCGTTTGCAGTTCCTGAAAGTTGGCAATCTGGCCTTCGGAAAACGGCAAAATTTCCCCGTCGAGGACCGTGCCGTTAGGAATTTCCTTCAGAAATCGTTGAAATTCGGGGTACTTATCGGTCACGAGTTCCTCGCCGCGAGACCAAACAAACACCTCGTCATTGCGAAGGATGACTTGCGCGCGTATACCGTCCCATTTATGCTCAAAGCTCCACTGGGTAACCGGCTCCAGCTCTTCCTGGAAATCGTCCTCGACCGCATACGCCAAATAGAACGGGTAGGGCTTACTGAGATAATCCTCCTCATTCTCTTCAAGAATCAATTTTTTGAAGGTGGTCGATTGGGGTGTCCAATTGCCCATTAGCTTGTAGGCGAGGATGTCCTCGTCGATATCGGTAGCCTTGGCCAGGGCCCGCGTCATCAGTTTTTGGCTCACCCCAATACGAAAGCTTCCGGTAATGATCTTGTTGAAAACGAACCGTTCGTAATAATTTAGTTGAAGCCAGTTTTCCTGTAGGTATTTTTTCTTTTCTAACTCGGGAAGCTCCTTCAGCGCGATGATCTGATTGATATATTCGGAAAGCGATTGCCCACTTTCCTCATTCGATTTTGGGAGTATTAGCGATATGGTTTCGGCCAGGTCTCCAACAATATGGTAGCTTTCCTCGAACAGCCATAGGGGAATGCCGCTAATTTCAGTGGCCCAGTGTCGCAACAACGTTGTATTTACCGGGCGCTTGGGACGCCGGTGCGAGAGGATAGCGATGGTCCAGAGCTTGTCGTCATCGGTTGCGGTTTTCAGGTAGTTTGCCAGGGCTTCAACCTTGACGTTTGTTTTGTTGGTAGTGTCGATAGTTTTTATAAGATCGGCGAAATAGGCCATTCCGCCGCGTTTTTGTGGCGTAGTCTGGGTTGGATTTGATAGTTTATTAGTCGGAGCCATTACCCTCTTCCTTTTCGTTCAATTCGCCCTGCTCACCCTCGTACTGCGTCTTTTCGGTGCGGGCATCGTAACCTAATTCCTCCCTAAGGTAACGTGAAAAAATATCGGTATATCCGTGCGTGGTAATCACTTTTTCGCAGCCCGTCGCCTCAATGGTTTCGAGGAGTCCATCCCAATCGGCATGGTCGCTAAGCACGAAGCCACGATCGATGGCGCGGCGCCGGCGTGCCCCCCGGAAGGCCATCCAGCCACTGGCGCTGGCCGTAACGAAGGGGGTCATTTTTCGAATCCACGTTCCGCCATGGGCGCTTGGCGGTGCCACGACCATGTTTCCCTTTAGTTCGTTTGAAGTAGTTTCGCGCGTTACTCGCACCGTTTCGGGCAAGTGGTAATTCTCACGGAGTACCGCTGTCATATTCTCTATTGCGCCGTGGGTGTAGATAGTTCCCAACGATGGGTCGAGGTGCTTTAACAGCCGTTGTGCCTTACCCAGGCTATAGCCAAACAGCACCGAGGTTTTTCCCTCACTCTGATTCTGGGCCCACCAGGTGTTGATAGCGTTGAACACGCTGGCTTGCGGTTCCCATTTAAAGGCTGGTAGGCCAAAGGTACATTCGGTAATGAACGTATGGCAGGGTACCGGTTCGAAGGGCTCGGCAAGACCGTCGTTCTCGGTTTTGAAATCGCCCGTAAATACCCAGACCTCGCCCTTATATTCTACCCGCACCTGGCTCGAGGCAACGATATGCCCGGCAGGATGTAGGCTAAAGGTAACCCCGTTAATGGTAAAGGTTTCGTTCCAATTTTTACCGGATACCGAGATATCGCCTAGCCGGTGCTTTATAATGGGAATATTATTGTGGTGGGTTATATATTGCTTATGGCCCCATCTGCTGTGGTCGGCATGGCCATGCGTAATGATGCACTTATCTACTGGCCTCCAGGCGTCAATATAGACGTCGGCTTGCTGGCAATAAATGCCCTTATCGTTAAATACCAAAAGGGGTGGTTTCATTTTCTCAATTCGTAGCGAACTAAAAGTAAGGGATTTCTAAGAAATTTGGGCGAGATTAAGAAAAGTTTAGCGGTGCTGAATGAATGGTTAACAATGGAACGACCCTAAAAGTTTCCTCTTTAGTTTTCGGAAAATTTTCACGTAAGGCCTATATTTGTACCATAAATCAAGACTATGACCTTTAGAGATCTTTTTGAAAGCGGAGAACACTCCAGAAACCTGGGGCACTTTGCTTCTATTGCCAATATCGCGGCCATTGATGGCGAATTGAACCACGAGGAGGAGAAGTTGCTGCGGCGTTTTGCGAAGAAACTGGACATCGACGAATCGGAATACCAAGAGGTGCTCAAGAATCCGGGGAAATACCCCATTAATCCGCCCAATGATGCCGACCGCCGATTGGAGCGCATGCACGATCTCTTTGAAATGATCTTTGCCGACCATGAAATTGACGACCACGAGCGATTTTTGATCGAGCGCTATGCCATTGGATTGGGCTATACGGCCGAACTGGCCAAGAAATTGATCGAGCGCTCTATTGAAATTTACAGCGGCGGATTGGATCTGGAAGATTACAGGTATCTTTTGAACAGAAAATAATATACAGAACGTTCCAAGAATAAATATAGGCCCGAGACTTTCCGTCTCGGGTTTTTTATTTGGCCATTTGCATGAACTCTTCGGCCTTTTCAACCATATTCTTGCTTCCGCAGAAAAACGGTACGCGCTGGTGCAGTTCGGTTGGCTGAATATCCAAAATACGCTCAAAACCGTTGCTCGCCTTGCCACCGGCCTGTTCGGCCAGGTACGCCATGGGGTTGCACTCATATAGCAGACGAAGCTTCCCATTGGGGTCCTTGGAGGTATTCGGGTAAATATAGATACCTCCCTTTATCATATTTCGGTGAAAGTCGGAAACGAGCGAACCGATATACCTCGAGGTATACGGGCGATCGCCTTCCTCCTTTTGGCAGTATTTTATATAGTCTTTCACGCCTTGCGGAAAATGAACATAATTGCCTTCGTTCACGGAATATATTTTTCCGTTTTCCGGAAACTTCATATTTGGATGCGACAGATAGTACGTGCCAATTGCAGGATTTAGTGTAAACCCGTTAACACCGTGCCCAGTGGTGTACACGATCATGGTCGAGGTGCCGTACACAATGTATCCCGCGGCCACCTGTCGGTTGCCCGGTTGCAGGAAATCTTCCAAGGTTACGGGCGAGCCCGCGGGGGTCACCCTTCGGTATATGGAAAAAATAGTCCCGACCGATACGTTTACGTCAATATTAGACGAGCCATCCAAGGGATCAATAAGTACTACATATTTGTTCTCGTTCTGCTCGTTTCGGCCTTTTATGGTAATGAAATCATCTTCTTCCTCACTTGCTATTCCGCAGACGATTTCGCGGTTTGTCAAGGTCTTGATAAACGCCTCATTGGCAAAGACATCCAACTTCTGCTGGTCTTCACCCTGAATATTCGTGTCGCCCGCCGCGCCTAGGATGTCCACAAGCCCTGCCTTGTTAACCTCGTGGTTAACTACCTTGGCCGCCAAACGTATGGAATTGATAAGGCGGGACAGCTCGCCTGAGGAATATTTGAACTCCGATTGGTTTTCAATGATAAATTCTCCCAAGGATTGATTTTGTTTGGCCATAACCGCAGATTGTCTTTGAATTTGCTGCAAATATCGGGAATTTTAAGAAATTGAACCGATATTTGTTCCTCTAAACCAAAACTATGGAAAGTATTGTTAGAAACGCACGTAGGGAGGACATGCCTGCCGTTTTAGCACTCATTCAGGAACTCGCCGATTTTGAACGGGAGCCCGATGCGGTCGAGTTGACGGTTACCGCCTTACAGGAGGACGGCTTTGGCGATATACCGAAATTCCACTGTTTTGTCGCGGAGCGCGATTCAGTTATCGTTGGGATGGCACTGGTCTATTTCCGCTATTCCACCTGGAAAGGAGTTGCCCTTCACCTTGAAGATTTGATTGTCACTAGGGCCCAACGGGGCAAAGGTATTGGCGAGGCGCTATACCGAAGGGTGATGGAATACGGATTGAGCCATAACGCGAAACGCGTACAATGGGAAGTGCTGGGGTGGAATGACGGCGCCATCCGGTTTTATGAGCGAACGGGCGCACGGGTACTTCGCGATTGGCACGTGGTGCATATGGACGAGGAAAATTTGAGCGAATATTGCAAGAAAAAATAATATGAAGGTATTTAAGTTTGGAGGGGCGTCGGTAAAAGATGCGGCTGGCGTTGTAAATGTGGGCGAGGTGCTTTCTACCCTAAATGAAAAGGATTTGATCATCGTCATCTCAGCCATGGGCAAAATGACCAACGCATTGGAAGTCGTGGTGACCGATTATTTTACGAATCCGCAGAACTTGGAAGGGTCGGTACAGATCGTATACGATTACCACCATGCCATCGTTCAGGAATTATTTCCGAATGCCTCGCATACCATCTTCGGAAAGGTAAAGTCGCTCTTTCAGGAAATGCGGACCTTTATAGACACCACCAAATCACAAAACCACGCGTATGTGTACGATCAGGTAGTCTCTTATGGCGAGTTGGTTTCCAGTACTATTGTAAGTGCGTATTTGACCGACTTGGGAATTTCGAACACGTGGCTCGACGTGCGCTCCTGTATCAAGACCGATGGCAACTATCGTGATGCGAAGGTAGATTGGGAACAAACCCAGCTGCACATTTCGGCTACCGTGGCGAACAGGGGAATTACGGTCACCCAGGGATTTCTGGGTGCCGAACAGGAAAATAATTTTACTACTACATTAGGAAGGGAAGGCAGTGATTATACCGCGGCCATATTCGCCTATTGCCTCAACGCAGAATGTGTTACCATTTGGAAAGATGTGCCGGGCGTGTTGAACGCCGACCCAAGGTATTTCGAGAAAACGACACTGTTGAACCACATTTCCTATAGGGAGGCGATAGAACTGGCCTTCTACGGTGCTTCGGTGATACACCCCAAGACATTGCAGCCGCTGCAGCGCAAGGAAATACCACTCTACGTAAAATCATTCATAAATCCAACAGATGCGGGTACGTGCGTGGGCAAGGGCGTTGCGCTAGACCCAATGACCTCTTGCTTTATCCTGAAGCGCAATCAGGTGCTCATTTCGCTCTCCTCGCTCGATTTCAGCTTCATTATGGAAGACAGTATTAGCGAGGTCTTCCTGTGGTTGCACGAATACAAGATGAAGGTGGAGTTGATTCAGAATTCAGCCATCAGTTTCTCGGTCTGCGTAGACAATAAGTTCGATAACCTGGCACCGCTATTGGCCAAATTGCGGGCCACCTTCGAGGTTAAGTGGAACGAGGGCGTCACTTTGTACACCATTAGGCATTCCAAACCTGCTGAAATTGAGGCCCTGGTTAAGAACAAGAAGGTACTTCTGAAACAGGAAAGCCGCGAAACCGTTCAGTTGGTAATCAAGGAATAGTCTTAATTGGTTTCGCTATATTTGTGCAGACGCCCCGGCTAAGCGGGGGCGTACCTAAACAACCAACACCGCATGGGATTAGTAAACGCAAAGGAAGTGGCAAAGGCCATCAATGTCGATAAATTCGGCTTTTTGGGCACTTCCTTGGGATGGACCTTAATGAAGGTGCTGAACATTAATACCCTAAACCAAATATACAATCGCAACAAGCACTTAAACGACCTTGAGTTTATCAATGCCCTTTTGGACGAGTTTGAAATCAAGTTTGAAATTCCCGAGGAAGATTTAAAGCGCATTCCCAAAACCGGTCCGTTCATTACCATATCTAACCATCCATTGGGCGGCATTGACGGCATTCTTCTATTGAAGCTACTGCTTGAGCATCGTCCAGACTTCAAGATAATCGCCAATTTCCTCCTGCACCGTATTGAGCCGCTAAAGCCGTACGTCATGCCGGTGAACCCTTTTGAGGACAGAAAGGATGCGAAGAGCAGCCTTTCAGGGTTTAAGAACGCCATTGCCCATTTGCGTGAGGAACATCCGCTGGGAATTTTCCCTGCGGGCGAGGTGTCGACCTACCGCGATGGCAGGTTAGTGGTAGATAAGCCGTGGGAAGTCGCCGCTATGAAATTGGTAAAGAAGGCCGAGGTACCCGTTGTGCCCATTTATTTCCATGCCAAGAATAGCAAGCTGTTTTACCGTCTGGCGAAATTGAGCGATACGCTTCGCACGGCCAAGTTGCCGTCTGAGCTCCTCACGCAGAAACAACGCGTCATTAAGGTTCGCATTGGGCACCCCATTGCGGTGAGCGACCAAAAGGAACACGAATCACTGGAGACTTTCACCAATTTTCTTCGGAAGAAAACCTACGTGCTTGCCAACCCATTTCAGAATAAGAAGGTACTAAACCCGTTACCCAAACAGCTAAAAATTTCAAAACCGCCCAAAAAAATCGCGGGCCCCATTCCCGTTGCGGATATGGAGCGCGAGATTGAGGGTTTGCGCAGCGACGAAAAGCGCCTTCTCATCAGCAAAAACTATGAGGTGTTCTTGGCACAGGCAGACCGCATCCCGAATATCCTTCGGGAATTAGGGAGGCTGCGAGAGATTACCTTTCGGGAAGTGGGTGAGGGCACGAACAACTCGGTCGACCTGGATACGTTCGATACCTACTATCACCATATGTTCCTGTGGGATAATGATGCCAGGAAAATAGCCGGGGCCTATAGAATGGGACTTGGCTCGCAGATATTCCCACAGTTTGGTATTGATGGGTTTTACCTGCAGGACCTATTTCGCTTTGAACCGGAGCTCTATCCAATGATGGGCAAGAGCATTGAAATGGGACGGGCCTTTATTATAAAGGAATACCAACTGCGGCCTATGCCCTTATTTCTACTTTGGAAGGGAATCGTGCATACCACGTTGCGCTACCCCGAACATCGTTATTTGATTGGCGGCGTAAGCATCAGCAACAAATTTTCTGACTTCAGCAAGAGCTTGATGATCGAGTTCATGAAATCGAATTATTACGATCCCTATGTCGCGCAGTACATCAATCCGAAGAAGGAGTACAAGGTGAAGCTAAAGGATGCCGACAAAGACTTCATTTTCGATGAAAGCGAGGCCGACTTGAATAAATTCGACAAGATTATAGATGAGGTGGAGCCTGGCTCGCTCCGATTGCCGGTACTAATCAAAAAATACATCAAGCAGAATGCAAAAGTCGTGGCGTTTAATGTGGATCCTCTTTTCAACAATGCGGTTGACGGACTAATGTACATACGCATTGCCGACCTTCCGGAGAGTACCGTGAAGCCCGTGATGGAAGAATTTCAAGCCGAGCTGGAACAGAAATACGCCAACGGAGGGAAGGATCCCGATCTAGATGCTGCCGAGTCTTAGTCTACCGCCAAGCTGCTGTACTTGGCCTTTATTATCATGAAAACGCCGTAGGCCAATAGCCCCAATGCGATTATACCCATGACCACGGTACCAAATTCGTTTTGCAGGTAGCTAAAGGCATCGGTCTTGCTCACCTCTTGCAGGTTGCCACTAAAGGCCGCACGGAACATGAGAAAAGCCATTATGCCCACCACGATACCTCTGGCGGTAAAGCCAACTTTCCCAGATTTAATAACGACTTCCTGTGCCTTGTGGTCTAGGCCTGCCTCGTCAACTTCCTCACGGAACTTTCCTGAATAGGCCTGGTAAAATTCATAGATGGCCTTTCCGGCAAGAATAATACCGATGACGATGGCAAATGTCATGGCATAATCTGAACTGAATATCTTTTGAAACAGTGAGTTGCTGCCACTTCCGGAGCCACCATTGCCCAACGCGCGCTGTAGCGCCGAATAGGCAAGAATACCATAAAACACACCACTGCCAAAATAACTCAGTCGTTTTACAATGGCCTTGGTATCGGTGCCATTATTTTTTGGATCGGCGAAGGCCTGGTACCAACGCCAGAAAACATAACCGATTAGTCCTAGTGCGGTGAGGACCAGTAAAATCTGCCCGAAGGACTGCTGGGCGATAAAGTCAAGTGCACTGCCACTACCCGCTTTTTGGCCACCATATCCAAAGGCTGCCATAGCCGTTAATCCTCCTATTAAAAAATAGACAATACCCTTAGTTGCTACACCAAAACGGGCGAAATTTTCTTTCTTGTTGCTCATGGTTGTATAATTAGTGTTAGTTGCAGCTTAAAATACTCATAAGCAAAACACTGAGTCGCCAAAAATTTCATAAAAGTTAGCCAATAACTACCTAAAATTTGAGAAATACTAATTTTTATAGATAACGGCAGGTTCAGTCGCGGGTAGCGTTTAGCTTCTCCAACTTGTTCTTAGAAACGTCGCCCATGCCTAAGTCTAGGGCCTTTTGGTATGCCCGTTGCGCTCCCACTGTATCATTGTTTGCCAGGAGGGCATCTCCAAGGCTATCATAGCCATTGGCATAGTAGGGATGCATTTTTACGTTAAAACGGAACATGACAATTGCCTGATCAACGCGTTCCATATTCAATAAATCGTACCCGAGGGTGTTTAGCTGCTCTTCGTCAAAATTGAAACCATCGGGTTCTTCCTTCAAAAGTTGATTGTAATGCGCAATAGCCGCCTGTACGTCTTCTTCTAGCAAAATGGGAAGGAGTGCCTCCCGTATTTTCGGACGGGTATTCTTACGGGCCAACCGCTTGATTTTCAGCTGCGATTCTTCTGCCGAAATGTACACCCCCCGTAATACAACCCCTTTGATAGTACGGGAATTGGAGATCGATTCCAAGGGGTTTTTTTCCAATAAAAGTAAATTTGCAACCTTCCCCGGGGCCACGGTGCCTAACTCGGTGGTGACATTGAGGAATTTCGCTGGGTTCAAGGTGGCCGTTTGCAGTGCCTCTAAATTGGTAAAGCCGGCTTCAACGAAAATTTCGAGTTCATCGTGAAGACTGAACCCTGGATAGGTATAGGCGTTGGGATAATCTGTTCCGGCCAGGAATTTAACACCGCCATCGAGCATGGGCTTCATTGCTTTGAGACTGAGACGGTACCACTCTTTCCAAGTATTAAAATCGGCTTCGGTTTTATTGGTAAACCAGGGTTGTTCCTGGGGGTCCCAATTGCGAACGGCGTAATCTGGCATAAATGCCAACCGGTCGAAATGTTTGTATTGGGTGGTATCTATATAGGCAAAGGCCCGGTTAACGGTCGAGGTGGGGCAGATCCACATATCGCTATTGGCGAGCAATTGGGTAAGGTCATCCAGCTTCGCTTCGCTGAAACTTGACATCATGAATTCCATGGTATTGATAAAGCCATCCTCTCCGGTAAGTGTCGTATCGCTTATCCTTCCGGCCATCACATCGTAGTAATAATCGCGCTCGGTAGAGCAGTATTCCAGTAGCGAGATAAAATGCTCTGCACTTTTTTGTCCGGCCGCAATGGCCTCTTCCAATTTCACCTGGTCGGGAATGTGCCCGCCGAACGGAATATTCAGTTTATTGCACTCATCGGCGATGGCAAAGTAGGTGTCCCTATCCAAGTAGGAATAAACCTTAATGAAATCGGCGCCCGCACTATGTTGTTTCCGAACCAGGGCTCGCCCTTCTTCGGGCGTTGCCGCCTCCTCAGATTCGGGCCAAAGGGCTGGGCTTCCATCGATAATAGCTCCAGCAGTTACGATTTCGGGGCCTATGAGCGTATCGTTCTTGATCTTTTCGCGAATTATGTTCACCGCGGTAATGTCGCCGAACATTTCCCGAATACCGGTAACGCCGTTCGCAATTAGCAGCGGAAAGAAATCATCGTAGCCCCACCAAGTATGCGTGTGCATGTCCCATAGGCCGGGAATGAGGTAATGGTCGCTGCCATCAATTTCAGTCTTTGCGGTATAGGGGGAGTGTATGCTATGGTCTAGAATGGCCGCGATCCGTTCGTTTGAAATGATCACGTCCATGTGCGGGAGCACTTCCCCGGTAACCACGTCTACCACATGTACGTCAGAAATTATCAAATCGACCTGTTTCTTGGTTTCGCACGAGTGCAACAGCACCGAAAGGGTCAAGGCCAACAGGAAGCGGAAAGTGTTTTTCATAGACTTGCACCCCGCGGGAGCGCTTCAGAATTAATGCGGAAACGGGCCGGTTTAACATATTGACCCCTAGCGTGTAAAGCTACAAAGATAATATCACATGATAGGCGGGCAATTGACAGAAAGAAGGACCACCGAGGGGTTCGAATTTCATAAGTGGCAGCGTAGCCTTTTTGCCCAAAATTCCGTAATTTCGCGTCCTTATTGAAAGGCAACAGTTTATGAGCAAGAAATTTAAGGAGTATGAAGGATTAGACCTTCCCTCAATAGGCAAGGAAGTACTTGGTTTTTGGAAGGAAGATAACATCTTCGAAAAAAGTATTTCCATTCGCGAGGGGAACGAGCCTTTTGTGTTCTTTGAAGGACCTCCCTCGGCTAATGGCCTGCCTGGCATTCACCACGTCATGGCCCGCGCCATCAAGGATATCTTTTGCCGCTATAAAACCCAGAAAGGCTTTAAGGTAGACCGAAAGGCCGGGTGGGATACCCACGGTTTGCCCATAGAGCTCGGGGTGGAAAAGGAACTTGGTATCACCAAGGAAGATATTGGCACCAAAATTTCCGTAGAGGCCTATAACGAAGCCTGCAGAAAGGCCGTCATGCGCTATACCGATGTATGGAACAAGGTCACCGAAGAATATGGCTATTGGGTAGATATGGACGATCCATACGTAACGTACCAACCAAAGTACATGGAAACTGTATGGTGGCTACTGAAAGAAATTTACGATAAGGGCCTTATGTACAAGGGGTATACCATTCAGCCGTACTCGCCAAAGGCCGGTACGGGGTTGAGCTCCCATGAGCTGAATCAACCGGGCACTTACCAGGATGTAACCGATACCACGGCCGTTGCCCAATTCAAGGCCATCGCCGACACCCTCCCAGATTTCCTAGCGGAAGAAAGCAATACCATTTATTTTTTGGCCTGGACCACCACTCCGTGGACATTGCCAAGCAATACCGCCCTAACCGTGGGCCCCAAGATAGATTATGTACTAGTACGCAGCTTTAACCAGTACACCTACGAGCCTATTTATGTAGTACTGGCCAAGAACTTGGTTAGCGCACAGTTTAGTGGCAAGTACGAGCAAGTAGAGACCGAAGATGCCCTTAAAGGCTACACCCAAGGTGATAAGAAAATACCTTATTACGTTATAAAGGAATGCAAGGGAAGCGAGTTGGTGGGCATTCGCTATGAGCAATTACTCGATTACGCCCAACCTTTAGAAAATCCTGAAAATGCGTTTCGAATTATTGCGGGCGATTTCGTTACGACCGAAGACGGCACCGGTATCGTACACACCGCGCCTACCTTTGGCGCAGACGATGCCAAAGTGGCCAAGGAAGCATCTCCAGAGGTGCCGCCGCTATTGGTACGCGACGAAAACGGAAATCGCGTTCCATTGGTAGATTTACAGGGCAAATTCCGACCCGAAATGCGGGAATTGGCCGGTAAGTACGTGAAGAACGAATATTACGACGAGGGCGACGCGCCCGAAAAATCAGTCGATGTCGAACTGGTCATTAAGCTGAAGGAAGAAAACAAGGCTTTCCACGTAGAGAAATATGTGCACAGTTACCCCAACTGTTGGCGTACCGACAAGCCCATTCTTTACTACCCGCTAGACTCGTGGTTTATAAAGGTTACCGAGTTCAAGGACAGAATGTTCGAGCTGAACCAAAAAATTAACTGGAAGCCCAAGGCTACCGGAGATGGCCGTTTTGGCAACTGGCTTGCCAATGCAAACGATTGGAACCTCTCCCGCTCGCGCTACTGGGGCATTCCGCTGCCCATATGGCGTACCGAGGACGGCAAGGAGGAAAAGTGCATCGGCTCCATTGGCGAGTTGAAGGAAGAAATGAAGAAAGCAGTCGCGGCCGGACTCATGGAAAAAGATATTTTCAACAGTTTTGAGGTCGGAAATTATTCAGAAGAAAACTACGCTACGGTCGATCTCCATAAAAATATAGTCGATGATATCGTTTTGCTGTCTAGCTCTGGCGCTCCCATGAAGCGCGAGGCAGACCTTATAGACGTTTGGTTCGATAGCGGAAGCATGCCTTACGCACAGTGGCATTATCCTTTCGAAAATGAACAAAAGGTTGAGGAAACTTGGCGCAAGGCCGATTTTATCGCCGAAGGAGTAGACCAAACCCGCGGGTGGTTCTACACGCTCCACGCCATTGCCACGATGATTTTCGACGATGTGGCCTATAAAAACGTGGTGTCTAACGGACTCGTACTCGACAAGAACGGACAAAAAATGTCCAAGCGCCTTGGCAATGCGGTAGATCCCTTTGAAACCCTCAAAACGTATGGGCCAGACGCCACCAGGTGGTATATGATAAGCAATGCAAACCCCTGGGACAACCTGAAATTTGATAGTGACGGAATTGCCGAAGTGCGCAATAAGTTCTTCGGAACCCTCTATAATACCTACAGTTTCTTCAGCTTATATGCCAATCTGGATAATTTCGATTATTCAGAGAAAGACATTCCGTTAAAGGATCGGCCCGAGATAGATCGATGGATCCTTTCCGAATTGCACACCTTAATACAAAAGGTAGACGACGCATATACTGATTACGAACCCACCAAGGCCACGCGAGCCATTTCGGAATTCGTACAGGAGAATTTGAGCAACTGGTTCGTGAGACTTAGCCGAAGACGTTATTGGAAGGGAAGTTATGGTACCGATAAAATTTCGGCCTACCAAACGCTATATACTTGCCTTAAGACAGTGGCCCAGCTCAGTGCGCCGGTAGCGCCATTCTTTATGGACCAACTGTATCGCGACCTAGTGGGCGGCGTGGTAAAAGACGGTGCGCAATCGGTGCACCTGAGTGACTTCCCAAAGGCCGATACTGCCTATATAGATACTCATTTGGAGCGAAAAATGCAACGTGCCCAGACCATTTCCTCCCTAGTGCTATCACTGCGACAGCGCGAAAAAATCAAGGTTCGGCAGCCCCTTCAAAAAATAATGATACCGGTACTGGACAATGCCACGAGAGTGGAAATTGAGGCCGTTTCGAATTTGATAAAATCGGAAGTGAACATTAAGGAGATCGAGCTTATCGATGAGGGCTCTGGTATTTTGGTGAAGCAGATAAAACCGGACTTCAAGAAGTTGGGGCCGCGATTTGGAAAAGATATGAAGCAAGTCGCCGCTGCCATTGGCAATTTCGGCCAATCTGAAATTGGGAAACTCGAAAAAGATGGTGAAATTTCTGTCAATATTAACCGAAAAGATACTATATTGACCCTCGATGACGTTCTCATCTCCTCCCGCGATATTGAGGGGTGGCTCGTGGCGAACGCCAATGGCATTACCGTGGCATTGGACGTTACCATAACCCCACAGCTCAAGAACGAGGGGATAGCTAGGGAGTTGGTGAACCGTATTCAAAATATCAGGAAAGACTCGGGCTTTGAGGTAACCGACAGGGTAGATGTAACACTACAGGAAAACAAGCGACTTATGTCTGCAGTAACCGAGAACCTCGAGTATATTAAACAAGAAACCTTGACCGAGGCGCTGCATTTTGAGACCGCGCTTAACAATGGTACCGAAATTGTGTTCGACGATATCGAAACTCGGTTGCAAATTAAAAAACATTAACGATGGCAGAAGAAAAAAACAGATATAGCGATAAGGAACTGGAAGAGTTCAAGGCGCTAATTCAGGAAAAAATAAGAAAGGCCAAGGAACAGCTTGAGCTTATTGAAAGTGCCTATAAGAACGATAGCAACAATGGTACCGATGATACATCGCCTACCTTTAAGGCGTTCGACGAGGGCAGTGAGGTAATGAGCAAGGAAGCGAATTCGCAATTGGCCATACGGCAGGAAAAATTCATCAGGGATCTCAAAAACGCGCTTATTCGCATCGAGAATAAAACCTATGGAATTTGCCGCGTAACCGGAAAGCTAATCAACCCTGATAGGTTGAGGCTCGTGCCCCATGCCACCTTGAGCATCGAGGCCAAGAATATGCAGAAATAAATTTTTCAAATTACCCAAAGCCCCAGCCACCACTGGGGTTTTTTTATGGAATATAGAAACGTGGCAATACTTTTCGCACTTTTTATGAGTGCAACTTGCTTCCCACAGAAACAACTGGAACGTTCTTGGGATGCTGCGGCAATCCATACCGTGGCAATCGAGTCAGACGACCTTTATACCATCAAAATTTCTTCGGAAGAAAGAACGAACATTCAACTTTCAGTTTCGGTAGAGGGCGAAACGTATCAGCATCTACTCTTGAAGACATCCGAAGTGCCTGACAGGGTACCTAACGGCAAGCGACTGTTGCAGATAGAAACGGGATTTACGCCATTTTTCCAAAGGGCGGATGACAAGCTCGCCGCACATAAGGTGTTGGCGGTAGAAATGGTGCTCGTTGTTCCGGAAGGAATATCAGTGCAGATTGAAAGCAAATCGGCATCGGTGCACGCATCAGGAAAGTATGGAGCCATAACCGCACGGCTGGAAACCGGGCGATGCGTATTTAGTAAATTTTCGGGCAATGCCTCGCTACAGACAAAGCAGGGGGACATCGAGATAGCTGCGCACAGCGCTACCGCCGGGAGTGTCTCTTCAATATACGGAAAGGTCAAGAACCACCTTCCCGATTCAGGCAGGTATACCATTTCCGCAGAAAGCGTGTGGGGAAATATTAGCCTAACGCAAACCGAATAATATTCCTATTTTTGCGCAAGCGTACCAGTTTCAATATAGGTGCTGCAATAAATCTAATGTGCCCATGTCCTTAAGGAAAGCCGCTCTCATTATTTTCTTGATTCTCTTGGTAGATCAAGTTTCAAAAGTGTACATCAAAACCAGTTTTATGCTGGGCGATGGCTTCGATGTTTTCAGTTGGTTTAAAATCCATTTTGTGGAAAACGAGGGCATGGCGTGGGGTGCCAAGATACCGGGCGAGTACGGTAAATTGTTCCTAACCCTGTTCCGTCTGTTGGCCATCGTGGGTATAGGTTGGTGGCTTTGGGACTCGGTACGGAAGAATTCACCTCGCGTATTGACCGTGGCCATTGCCTTTATATTCGCGGGTGCGATGGGCAATATCATTGACTCGGTTTTTTACGGGATTATTTTTAACGATAGCCTAAACCAGGTGGCGAGTTTTATGCCGGTTGATGGTGGCTATGGAACGCTGTTTCACGGTAAAGTGGTAGATATGCTGTACTTTCCGTTGTGGAACGGGATGTTGCCGGAGTGGATCCCCTTCTGGGGAGGAGAACATTTTGTATTTTTCGAACCTGTCTTCAATATTGCCGATTCGGCCATAACGATAGGGGTGCTGCTGCTAATTGTTTTCAACAATAAGGCGTTTCCGAAGGGAGAAGAGCCGAAGGCCTAAAATTCGATTTGGAAGGTCGTTCCCTTATCTACTTCACTTTTCACGGAAATTGCACCTAACATTGCCTCAATCTTGTTACGCACTAAAAACAGGCCTACCCCACTGGCTTCGGGTCGGTCATGAAACGTTTGGTATAGGTGGAACAACCGCGCTTCATGCTTCGACATATCGATGCCCAGCCCATTGTCCTTGATGGTCAGGAGCTTTTTATCGTTTTCAATAGACGAATAGATGTTTATTTCCGGTTTTCGGTTCGGGCTTCTATAGGTAATGGCGTTTACCAACAATTCGCGAATCACGAATTCCATAAATTCGGTTAGGTGCGGAACCACGGGTAATTCGGAAAAATCTGAATACACTTCGGTATCGGTCTCCAAAATTAGGTCGTGCTCCAGGTGAAGCACGCTTTCCAGCACCTCCTTTAGTACCACGGGCTCTTTCTCGCCACGAGCCTTGCCCTGTATGGCAAGGACTTTATTGAGATGGTGGATCGTGGTATTGAAGTTCTCTGAAATTTGCGACATCCCGTTCAATAGCTCGGATTGTTCCTCCACACTATCGGACCCGTGTAAAAGTTCTAGTGACAGTTGCAGGTTGTTGGCAAGGGAACGCAAGTTATGGGAAGTAATTTTCGCAAAATTTTGAAGACTCCCGTTCTGGTTCTTGAGTTGTGCAATGGTTTGTTTTAGTTGCAATTCTTGCTCCTTCTCGGCAGTAACGTCCTGAAAAATGCCCAAGATCCCTATTACCTGGCGCTTCTCGTTATAAATGGGCTCGCCGGTAATCTTGCCCCAAAGTTCGCGCTTTTGGTAATTTTTCATTTTTGAAATAACGCTGAAGGAATTCCCCTCGCGACATTCGTAGAAAACCTGAACGGCCTTCTCGCGGAACTCCTCGAAATAAAATTGGTCAAGCTTGTGCAAAGAGGGTCGAAAATCGGTCGGTATTTGCAACAGCTTACGCGTCTGGGCGTCGAAATGGGTAGTCTTTTCTATGAAATCTATTTTCCACGAACCAATTCCTGAAAGACGGGATACGTTTATTGCAGGCGCATTAGTACTTTCGGTACGGACCTGGGTGTTACTTTTATCCTGTTTCAGAAGAAAATTGCTTCTTCGTTGTGCGAGAAAATTCATAGGCTATTTGGGAACTTAGAACAGAGCTAATATAGTAAAATATATTAACTCGTAAGTAAATTCGTATAATATCAGGCAAAAATACCGATAATTAGACTAATAATAATGTTGAAATGCGCTTATTTTTCGTTTTAGAAGGTAAAAGTGTTAACGGGCGTAACAGCGTAATGCAGCGGAATATCGGTAGCACTGAAAGGTATTTCGGGTTCGGGCTCGTAAAAAGATAGCCCGACGAAAATCGCATTTGGCGAACAGCTTGCCAAAAAACGATCGTAAAACCCCTTACCATAGCCAATACGATGTCCGTTTTTATCAAATGCTAGCAAGGGCACAAAAATCACGTCAAGCTGCCGCGCGGGAATTTCTATTCCGCCAGTAGGTTCGGGAATGCCAATTGTGGAAGTCCTGATTTCAGTAGAATCCTCCAATAGAATGTGCTGCATGGTATTATTCTCGAAATTTGAGCGGGCTATTACAACGCTTTTGTCTTTCCCCTGCAAAATATGGAGAAGATAATCTGTATCTACCTCCTTTTTAGACGTAATGGAAAGGAAAACGTGATAGTACTGCCGGTTCCAAATGGGAAGCGTAAGGGCTTTGTTGGCAATTAACAGGCTTTGTTCTGCCACCTCATTAGGTGTTAGGGTATCGCGTAGTGCCTTGTACTTGGTGCGCAGGCTATTCTTGTCCATTAGTCCTCGTGTTCCTCGTCCTCATGTACGAGCGTGCCAATAGTTGAAATATGAAAGATGGCATCACCCTGGTGAACAATGGGCGCTTGGTTAACATTTATTATATAGCCTTCATTGGGGGCGAGCACCTTATGTCGCATAGTGCCATATGGATCGGTTATGGTTGCCAGGAATTCGCCCTTTTCTACGTGCTTATTGCAGGCCACCTTAGTGTGCAAAAGGCCACTGCGCTGTGCGCGTATCCATCGGCTTTTTTCAATCATTACATTTTGGCTCCTGGGCTTTGGTACCAGGAATTTAGGCGCCAGCATCTTTAGGTGGGCTAAGATGCGCATAGTGCCCTCTACGCCCTCGCGAACGATTATCTTGTCGCTGTCCAGAGATTTCCCCCCTTCGAAAAGGAGTGAGGGAATACCCATATTGGCGCAGGTTTTTCGGTAAGTCTTGTCCATGTTAGAAGAGTGTACCGTAAAGGGAGCGTTGAAAATTTTGGCCAGTTCCAACTGTTTTTCCGAATCGGGCGACACCCGTACCTGCGCTGCGTTGAACCTGCTCGCCCCGCCCGTATGGAAATCAAGGCAATAATCGGCCAGCGGTAAAATTTCCTTCACAAAATGATAGGCAACCCGGCTGGCGAGCGAACCCGTTTTCCTGCCGGGAAAGACGCGGTTTAGGTCGCGACCGTCGGGAAAGGTCCTATCGGCATTCAAAAATCCGAATATATTGAGAATGGGAATGCAAATGATCGTGCCGCGCGTGGGGCGGTTTATCTTCTTGGCGATTAACTGCCGCACCACTTCAACCCCGTTAATCTCATCGCCATGGATTCCCGCGGTGATGAGGACCGTGGGCCCAGGTTTTTTTGCTCGGTCAATAATAATCGGTATGTCAATCTTTGTAGAGGTGTATAGTTTCGCAATACTGAAATCGATTGTCTTGCGCTCGCCCAGGGCAACTTTCTCACCTAGAACAATGAATGGAACCTCTTTTTCATTCGCCATAACTACACGTTTCTTTCGGCATACTTTATAATGGTCGTCGCAATGTCCTTACCGGTTGCGGCCTCGATTCCTTCCAATCCGGGTGAGGAATTTACCTCCAGGATTAACGGTCCGCGATCTGACTGTAACAAGTCTACCCCGGCAATGCCGAGGCCCATTGCCTTTGCAGCCTTAATGGCCGCAATTTCTTCCTCGTCGCTAAGGGTAATTACGCTGGCCTTTCCGCCGCGGTGCAAGTTGGAACGGAACTCGCCCTCCTTTCCTTGCCGCTTCATGGCGCCTACCACATGGCCATCAACTACGAACGCCCTAATGTCGGCGCCTCCAGCCTCTTTGATAAACTCCTGTACAATTACCCTGGCCTGCAGGTTGTTGAAGGCCTCGATAACAGATTCGGCAGCTTTGCGCGTCTCGGCTAGGATAACGCCAATTCCCTGGGTGCCCTCCAATAGTTTGATAATTACCGGGGCGCCGCCAATCTGGTCTATAATTTCCTTTACGTTTTTTGAATAGTTCGTGAAAATAGTCTTTGGAAGCCCGAGCCCGGCACGGGACAGTATTTGGAGACTGCGCAACTTATCGCGCGAGCGCACGAGCGACATAGACTCTGTGGTGGAAAAAACGTGCATCATTTCAAACTGCCGTACCACCGCCGTTCCGTAAAAGGTGACCGAGGCCCCAATACGCGGAATTACCGCATCTGTAGGGCTTAGTATCTTTCCCTTGTAGAAAATAACCGGATTTTTTTTCTCGATAACGATATCGCACTTGGTATGGTCCACGATCTCCACATCGTGCTTGCGTTTTTTCGCTGCCTCTACCAATCGTTTGGTAGAATAAAGGTTCGGGTTTGCCGATAGGATCTTAATGTTCATTCTTCATTTTTAACTTATAGGAAAGGTTGGTTTTGTTGATATCGACCACAAAACGCTTGGTCAAGAATTTCCGTCCCAACAACACGGGAAATTTCATTTCCTCGCGATCGCTGAGGGTCAAAAATATGGGAAAAGTTTTTCCGAAGAGCACAATCTCGGTCAAAATTCTGTAACGGGCCTGGGCAACGCCATTACTACTCTTTACCACGCGCACGTCGTACTTGTCGAAGACGAATTCCTTCTCGTGGTATGCCGGGTGGTTCTCATCCAGAAAATTGCACTTGAGGTAATCGTTTTCCACCTTCATATTTTTGCAATGGATGGTTGAGGTGTAGGCGCCGGTATCGATCTTTACGTCGATATCGTTTAAATGAAGCAGGGGAAAATCTGCCTTGTCAATGCGACCAATGTTTCTTTTCAAAATATAGCGAGGTTTACCTGCAAGATACGAAATTGCAAAGCTATTGGAAATTTAACCGCAGACCAATATGTCGAGATAGCCAACTGCTATTTTTTGTTGCGCTCAATATACGAAATGATTTTACCGGAAATATCTACTCCGGTGGAAGTTTCGATGCCCTCTAGCCCCGGGGTGGAATTTACCTCGAGCACTAACGGACCTCTATTTGATTGTAATAGATCTACCCCACACACCCCCAATTTCAAGGCCTTGGCGGCCTTGATTGCAATCGCCTCCTCTTCGGCATGGAGGGCAATGGTCGTCGAGGAACCACCGCGATGCAAGTTGGACCTAAAATCACCAGCTTTCGACTGTCGTTTCATGGAAGCCACGACTTCGCCGTCTACCACGATTACGCGCAAGTCTTTACCTTTTGATTCTTCGATAAACTCCTGTACGATGCAGGTTTGGTTAGCAGCTTGAAGCATTTCTAAAGTGGCAATGGTATGGTTTGGTTTTTCTGTTAAGGTAACCCCCTGGCCATGGGTGCCTTCCAATAATTTAATGACCACGGGTTGCTCATTGAACTCTGCCACGACCGATTCTGCCACCAAATTGGAAAACAGCACCGTTTTTGGCACGGCTACCCCGTGCTTAATTAAGGTTTGAAACGAGCTCCACTTGTCTCGAGACAACTGAATGGCCTCTGCTGAGACCACCGAGAATACGCCCAGCGCTTCCAAATGGCGCACGAGCGACACACCAAAATAAGTGTGCGATGCCCCGATACGAGGTATTACGGCGTGCAGGTCATCTATTGTTTCGTCGTAATACTGCAACACTGGTTCGTTATCTATGATGAGCAACTTGCACAAATCGGGGTGTAGCA